>CAZANC010000191.1:0-6935 GCA_964486495.1 uncultured Occallatibacter sp.
TGGCCGCGGGGCTGCAGCAGCCGTTGTAATTCCCGTCTCCGCTGTAGGTGAAGGTCACGGTGTAGTTGCCCGCCGCCAAGGTTGAAGACAGAGTCAATGTGCCGACGCCCGCTTGTGCGTCGTCGGAGGGATCGACGCCCGCGCTGAGGGTTATGGTTCCGGAGATGCCTGCGGGCACGCTTGAGAGCGTGACCGTTCCGGTGGGCGGCAGGACGGGCACGGGCGCAACAATGGTGCACTGTCCATTAACGTTGGCATTGCACTGGGCGCCGTTTTCGGCGATGACGGTAAAGACCGTCGGCTGGCCGCTGATGATGTCGCCGGACCCATTGAAGTTGGAGGCGTTGTAGAAGAAGTCCGGATTGTCCTTGACGACGGTGAAGGCAATGGGCGCCGCGGCGCTGATCTTGTTGTAGCTCTGGTCGCCGTTATAGGTTGCGCTCACCGAGTGGGCACCGACGCCGAAGGCTGCGTTGTACTCGGCGTCGTCTTCGGCATTCATGACCGCGGTATTAATAGGGCTTCCGTTGTCGGTAAACGTGACGGTACCGGTGGGTATGGTGAAGTTGCCCAGGAGATTGCAGTTCGTGCCCAGGACGTCGCAGCTCTGGAGATTGGCGATCTGCGAGGCAGGCCCTACCAGCGCGCTGACCATGAGCTGGCTTCCGTAATCCACCGAAGTTCCGGGGCTGGAGGCGGAGGTGTAGTACTGGCCGAGTGCCGCGTTGAACAGGTTGAGGTCCATGCCCGGCGTTTCAGGCGTGACGGTGATCTCGATGGGCGGCGCGGAGGTGCTCATGGCGTTTTTGGAATCGCCGCCGTATTGGCCCCAGATGTGGTAGGTACCGCCTGGCAGAGTATTGACCGTGGTATTGGAGTAGGAACCGCTGCTGAGCGAGAAGACTGCCTGGCCCTGGTTGACCGGCTCTGTGCTGTCGGTCATCAGCGCTACGTTGCCGGTGGGCGAAGAGCCGGTGACCGTCCCGCTGATCGTGATGGGGGTTCCGTGAGCAAAGCTGGTCTTGGACGCGGTCATCGTGGTGGCCGACGAAGCCAGGACAACTTTTGGCCAGTCCGTGACCAGCATGTTCGCGTCGATGGTGCCAAGGCCGGTGGCGAGGTTGTAACCGGCAGTGGCGTTGTATTCGCGGGTGGTACCGGATCCGATCGCGCCCTCGGTGATCGTTCCGCCCAGGACGATCGCGTTGGCGCCTGCTGAGATGCAATTCGGCGTGACTGTTGGCGCGAACTCGCAGGGCATGGAGTTTGTTCCGGCGGTGACATCGTGGAAGGCGGCTGGATACTGCGTCTTCAATGCATAGAGAATGTTGTCGGCCTGGCCCTGCCGGCCCCATTTCTCAACCACGAGCGCCATCATGCCGGCGAACGCGGGTGAAGAGGCGGATGTGCCGCCTACGCCGAAGATCTGGACCAGGTTGCTGCCCAGTCCCGCGGTCTGGCAGTCTCCGTCG
Source organism: uncultured Occallatibacter sp. (assembly GCA_964486495.1). Taxonomy (GTDB): domain Bacteria; phylum Acidobacteriota; class Terriglobia; order Terriglobales; family Acidobacteriaceae; genus Telmatobacter. The sequence continues at coordinate 1,473 of CAZANC010000191.1, forward strand.
GTTGCGCAAATGGGGTAGAAGCTGTAGTTGTCGCCGTTGGCGGCAAAGAGCGAGACGTCGGGCAGGTCGCGGACGGTGTCGTTGGTCGCGCCGGTTCCTGATTGCCATGAGGGCTTGGGGTAGCCTGCCGTGCACGCGGCCCATCCTCCATTCGATGTTGTGCCACTTCCCGTGGCGCAGTTGCTTGCGCCGCCGCTGCCGCCTGCTATAGACGTGCTGCCATCCGCGGTGAACTGGTTGAAGATGTCCAGACCGTACGGGCCGTCGTTCCAGGGCTGCTCGGGAACGTAGCCCTTGATGGAAACGGCCGGTAACTGGCTGGTGGTCTTGTTCCAGTAATTGGCGATGCTGGCGCCGCCGGTGGCGTAGTCGGTGTAGTAAAAGTCGGTTCCGCCGACGGCAACGTTGTAGGGCGTGGAGGCGAAGCCACTGACAGCCTGGCCGCTGACCGCGTATTCCTGCGTATTATCGTTGTCGCAGCCCGCAGAGCCGTTGTCGCCGGACGAGACCATGACGGTTTGGCCTTGTGCGGCGGCCTGCTCCCACAGGCCGTTGAGGAACGAGTTAGTGGATCCAAGGTTGGCTTCGCATTCGCCGAAGCTGAGGCTGATGACAGGCGCGACGTTGCCGTAAACAGCGTGCTCCATGGCCAGGATGAGGCCGCTCTCGAGCGACGTGTCGCCGGCTACGATCAGATCGATGGTGGCGCCTGGAGCCACTGCGCCGGACCACTCAACGTCGAGATAGGCTTCTACGGAGTCGCCGTTGGGGCCGTCAGGATTGTTGATGCCGTCCACGCCCGGATCGTTGCCGTCGATGATGACCTGGGGCGGATTGGCGGGCAGGCCGAAGAGCGTGCGGAACTGATTGACCAGGTCGACGTTGATGTTGGAGTCGTTGATGATGGCGATGGTCTGGCCGGCGCCTTTGACGTTGGCGGTGTAAAGCGGATTGAGATCGTATTGAACGGCGAAGTCGCCGGGCGCGAGGACGAAATTCTCGCCGGAGCTGTTGCCCCAGGTCCAGCTTGGCGTGACCTGATGCGTGGTGGGATTGAGGGAAGCTTCGCCAAGCTTCTTGACGTAACTTTTGGGGCGGAAGTTGTTGAGCGAGGCGAATCCGCCGATGACGGGGGCTAGCGCCGCGGGAATCTGGGGATCGTTGGCGTTGGCGTAGTGGGTCTCACCGTCGACCACGTATTTGTGAATCTGGGTGTGGAAGGCGTCGCGCAATTGAGCCACGCTGCCTGAGAACTCAAGGGTTGCCTTGCCTGGATTCACCCTGGAGACGGCGAAACCGTGGCTGCCAAGCCAGGATTCAATGGTGGCGATGTCCTGGTCGGAGGATCCGAACTGGGCGCCGAATTGGTCCGGGGTGAGCCATTGGTGGTAGCTAGCCGAGCCCGGCGTGTGCATCTGCGCGACGAGCTGGCGGAGCGCGGTTTCCTGGGCGGGGCTTCGCTCAAGGACGAGCTGCATGCGGTCAAGCTGCATGCCGTCGGGCGCGGCTCCACGGTCGTTCGCAGCGTTGGCTAGTGGACTCACAGTGTGGGTAAGCGTGACCCGCTGGCTTTCGTCGATTGAGTTGACGATGCGGACGGCTGGGCCGACATGTTGTGCCTGGGAGGCAACCGAAAAGCAGAAGACACTGGCCAACACGCACAGGGGAAGCGAACGCGAATGGATCATACGCGAATGAATCATTGGTGAGGTCCTGGATCCTTTCTTGAGAGAGACCCTTGAAAACCGGAAGAGTTACCGCGAGCGGCAGAAGTGGAGTTGCGTTTAAGAGCAAGAAACCCGGCGAAACACCGGATCCGTTCGAACAGTCCGACCGAATTGGCCGACGAACTCATCATACAAAGGACGGATGGCCCGAGGAACCTGGGTGGGTGCCGGCGACGTGTACCTTCCAACTGCGCGCTCCCGGTCGTGCAAGCGGCATGGCCTCTCTGCTTGAATGCCAATGCCGCAAAGAGGCATTCGGTACATCGTGGTCGTTTAACTCTGAATGAGGAACAAAGAAAAGGCTTCTTCGACAGATAAAACCCCGGATCTCGGAGAGTTAGACGCGACTAAGCGAGGAAGGTTGAAGGACTGGGGCCGGGAAAGACCGAAAACTGGAGCATCCGGTGCGACTTGGGAGCTGTCAGAGCAGGCGAATTCGGTGAGCCTGGCAGCGCCGGTCCGCTGGGAATGTTTTGCCGCGGCGAGACGGGTGAAAGCAGCGGGCGGAGGGTCGCAATTGCAATAGACAATTGGTTTCCAACGGTATATCATTCGGTTCCTTGATTGAAACAAAGGCATTTTGTGGAGTGGCAGCATGCGCGCTTCGCTTTTCATAACCTGTTATAACGATACGTTGTTTCCCGAGACCGGACGCGCGGTACTTCGCTTGCTGGAGCGTCTCGGCGTTGAGGTGGAATTCCGGCGAGGCCAGACGTGTTGCGGCCAGATGCATGCCAATACGGGATTCCGGGGCGAGGCTTTCAGCCAGGCGAAGCGCCTGGTGAAGCTGTACGCCGATGCGGAGGTGGTCGTGATTCCGTCATCGTCGTGCGTGGCAATGATCCGCGATCAGTATTCCGGGCTCTTTGAGGAGCTTGGAGACGAGGCCCTCCGTAAGGAGTTCGCTGCGCTCGTGCCGAGGGTCCACGAATTGAGCGAGTTCCTTGTCGACAAGCTGGGCGTGGACGATGTGGGCGCGTACTTTCCGCATCGCGTGACCTACCATGCGAGTTGCCATGGGCTGCGGGCCTTGCAACTGGGCGATCGGCCATTCCGGCTGCTGAACAAGGTCCGTGGGCTGGGCTTCGTGCCGCTTGAGAATCTGGATCGCTGCTGCGGATTTGGCGGGACGTTCAGCGTGAAGAACGCGGAGGTTTCGTCGGCGATGCTGGCGGTGAAGCTCGAGGACGTGCTGCGGACGGGCACGGAGTTCTGCACGGCTCTGGACAATAGCTGCCTGATGCACCTTGGCGGAGCGCTGCATCGCCAGAATGCAGGAATGAAGACGATCCACATGGCACAGATTCTGGCCAGCACCGAGGATCACCCCGTGGAGTTGATGGGATGAGTGCAGTGACGGAGCACGAGGTTGTGGCGGAGCACGAAGTCCTGGCGGAGCGCGAGGTGATGGCGGAGCACGAGGTTATCGACCGTCCGATTCTCGATCCGGCGCTTGCGCCACCGTTTCCCGTAGCGGCGCTGCCGGTGCTCCGCAGTTTGCAGTTGCGCAGAAATGTGGCTCACGCCATCGATGTGATTCAAGCCAAGCGCGCGCGGCTGGTAGCGGAGAAGCCGGATTGGCAGGCGCTCCGTTCGGCAGCTTCTCGGATTAGAGATGAGGCACTACAAGATCTCGGTGCGTACCTCGAACAATTCGAGGCGAGGTGTACGGCTGCCGGCGGCACGGTGCACTGGGCACTGGATGCGGCCGATGCGCGGAAGATCATTCTCAAAATTCTGCGCGAAGAGAAGGCCGATGAGGTCATCAAGATCAAAACGATGACCTCGGCAGAGATTCAACTCAATCCATTTCTCGAGGCCAACGGCGTTCGCACCTACGAGACGGATCTGGCGGAGATCATTCTGCAACTCGGCGAGGGAGAGCCCTCGCACATCGTGGTTCCCGCGCTGCACGTCAATCGCAGCCAGGTGCGGGAGATCTTCGCCCGGCGCATGGGGATTGAGAATCTCTCCGACGAGCCGGAGGCGCTGACGGCGGCGGCGCGGAATTATCTTCGGCAGAAATTCCTTTCGGTGCCGACGGCAATCAGCGGAGCGAACTTCCTGATCGCGGAGACGGGCTCGGTGGCAGTGGTGGAATCAGAGGGCAACGGGCGCATGTGCCTCACGTTGCCGCGAACGATGATCACGCTGGCCGGAATCGAAAAGGTGCTGCCGCGATTCGCCGATCTTGAGGTGATGCTGCAACTGCTGGCCCGCTCGGCGACGGGCGAACGGATGAATCCCTACACGTCGCTCTGGTCTGGCGTGACGCCGGGCGATGGGCCGCAGAGATTTCACGTCGTTCTGCTCGACAATGGACGCTCGTCGATTCTCGCCCGCAAAACGGAACGGCAGACGCTGCGCTGCATCCGTTGCGCCGCGTGTTTGAACGCCTGCCCCGTGTACCGGCAGACCGGAGGCCACGCGTATGGGTCGGTGTATCCAGGTCCGATTGGCGCCATTCTGACGCCCCAGCTTGAGCAGATGCGGCACGCGCAATCGCTGCCTTTTGCCTCTTCACTCTGCGGCGCGTGCTACGAGGTTTGCCCGGTCAAGATCAACATCCCGGAGGTACTGCTGGAGCTTCGCGCGCGCGTTACCGATCAGGAGCGCAAGCAGGCATTGCGGTTCTTCGATCCGTTGTATCTCGGGTTGCGCGCGGCGAACCTGATCTTTTCGCGGGCGTGGCTGTTTCACGCGGCGCAGCGCATGGGCCGGATCGCCCTGCGCCTCTTCACGCGCAAGGACGGTTGGATCCACGCGTTGCCGGGCATCGGTGCCAAGTGGACCCAGACGCGCGATCTGCGCGGGCTGCCGGAGCAGACCTTTCACGAATGGTGGGCGAAAAACAGGGAGCAAGGGAGCGAAGGAGCAAGGGACCAAGGGACCAAGGGAGCAAGGGAGCGAGGGAGCAAGGGAGCAAGGGAGCGAGGGAGCAAGGGTGCAAGGGGGCAAGGGAACGAGGGACCAAGGGAACAGCGGGGCGGAGGGACAACGAGCACATCCTCCTCCCGCGAAGCTATTCTCGGCCGTATCCGGGCCGCCGCGGGGAGTCCCGCAGCAACGGCGGAAGAAGATGCGCAGCGCTATGGGCGGGTGTCACGCGACTATCAAGTGCGCGGCGAGTTGACCGTCAGGGCCTGTCAGGAACTGTTTATGGAGCGCCTTCGCGAATACGATGCCAAGGTAGTCGAGTGCGCGCCGGAGGAGCTTGGGGCCACGATTGCTGCGCAAATCGAGGCCAGCGGCAGACGCCGATTTATTGCGCCGTCCGGAGTTCCGAACGCCTGGCTGGTTACGGCTGCGTGGCAGATCACCGGATTCGAATGCGATATCGACCACGGTCTGACAGCTACAGAGATTGAGAAGGCCGAAGGCGTGATGACAGCCTGTTTTTGCGGCGTGGCAGATTCAGGCACGATCGTCTTGCATCACTCCGCGACGGAAGGCCGGCGGGTAATCACCCTGCTTCCGGACTGGCACTTGTGCATTGTGCGGGCCAGCCAGATTGTGGAGACGCTGCCCGAGTATTTTGATCGCTGCGGGAATGCAGGGACCGAGGGACCAAGGGACCAAGGGAACGAGAAGGCACGGACCAAGGGACAAAGGGAAGATGGCGGAAAGGCCCTGCCACGGCTCGTTACCTGGATTTCCGGGCCTAGTGCGACGGCGGACATCGAGATGACGCGCATCAAGGGCGTGCATGGGCCGAGATTCCTGAACGTGATTGTGG
>CAZANC010000192.1:0-6889 GCA_964486495.1 uncultured Occallatibacter sp.
CCACCTATTCGCCATTGTCGAATCTCAGGCTACGCTCTAATTGGGTAGTTTTCCGATTGCGGCTGATTCTAGAGGGCCGCGAACGCAGAACTTTCCCGTCTCCGCAGGGTCTAACGCAGGTAAGGTGACCTTTGCCTGAGAAAAGGAGATCGGGATGAAACGGACCATTCTTGTTTCTGGCGTTCTGGCTGCAGCAGCCGCTTTGTTGGGAGCGCAGCAGGCAAGCCAGCCAAACCCATACGCGGGCACATCCAGCCCTCCGCCCGACGACACCATCACCACACCCGCGCCGGAAGCTGCGCCGGTAGCCAAGCCCTCCCCCAGCCATCCCATGGTCGCGCAACCCGACGCGCAGCCCGCTGCCGAACCGAAAGCGCAGGCAGCACAGCACTCTCTTGACGGGTCGCTCTATACAATCCCTGCCAACGCGGCCGACGGCACCGATGACGGGATCGTGCAGGTGGCGCCCGACACATCCGGTGCACCCGCGCTGAACCAGCGCTTGCCCGCAAGCGATCCCGACGGCGACATCGTTCACCCGGGCCCATTGCCGCCCGGCACTCTCGGCGAAGGCGCTCTAATTCGCGTCCGCTTGATGGATCGCCTGTCGACAGCGATGAGCCAGAGCGGCGACGAGTTTCGCACGCGCGTTGTCTCTGACGTCATCCAGGACGGCCAGGTCCTTATTCCCGCCGGGTCGGAGATTGACGGCAAGGTTGCCGCGGTATCGAGCGGTCACTTTGGCGGCCACGGATCGATGCGCCTGCGGCCCGAGACCGTCATTCTCGCCGACGGGTCACGCTACCATCTCTTCGCCCAGACCACCGGCGCGCCCGGCTCCCATGACCGCGTCGGCGGTGAGGGCGACGTAACGCCCGGTTCTCGCATGAAGAAAGTCGGAATCGAATACGGGGCCGGGACCGGCGCCGGCGTGGTCACGGGCGCCATCATCGGCGGTCCCGGTGGCGCGCTCGCGGGCGGCATCATCGGCGCCAGCTTCATCACGGTGCACTTACTCATGGATCATCCGCAGGCTACGCTGGACAACGGCGCAGTCCTTTTGTTCACGCTCGATGAGCCGCTCCATCTTGTTGCCGCGGCTCAAACCGGAAACTAGCTTCTGTTTGGAAAACCGGGAGTGCGGCGAAAGCCGCGGTTCCCTTGAGGAGGCGGGCAATGAACTGCAGTCAACTACTTGAACGGCGCACGGCGACCAATTGGGAAAGACCAGCGCAACCAACTCGGGAACCCAGCGAACGCCCCGAGCTCCGAACCACGGAGTCTTTTCGCTGGAGCGCCGTAAGATTCACCTCGGTTGGGCAAACGTTCGCCTCCCGGTTCACGCCTACTTTCAAGGGGTCGAACTAATCGGCCTGCCGCCGGCTCGATCCCCGCGCCGGACCGGACTGTCCGCAACCAGAGCCAAAAGCCTGCCAATCGCGCTGGGCCGGTGGATGATTCTCTCGCCATAGGATCGTCGACGACCCGTACCTTCGTACTCCCGCTCGAATTCCTCCGCATTGACACGCGGGCGCTGAGAGCTTGAATCTGAAAGCTGAGAGCTCGCACCCGTCCAAAGGCTGAAAGCCCGCACTCGTATGGACAAGTTCGTTATTCGCGGCGGCAATCCGCTCGTAGGCACCATTCGCGTCTCCGGCGCGAAGAACTCGGCGTTGCCCTGAATGGCCGCGGCCATCCTTACCGAGGATGAGGTCACCCTCGAAAACATTCCCCAGGTTCGCGACATCGAAACCCAGAAGCGCCTGCTGGCCTCCATGGGCGCAGAAGTCGAGCTGCGCGAAGGCGAGCTGCAGGATCGAACCACCATCTGTTGCCGCACGCTCTCCGATCCCGTCGCGCGCTACGAGATCGTCAAGACCATGCGCGCCAGCTCGCTCGTGCTTGGGCCCCTTATCGCTCGTGCCGGCGTGGCGCGCGTGGCCATGCCCGGCGGCTGCGCCATTGGCGGCCGGCCCATCGATCTGCACATCAAGGGCCTGGAGAAGATGGGCGCGGTCATCACGCAGGAGCACGGCTATCTTGAGGCCCGCGTCCGCCGGGGCGGTCTCCGCGGCGCGCATTTGGTCTTCGAAAAAATCACCGTCACCGGCACTGAAGATCTGCTGATGGCCGCGGTGCTCGCCGAGGGCGACACGCTGATGGAGAACTGCGCACGCGAGCCGGAAGTCGTCGACCTCGCTGCGCTGTTGAACGCGATGGGCGCTCAGATCGAAGGCGCGGGCACGGCCACCATCCGCGTGCACGGGGTCGCACGCCTCCACGGGGCCCGCTACCGCATCAATCCCGACCGCATCGAAGCGGGAACCTTCCTCATTGCCGGCGCCATCACCGCGGGCGACCTCATCGTCGCCAACTGCAACCCCGCTCACCTCGGCGCAGTCATCGCCAAGCTCCAGGAGGCCGGCGCGCGCCTTGACGTGCTCGGTCCCGATTCGATCCGCGTGCGCGCGACCGCCGATCTTCGCGCCGCCGACATCTCGACTGAAGAATACCCCGGTTTTCCCACCGATATGCAGGCCCAGTACATGGCCCTGGCCACGCAGGCAGAGGGCATCAGCCTGGTCAGCGAGAACATCTTCGAGAATCGCTTCATGCACGTGCAGGAGCTGGTCCGCATGGGCGCCAACATCAAAGTCGACGGCAGCACTGCCACCGTTCGCGGCCCGGCCCGGCTCACCTCCGCCGCCGTCATGTGTTCCGATCTGCGCGCCTCTGCTTCGCTGGTGCTGGCCGCTCTGGTCGCCGAGGGCGAGACCATCGTGGACCGCGTCTATCACATGGATCGCGGCTACGAGCGCATCGAAGAGAAGCTGATCGGCGTCGGTGCGCAAATCCAGCGGCTGGGCAACGTCTTTCAGCCAAGAGAACCGGTTGCAATCGCCGGTTAACCATCCGGCTCGGGCCCGCATCTTAATCCGGCGGAAAGCTTTCCCGGTAGAGCTTTTTTTCAACAGCGCAACGATTCCCCGGCCCTTGGGTTGTTATCATTAATCGCCAGGAAAAGGCTCCCCGATTCCGGCAGATCCAAACCACGGAGGTAACGATTCCTGTGAAAAAGACTTTTTTGGCAGGGCTGCTCGCTCTGTGTCTCACTCCCGCGGTTGCAATGGCGCAGATCGTCGTCCGTATTGCGCCGCCTCCGCCGATCGTTGAGCATCATGACCATCCACCGCATGATGGATGGGTGTGGAACGACGGCTATCACCGTTGGGACGGCCACCGCTATATCTGGGTTCATGGCCACTGGGTGCGTCCGCCGCATGAACACGCCGTCTGGGTCGCCCATCACTGGGAACGGCGCGGCGACGGTTGGGTTCTCGTCGAAGGCCACTGGCAGTAGCCGGCGGGTCACAATTGAAAAACGGGAATGAAAAGCGGGGCACTCGCCCCGCTTTTCTGCATGCAAGTTCAGAAACGGTATGGCAAAGCGCAAACCATTGACGAATGCGGATGGAGAAGTGCGAGAGCTCGCTGCTGCGGACACGGCCGAGGCTACGCCCTTCTCCGCGTTGCCCGCCGCCGAACAAAAGGTGCTTCTCTCGCTCCGTAAGCGCGGCCGTCAAAAGCCACTGCGGTCCTGGCTGCGTCGCAGCAAGGTGGCCGGCGCGCGGTAGCAGAACCTACTTGATCTCGATCACGTCCGTCGCCGCTGCCGCCGCCTTCTCTGCCTGCTCCATCACTTTTTCCGCGATGGTATAGAACGCCGCCGCGTTCGGGCTCTTCGGTCCGGCGAGCGCCACCGGCAATCCCCGGTCGCCGCCCTCGCGAATGGCCGGCACCAGCTCGATCGCTCCCAGAAACGGCACGTTGAATTGCCTGGCCGTGCGCTCCGCGCCGCCGCGCGAAAAGATGTCGATCTCGTTGTGGCAATGCGGGCAGGTAAAGTGGCTCATGTTCTCCACAATCCCCAGAACCTCCACGTTCACTTGCGCAAACATCTCCAGGGCCTTGCGCGCGTCCTCCAGGCTCACGTCGCTGGGCGTCGACACGATGACCGCGCCGGTCAGAGGCACGGTCTGCACCAGCGAGATCGCCACGTCGCCCGTCCCCGGCGGCAGATCCACGATCAGATAATCCAGCTCGCCCCAGTTCACTTGCTGCAAAAACTGGCGAATGATCTGGTGCAGCATAGGCCCGCGCATCACCATCGGCTTGTCGCCGGGCGAAATGTACCCGATGGAGATCGTCTTCAGGCCGTGCGTCATGTTGGGCTCGATGATGTTGCCCGCGCCCACCTTAGGCGGCTGCGAGCTGCCCATCATCAGCGGCACATTGGGCCCATACACATCGGCGTCCATCAGCCCCACGCGCTGGCCCAGCTTGCTGAGCGCAATCGCCAGGTTCACGGCCACCGTGGTTTTGCCCACGCCGCCCTTACCGGAACCGACTGCGACAATCTTCGAAACGCCGGGCAATGCAACCGGCGAAGGCATGGCATGGGAATGAGCCATCGTTTTCGTTGCTCCTTATCTTTCAGTTCGGACGCCGCACCGTTTCAGATTACGCGCCGTGCCTGTCAGCGTTTCTCTTCTGCTTCCGCCAGCGCCGCCACGGCCAGCTTTCCCTCTGAGCGCCGCACGCTCTCGCGCTCGCGGTGTTCCCGGCGGCGCAGCGCGTCTTCGTACCGGCGGACCTCATTCGGCGTCTCCGGCTTCAACTGCGGAACCTTCTGCACGCGCCCCTGCTCGTCCATGGCCACAAACACCAGGTACGCGCTGGCCACGTGAGCCACTTCTCCTGTCCGTGTGTTTTCTGCCCAGACTTTCACGCCCACTTCCATCGAGCTCGTAAACGCCCGGTTCACGCTCGACTTCAACGTGACCAGATCGCCCAGGTGCACCGGACGGATGAAATCGATATGGTCCATCGCCGCCGTCACCACATTGCTGCGCGAGTGCCGGTACGCCGCCATCGCCGCGGTCAGATCGATGAAGTGCATCAGCCGCCCGCCCAGCAGATGGCCCAGCATGTTGGTGTCGTTGGGCAGCACAATCTCGGTCTTCTCTGACTGTGTGCTCGCCACCGTGCGCACCTTGGGGTGGAGCACGACTTTGGGGTGAAGATCGACCTTGGAGTGAAGATCTGGGCTGCTCATGCTTTCTCCATTTCCACTGCTTCTTTTTGCCGTCTTCATCGCTCGCCAGTTAAAATAGAATCTGCGGCGGCCTCGGTTCTGAATTCTTGCACATCTCTCATGTTCCAGTTTGGGCAATCCGCGCCAAAACCGCAAATCCCCCTCGGTCCGATCGACAGAAATCGGCCCGGTCACAGGCCAGATGGATAAAATTGCAGGATTGAAAGAGATTCTCGCGCTTGACCCAGGAAACAGCTTTGCCCGATACGGGATCGCCATGGAACTGGCGAGCCGTGGCGAAACCAGCCTTGCGATCGCAGAATTTGATGAGCTCCTGGCCAACGATCCGGATTACACTGCTGGCTACTTCATGTCCGCGCAGACGTTGGCGGGCGCGGGCAGAAATCAACAGGCGATCGAAAGGCTCAAAGCCGGTGTCGCTTGTGCCGCACGCAGCGGTAATAGCCATGCCCTCAATGAGATGCAGACGATGCTCGGCGAATTGGAGGCGCAGCCGTAGTTCCCAGGCCGGCCGTGCCGGTGGTTCTCTTCTCCAGTCTCCGAATCCGGGCGCAAACTGCATCCGTCTCGCTTTAAGGGATCGCCCCGACATCCCTCGCGTATCCAAAGCGTCTAAAGGAGCAATATGGCGAAATACTCGATCGTTGTTCCCTTCCACAACGAAGAAGAGAACGTAACCATCCTGTATGCGCGGCTCAAGCAAGTCATGGAACAAACGGACGAATCCTTTGAGCTGATTCTGGTCGATGACGGGTCAAACGACCGTACGTACAAGCTCCTTGAGGAGGTTGCCGCCGTTGACAGCCGCGTCCTGGTCGTCAAGCTGCGCCGCAACTTCGGCCAGACCTCTGCCCTGGCTGCCGGCTTTGACCACGCCTCGGGCGACTTTATTCTTGCCATGGACGGCGATCTGCAGCACGATCCCAACGACATTCCCGCTTTTCTTGAAAAACTCGACGAAGGCTACGACGTCGTCTCAGGCTGGCGCAAGGTACGCATCGACAATTTCATCTTTCGCCGCGTTCCCTCCGCCTGCGCCAACTGGATCATGGCGCGCCTCTCCGGCGTTCCCATACACGATTTCGGCACCACCTTCAAGGCCTATCGCCGCGAAGTCATCCAGAATATTCCGCTCTATGGCGAGATGCATCGCTTCATTCCCGCCCTCGCCAGTTTTCACGGCGCATCCATCTGCGAGATTCCCATCCGCAATCTGAAGCGAGTGCGCGGCAGGAGTCATTACGGCCTGGGCCGCACCGTGCAGGTCTTCTTTGACCTGATGACCATTCGTTTCCTGCTCAAGCACATGAGCCGGCCGTTGCACTTCTTCGGCGGGTGCGGAATTCTGGCCATGTTTGTTGGCAGCGTCATGGCCGCGATCCTGCTGGGACTGAAACTGATCAATCCCCACATGGATTTAATGCAGCAGCACGGGCCGATGTTCGTCATCGCTTCGGTGCTCATCGTCTGCGGCGTGCAGTTGCTGGCTCTCGGCCTGCTCGGCGAGCTGCAGGTGCGCCACTACTACAGTAACCAGCGTTCCACCTCCTACACTGTGGACCGCCTGGTGCGATTGGAATCCGCCGACGAGCGGACCTTGCTTTCGGAGAGCAAAGACGACACCCTCTAGGCTTCAAATCGGATCTTCTATTCGCTTGCGATGGCCCACCCTCAGGGTTGATCCTTGAGCAAGTCATGAAAGCCGTCCAGATCCAGAACGCAGGCGGACCCGAAGCCCTCGAGCTCGCCGACCTGCCCATCCCCCAACCTGAG
>CAZANC010000193.1:0-6855 GCA_964486495.1 uncultured Occallatibacter sp.
GCAGCCGGCCCAGCGCCTGGCCGTCGCCGGTCACGGCGGGCATCTCCGGCAGCAACGCGCGCGGGTGGACGCACAGATTCTCAAGTGCCCCGGCATTTCCGGCCAGGGCCTCAAGTTCCTCCAGCTTGTGCGCGTCGGCCAGCGCAAACGCGCCCGCCCGTGTGCGCCGCAGGCCGCTCAGGTGTGCCCCGCAACCCAGGTCACACCCCAACTCGTGCGCCACGGCACGAACATACCCGCCGGAGCTGATGTCGATGGTAAAGCTGGCCTCGGGGCCCTCCAAGGCCTGAATCACAAAGGCGTCGATCCGAACGCGGGCCGGCTTCAACTGTACCGGTTTGCCCTCGCGCGCCATCTTGTATGCGGGCTGCCCGTCGACCTTTTTGGCTGAAAACTGCGGCGGCATTTGTTCCATCTCGCCGTGGAACCGTGTGGCGACCGCCTGTACCTGCGAGAGCGTCAAATTCGCGGCCACTTCCAGCCATCGGTCAGGGCCCCCGGGCTCTCCCTCGGCGTCATAGGTGTCTGTCGCGAATCCGAAGCGGATGTTTCCCTCATAGCTCTTTTCAGCGGCGGAAAAGTACTGCGCGAGGCGAGTGAACTTGCCCATCAGCAGAGGCAGAACCCCGGTGGCCATGGGGTCCAGCGTGCCGAGGTGGCCAATTGATTGCTCCCCTGTGACCCTTCGCAGCCGGTTGACCACATCGTGGCTGGTCATCCCACCCGGCTTGTCGATCACGAGAAGCCCGTTCACATCATCACTTTAGTAGGTGCACGTTCGCTTGCCAACCCGGCCGGTAACGCCCCAATCTAGGGAGAGAGATGGCAGACGAACTGGAACGCGCGCGCAAGGCGGTGCGGGAGCTGAGCAAGACGCTCAAAAGCTTGCCCATCGATCCCCCGCCCGAGGAGGTTCACAGGCTGCGCACGACCACGCGAAGGGTTGAGGCAATCGTCTCCGTGCTGGCGCAGGTGGAGGGCAAGGAATCGCGGCGCGTCCTTAAATCGATTGAACCGATACGCAAGGCGGCAGGCGGCGTGCGCGAAATGGACGTGATGATCGTGAACGCGCGCAAGCTGGCGCGCTACGTGGCCGGTGATTCCCTCACCCGCCTGCTCGATCACCTGCAGATTGCGCGGCAGCAGAACGCCGAAGTGTTGCGTCGCGTGCTCGGCCGCCGGCGCAACACGGCGCGGGAAAACCTGAAACAGTACTCCAGGTACATTCGAACCGCACTGGCTCCAGAGAAAAAAACTGTATCCCTCAATGGATTCCCCGCCCACTCGCATGAAGGGGTCCACTCTGCGGCGATCAAAGTAGTCCGCGAGCTTGGTGAATGGCCGCCGCTCGACGCTGAGAACATCCACTCCTTCCGGCTGAAGGTGAAAGAGCTGCGTTACATCCTGCAGCTTTCAGCCGACGTCGATTCCGGCCTGGTGGAGACGCTGGGAAACGTGCAGCGCCTCATCGGCGACTGGCACGACTGGCAGCAATTGGAGGAGATTGCGCGGGAGCTGCTGCACACGGAGCGGGACGGCGCGCTCGTAACGCGCATTGGCGAGACGAGCAGGCGTAAATTCCACCAGGCGCTGGCGGCGGCCAACAGGCTTCGCGGAAAGTATCTGTCGATACCGTTTGCACAGGGGATCTGAAGCGCACACTTGAAAAATACCCTGCCGCGGTGTTCGCGTCAGACGATGCCGGTGCCCGGCTGCCGCACGAGTGACAGGAACTCTGCGCGCGTCTCCTTTTGCCTGAAGCAGCCCACCATGGCGCTCGTGACTGTGGACGAGTGCTGCTTTTCGACGCCGCGCATCATCATGCAAAGGTGCCGCGCCTCGATAACCACGCCCACGCCCTGCGGCGCAATGGCCTCCTGAATGGAGTCCGCGATCTGCCGCGTTAGCCGCTCCTGCACCTGCAGGCGCCTTGCGAAAATTTCAACGAGCCGTGGAATTTTGCTGAGGCCGATGACCTTGCCTTTGGGGATGTATGCGACGTGCACTTTGCCGAAGAAGGGCAGCATGTGGTGCTCGCAGAGCGAAAACATCTCGATGTCCTTGACGATGACCATCTCGTCGTAGTCCACCTCGAATAGCGCGCCGTGCAGCACGCGCTTCGGGTCCTGATCGTAGCCCTTGGTGAGGAAGGCCATCGCCTTTTCTACCCGTTCCGGGGTCGCGCGCAGGCCGTCGCGATCCGGATCTTCGCCCAGGCGGCTCAGAATCTCGCGATACATCTCCTGCGTGCTGATCCCGCTGAGCCCTTCGTCGGCCTCGATCGCCCCACGAACGGGCTTGCTCACCGCAATTGGATGCGCCATCGTCTTTGTCCTCTCGCCGAACACTCAAAGAAATTGTTTTCCGTCTCTTCCACGCGGACATGCTCCAGGTCGCCCGCCGGCAACACGTCGTGCAACAAATCGAAGATCGCCTTGCAGAAATTCTCCGTGGTCGGAACGCGATCAGCAAACAGCGGATCGAGGTTCAGGTTGGCGTGGTCGAATCGATCCAGAACGCGCGCCTGCACCGTTTTATCCAGCTCCACCAGGTCCACGACCATTCCCGTCTCCGCATCCACCGCGCCGCCTACCAGAACCTCAACGAAATAATTGTGACCGTGACCGTGTTCGTTGTTGCACTTTCCGTACGTTGCGCGGTTTGTTTCCGCTGTCAGTGCCGGCGTATGCAGCCGGTGGCTCGCGCTGAGCATGTAGCGGCGGCCAAAGTACGCTTTCACGCCTCACCTCTGTCCTTCACCCCACGAACGGAGACCTGTTCCTTCACCCCGGCGGCCAAAGGCCGCTCGCTGGGGGCCCCGGGCTCGTGGGGGCCGCGATACTCGGCAAAGATCTCCGGCGTTTCATAAACGCGGATGCGGCTGAGCCGCGCTCCGCCCGCTGCGGTCACAACCGGTTCCAGCCGCTTCCACGCCGCAATGGCAATGTTTTCCGTGGTCGGAATGACGTGCTTGAACTCCGGCGTATCGAGATTCAAATGCTTGTGGTCGTATGCTGCCAGTACTTCCCGTTCCATTGCGTCCTTGAGCCACTTGAGATCGACGACAAAGCCCGTCACAGGGTCAGGCTCGCCCCCCACGGTCACCTCCAGCGTGTAGTTGTGGCCGTGGCCGTTGCGGTTCGCACAACGCCCGAAAACGCGCTGATTCTCCTCCGCGGGCCAGGAGTCATTCCAGTAGTAATGCGATGCGGAAAATGTCGCACGCCGCGTTAGAAAGATCATGGCACTCCTACCCATTTGATTCCGGCGCACGGTTAAGGTTTCACTCAATCGAGAAGGAACAGTGCCTTGTCGATCGTTCGGCCTACTGGCCGCGGCCCAATCCCTATTTTCCCTTCAGCCTCGCAAGAATTGATGGCGGTAAGTTCCAGACACCCAACTTGTCGGTTTCAGGAATTTTTTCGTAGGGGGAGTATTCGATGTATGCGTATCCGCCATTGTCGCGGACGCCACGAAGGAACTCGAGTGGCTGGCTAAAGAAGAGTGAGTCTGAACCTTCTCCTCTGGAAACGGAAAAACGCTTGGGTGCTGACGCGTTGAACTTTACTCGGACGGATGTTTGATCAGCAAAAATCGTGTCATTCAACTTCAGGTAGACCTCGCAGTTGGTCTCGCAGCGTACGACGAGGGTCGTCTTGTCACCATCGACCATCGCAAACTCTGTGGTTTTGTTGTCCATCACGTTCTTCTCGACGCTATAATTCCACGCACTGTTTTGACCAAACGAAGACACGTCAAATAGTGCCAGCGTAACTGCGAGCACCGCCGATGCACTTTTCAAAGTGATCTCCCTTTCAACGTGAAAGTCGTCTCAGTTCCCTGCTGTTTTCCACGTCTATAATCCCTACGCTCCTAATCCCTGTATTCCCGCCCCTTCCAGCTTACGCGCTTGAGAATGCGGTGCTGGAACCAGCTTCGATAGAGCAGCGCCACAAAGAGCGGCAGACCAAGGGGCGCAAGCGCGCAATCCAGGAAGGGGAAGTTCGACTTCGCCACCCGCGAATAGAACCGAAACAGCGTGCGCAACCAGAGCAGCGCCAGAACCCATCCCGCGCCAAGCCACTCGAGCCCGTGCGCTCCCAGCCGCGCGTTCCACAGTTCGTAGGCCAGGATCGGCAGCCCGAAGAGCAGCGCAAAATCCAGGGCCCTGAAGACTGCCAGCACGAGCGCGTTGTTGAAGAGCAGCGTCAGGTTCTTGGTCCAGCCCTCGATCATTGCCCCCGTGCTGCGGTACATGCGCGCGGAGACGGCGTCGTCGGCATAGCGGAAGCGCAACCCCACTTTGCGCCGCTTGGCCAGGAATGCCAGCTCCACGTCTTCCAGCACCTTGCCGGCCACGCTGGGGTGGCCGCCGAGCCGCCGGTAAGCCTCCCGCTCGACAAGCAGGAACTGGCCATTGGCCGCGGCGATGCGCTGGGCGGGGTCAGAGACCTTGGCCGGCGGATAAGCCAGCGCCAACTCGCAAAAAACGAGCGGCATGAGCGAGCGTTGCGCCAGCCCGCGCACAATTTGCCGCGGCGAGTAGCTCAACATGCCCACCTTGTACCGCTCTGCCTCGTGCAGTGCCCTGCGCAGGTCGCCAGGCTCGTGCACCGTATCTGCATCGGTAAACAGCAGCCAGCGGCCGCGTGCGCGCCGCGCCGCCGTCCAAACAGCGTTAGCCTTCCCCGTCCAGCCGGTCTCCAGTTTGCCCGCCTCGAGCAGCGTGACGCCGTTGAAGCCGCGCGCGATCTCGGCCGTCCGGTCGGTCGAGTGATCGTCTGCCACGATCAGCTCCCAGTCACGGCCCAGCACAAAGATGTCCTCCGACTGGCTCACCAGCGACTGCAGGCACTCGCTGAGGCATTCCTCCTCGTTACGCGCCGGAACGATCACCGTCAGCTCGATCAGCGTCTCCGGCTCCGGCTGGTCGAAGACGGTTCCCGGAGCGGTCTTGCCTGCCCAGTCGCGCCAATCGGAGGTTGGACCCGAGTCCTCCGCCGGATCGGCCAGGCCCAGTACTGGCGTCCAGGTTCTCGTCCCGCTCCGATTCGGCTCATCCTTGCTCATTGCGTCGCACCGTTTTCTTCCGGACTTACGCTCCGTATTATAAGGATGTGCGGTTTCCTCGTTGCCTCATCCTGGCGCTCTTGATTCCGTTAGCCCTTCTGCCCGCGTGTAATCGCGGTTCGCATCCCGCGCAAACCGGCAAGCCCGCGCCCGACTTCACCGTCTCCGACGGCACGTCCACCGTTCATCTTGCCAGCTACCGCGGCCAGGTTGTCCTGCTCAATTTCTGGGCAAGCTGGTGCATGCCGTGCGTCGAGGAGATGCCTTCGCTCCTCGCCCTCCACCATGAACAGCCCAATCTTGCCATTCTCGCGGTAAGCATCGACGACGATCGTACCGCCTATTCGAATTTCATTGTTCGAGATCACGTCGACCTCATCACGGTCTTTGACCCCACGGAATCCGCCGCGAAGCTCTATCACACGGATATGTGGCCGGAGACCTACGTCATCGACCGCCAGGGAATCATCCGCCGCAAATTCGTCGGGCCTCAGGAATGGACCAGCCCGGAGATCGTCTCCTATCTCAAGAGCCTCTAAGGGCGGCCAGGCTCTCCCCTTGAAATTCCGAAAAAATCCTTGACAGCTTTCGTGCATCAGTGTATTAGTCTTATAGTACATTGATTTCGCGACGATGAGCACCCTTTCCAAGCCGGCCTTCCACTTTCTACTCGATCTCAAGAGCGGGGTTCCTGTCTACCGGCAGATCATCGATCAGATCCGCGGCGCCCTTGCAGCCGGCGCGCTTGCGACGGGGGATCAGCTCCCCACAGTCCGCCAAATGGCGGTGGACCTGGCCATCAATCCCAACACGGTGGTCCGCGCCTACAGGGAATTGGAATTGGGCGGATTGCTCGAGACGCACCAGGGGACTGGCACATTTATTAGCGCTCAGAAGTTTCCCCGCGCAAATGCAGAGCGGGAACGGCAGTTAGGCCAGATTGTTGCCGATGCGGTGTCTCGCGCCGGCGCAGCAGGATTCACGATTGACGATTTGCTTGAGCAGTTGCGGGCATGGCCCTTGGGGTCAGCCCTGAAGGAGAAAGAATGACGCCCAAAATCACCACTCAGAACTTCAATGGAGTTGCGGTTGCCGCATTCCTGGTCTGCGTCGCGGCAGGCGTGCTCGCTACTGTTCTCACTCGCCAACCCGCCCCAGCCCTCGCGGGCGCGCTTGTTGGCCTCTATCTTCTCTTTGCCATCAAGGTGGTCCGACAGTGGGAAAAGGCGATCAAGCTACGCTTCGGTCATTATGTGGGCCTCCTCGGGCCGGGGATCTTCCTGATTGTTCCCGTAATTGAGACTCTGAGCCAGGTCGTCGATCAGCGTGTGCGCGTGGCAAACGTTTCCGCTGAGACTACGCTCACGCGCGATACCGTCCCCGTAAATGTCGATGCCATCGTTTTCTGGATGGTATGGAACGCAGAGAAAGCGATCCTTGAGGTTGAGAACTACGACGATGCAATCACGATGAGCGCGCAAACCGCGCTGCGAGAGTCGATCGGGCGCCATGACCTCCATCAGGCGCTCGCCGAGCGCGAGACGCTTGGCCAGGAATTGCAGAAGATCCTCGATGAAAAGACCAATCCCTGGGGCATCACTGTACAGTCGGTCGAGATCCGCGACGTGCAAATTCCTCCGGACCTGCAGGATGCGATGTCACGCGAAGCACAGGCAGAGCGCGAGCGGCGCGCCCGCGTGATTTTGGGAACCGCAGAAACGGAGATTGCAGACAAGTTTGCCACTGCTGCCGAGACATACAAAGACAATCCCGTGGCGCTGCATC
>CAZANC010000194.1:0-6817 GCA_964486495.1 uncultured Occallatibacter sp.
GTTCACCTGCACTCCAAACACATCGTCTTCCTTCTGGTAGAACGAGTACATCCCGCCGGAAAAACTGTTCAAAAATGCATTGGGGCCCGCATCGAGCCGCGCATCTGCCTGTGCACCCGCGTAATTTGATTGCTGATGCCACGTCGTTGCCACCGGCTGGTCCGTTGCCAGCGAATCGTATTCCGACTGGTTGAAGTGGAAGAACGGCGCCACCGAAATCAGCGCCCTGAGCGAGATCGTGTGCACCCAGTTCGCGATGGCAAACGAATCGCGCTCGCGTTGCGTGTCGCGCAGGCCCCAGGAACAGTAATAGCCCATGTTCCCGCCGGGGCATTCGTAGTCGTCCTGGCTCGGATCGTACGGCACCTGAAAGAAATCCTGCCGGTACTGCCCATCCACGCGCAACTGGTCCTTCGGCGTCTGGTTGCGGATCAGCGACACAAACCCGCTCTCGGAGTTCGTCGCGTCATGATAGATGGCCGCCACAGGCGTGGCCAGCCCGTAATTCGACCTCGACCCGGTCGCGCTTGCGTACCACGCGCTCTTTTCCGAGTGGTCGCCTAACGCAACCTGCGCCTCGCCGGTATAAAGATCGCCCGCGTAGAGCATCAACTCGCCGTTGCGATTGAATTCGAATCCATTGCGCGGCAGCACATTGAACATTCCATAAGTGCGGTCGCCAGTGTCGGCGTCATAACTGCCCCGCTGGGTTTCCATGGAATCGATGTCCTTGGGATCGATCTGCGGCCCCACGTTCGACGCGATCTTGGTATTGGGAATCGCCACGCCGTCGATCAGCCAGCTTGTCTGGTGGCCGCCGCGCATGTGCAGCATGTCGTGGGTCATGTACGCGCCGGGAACGTAGTCGGTAATCATCTCCGTGCCCATCGTGCGGTCAGCGCCCGGCGTCTCGTCGATCGTTTGCCGCGTGATCAGCGTCGTCGGCGTCACCGTATCGGCCGAGCTGGCCGTCCCATTCACGACCACCGACTGTGTGGCCCCCGCCACCTCCAGCGGAATATGCAGCACCGGATTCGTGCCCGAGGCTACCGTCAATGTCTGCATGGCGATGGCGAATCCCGTCGCCGTTACCGTCAGCCGGTACACGCCGATGGGCGTCTGCGGCAGTTCGAATTCGCCATCGAAATTCGTGGCGGCGTGCAGCGCAAAATCGGAATCCGCAGCCTGCAACATCACCGTCGCGCCTGCAATCGGCCGGTGCTGCGGGTCGTGAACCACTCCGTGCACACTGGCAAATACCGTTGCAAATGCGGGAAGGGAAGCGGCCAGCAACAGCGCTGCCACAAGAAGATAAAAACGTTTCATCAAAGAAAACCTCCGGACTAAGCCGGTTCGAACACAAGCCGTGGTCGCGGACTACGCACGCAACTGCACGACGAGAAACGCCATTTTGGGGAAGCGCCTGCAATCGCCCGCGTTCAAGACGGTCGCCGCTTCTGGAGCGCGATGCCACATCGGCGCACGCATTTCATCAAGCGGACGAAACCCATTGTCCCGGCGAAATCAGGGAAGCAAAATCAGGACAAGTTGTTCAACGCAGGATTTAGCGGTTTTTGATTCCCGGAGGGCCGCGACCGGCGTATGCGCGGCTGGGGCCAGAAAATGCCGCCATCCGCTCGAACGCCGGAGCCGGAGCGCGCGCGAACTCAGGGCGAAGACCTGCCAGCGCGGCCGCGAGCGCATGAGGTGGCATCAGCATCGAGAAAGTCGGTCCGTGATAGAGCGGGCAAGTGAGCGGAGCGGAAAAGCCCGGCGTCGGATCGATGCCTCGGCCAGCCCTCATTGCCATGATTTGCGCGTATAGGGCGCAATGGTGCGCTCCGTGCCGCCGGCAGCACACCGGCAGGCCCGCGTCAGCGCTGCCGTCGACCAAGGCCGACAGCGGCCCGAGCAAGAAAAACAGCACGAGAAAGATGGAGAAGCCGCGCCGCATCTGAAGCCAATGCTACCAGACACTGAGCGTCAAAAAAAGTAGCCACCAACAAGAAAATGACAATGACTGGCTCATCGTTCAGTGATCAGGGCCGCGCACAATCCACTTCGCACAAATCGCGAATCACGGCTCACGAATCACGAATCACGAACCTCGTTTCCTGCTCCTCTCGGCTATCATTTACGTATCGCCTGGTTTTGCCCGCCAGCTCAAAACAAAGGAAGAATCCAGTGCCTCAAGCGCACAGCTCAGCTCCGCCGTCCGACGCATCCGCCGCGCACACGCGCAAGCCCGGCTCCGCGCGCCATCTGCGCATTGCCATCTTTGGCTTTGGCACAGTGGGCAGTTCGGTGGCGCGCATCCTCGTCGAATCCAAACCGCAAGGCCTCGAGCTGACTCACATCTTCAATCGCAAGGTCGCGCGCAAGCGTGTGGCCTGGGCGCCCGCGAGCATCGTCTGGAGCGAAGACGCCGATGCCGTGCTCGCCTCCGATGTGGACGTGATTGTCGAGCTGGCTGGCGGCCTCGATCCCGCTGGAACCTGGGTGCGCCGCGCGCTCGAGGCAGGCAAAAGCGTCGTCACCGCCAATAAGAAGCTCATCGCCTATCACGGCATCGACCTGGAGCGGCTGGCCGCGGCCAAAGGCGGCCATATCAAATACGGCGCTGCCGTGGCCGGCGGAATCCCCGTCATTCCCGGCCTTGAGCAGGGAATGGCAGGCGACCGCATCGAGCGCCTTGAAGGCATTTTGAACGGCACCTGCAACTTCATTCTGAGCAAAATGGAGGAGGGTGCGGAGTACGTCACAGTGCTTGCTGAAGCGCAGGCCAAAGGCTATGCCGAAGCCGACCCCACCGAGGACGTGGGTGGATTCGACGCGCG
Source organism: uncultured Occallatibacter sp. (assembly GCA_964486495.1). GTDB lineage: Bacteria > Acidobacteriota > Terriglobia > Terriglobales > Acidobacteriaceae > Telmatobacter. The sequence goes on from CAZANC010000194.1 coordinate 2,838, forward strand.
CGCCAAGCTCGCGATTCTCATGCGGCTCGCACTCCGCGTACAGGTCGACCCCGACGAAATCGTGCCGCGCTCCATCACCACCATCACGCCCGTCGACTTCAGCTATGCCCGCGATCTGGGCTGCACCATTCGCCAGGTGTCGCGCGCTCAACAGGTGGATGGGCGGATTGCGGCCACTGTCGGTCCCATGCTGGTCGCGCTGCGCTCGCCGCTCGCCTGGTCTCGAGGGACCGAGAACATGGTCATCGCCACGGGCCACTACGGCGGCGACGTCGTCTTTTCCGGCCACGGCGCGGGCGGCCATCCCACCGCCGTCGCGGTCGTCAGCGATCTGCTCGCCCTCGCTCACGACTCGCGGCGCGTCGAAATTCCCTCAGCCCCGGCGCGTCTCGGCGACGAGTTCGAGGTCCCTCATTACATCCGCTTCCTCGTGCGTGACCGCCCCGGCATCGTGGCCGCCATCACCACCGCGCTCGCCCAGGAGCAGATCAACATTCGCGCCATCGTTCAGAAAGCGGGCTACCCGGCCGACGCTCTCCCCTTCGTGGTTACCGTCGAGCCCTGCAAGACTTCCGCACTGAAGCGCGCGCTCACCGACATCCAATCCATGGATTGCATGCTCGTCGAACCGCTCGATCTGCAGATGCTGGAATAAAGAAAGAGATCAGAGATCAGTTGCCGGTTCGCTGATGCAGTTCATCTCGCGAGCGGGGCGGTGTCCATCCCAGGTCGAGGCCCTCCTTGAGCCGCGCCAGCGCACTCCGACGCGCGTTTCGAAATTGCTTGCGTTTGCGGACCATTTGCTCCAGATGAGATGCAAGCAGGCCCTCGAGCGAAGTGCCCTCTTTGGCCGCGAGTGCTTGAACCTCCCGTAACAGGCTAGCTTCGATTCTTAGAGTCACTCTGGTTCTCACGGCCGTGAGACCCTCCCGTAAAGTCACAATTCTCCAGTTTATCGACTGAGAAATCAAGGAGCCCGAAGCTCGTGTTAGATTTGAAATCTAGGCTGGAGGCCGCCTGATGATCGGCACCATCTATCGATGTGAAATCTGCGGCGAAGAGAGCGATAATCCGCAGCACTGGATCGTCATCCGTTGCAACGACGCCCAATTGACGGTTTTCAAATGGACCAAAGAAGCCGCCGACGCGCCAGGCGCGCGCCACTACTGCGGAGAAGCTCACGCGCAGGTCTACATCGGCCGCTGGCTCGCCGCCGCCTGCAGCTGAATTCCCGTCTCACCGTGAGTTCTTGGCCGGCCCGGTCGATTCGCGGACAATCAACTCCGATTCCATGAGGATGTCGGTTTGAAACGCTTTCTTGCTGTCAGCAATCCGCTCCAGCAGGACCTTTGCACCGCGCCTGCCCATCTCCGCCAGCGGCTGGCGCACCGTGGTGAGAGAAGGCGTTGCATAAGCCGCCGACATAATATCGTCGAACCCCACCACCGAAACGTCTCCCGGCACGCTCAACCCCGCGTCCTTCAGCGCGCGAATGGCGCCGATCGCCGCAATGTCATTGAAGCAAAACACCGCGGTGAAGTCGCGCGTTCTTTCGAGCAGCGCCTGCATCGGTTCATAGCCGATCTGCGGCGCCATCGGATGCTGCCCGTCCTTCGTTGACCATCCTGCTGCGTCGATGCGGATCGCCAGATCCGGATCGAGCTTCAAATCCATCTCCCTGGCCACCTGCTGAATGCTCTCCCAGCGGAACTCCGAGTCGGGAATCACGTGAGGGCCGCGCATGATGGCAATCCGCCGGTGGCCCAGTTTGTGCAAATGCTCCAGCGCCTGCCGCACCGCCATGTGGTGATCGAGCACGATATTCGTGACGTAGTCTGCCGCGCAGTGCGCAGAAATGGCGACCACTGGCACCGGTACCGCCAGCTCTTCCATCGCCGTATTCAGCAGCAGAAACCCGTCCACCGCCCGCTCCACCAGCATGCGGGGGTACTTTTCAATCAGCTCCGGCTTCCAATCGTGGCACGCCGTGAAATAGAAATAATGGGCCGCGGTCAGCTCCTGCACCACGCCGCTCATCACGCGCGTAAAGTAGCCCTCACTCAGGTCAGGCGCCAGCACGCCAACGCTCATTGACTTGCTTTGACGCAGCGACCGCGCAAAATAGTTGGGCCGGTAGTCCAGCCGTTCCGCGGCCTCTTCGACCCGTTTTCGCGTCTCCTGGGGGATGGATTTGGCGCTGGGCGAGTTGTTCAACACAAGGGAAACCGTCGTCTGCGAGAGCCCCAGATGATCGGCCAGCATGCGCAGGTTCACATGGCCTGGCGCCAGCGGCGTCTTTCCCTTTGTCATGTTGGAGTTTTATCACGCTCGACCGTAAGGACGGTAGATTGGCCCCGGGCGCTACCGCCCTCGTAGTGTTAGCAGGCTCTAGTGCGCCTCGATTGAATTCACTCCCGGTCTCAGAGGCCAAGTCTTGCCGTTGAACACGAAGCTGCCGGTCAGCTTGCCGGGCAGAGTGATCTTTGCGTGGAACCCCGCGACTTTGCGGGTGTACTCGACCTCGATGTCGCCCTGAGGATGCGGACAGGTTGCGGTGAGCGAGCGCTGGGCGCCGAGATGCGGGGCGATGCGCACGGTTCGAAAACCGGGACTGGCCGGTTCGATGCCCGCCACCAGCGTGAGCAGGTCGTAGATGGGATGCGCGCTCCAGGCGTGGGAGTCGGAGCGCGTGTCGCCGGGAGTCTCGGGCCAAGTGCTGAAGTGAAACGGGAGCAGCTTGCGCCATGGATCGATCGAGGCCAGGTATTCATCGGCCATACCGGCGTGTTCGAGGGCGCGGGCCAGGTAGAAACGGAAGTAGTAGGACGCGCTGAGAATGCCGTTCGGGGTGGTTCCGGGCTCGATGGCCAGCATCTGGCGCAGAACATTTTTCTGCTGCTGCTTGGGAACGACGTCGTAGAGGACGGCGAGAATATTGGCCTGCTGGCTGAAGACTTTCTGGTCGGGCGTGTCGGCGACCAGACCCCGCCGGGCGTTCCAGCATTTGGTGGATAGGCCGCTGCGCACGTGCGCCGCACGCATCTGGTAGTGCGCTACGCGAAGCGGGTCGCCGAGACCTTTCTCCAGAGCGGCGGCGTCTTCGAGTGCGCCGAGGTATTCAAGCGAGGTTACGCAGGACTCGCCGTTGGCGTCGTAGGTTGGAATGGTGCCGGAGGGAACCCAGTCAACGAAGCTCCACCAGGGAAGTTGCTTGAGCAATCCGTCGGGCTGTTCGTAGCGGGCGAACCAGTCCATTACGGCGCGCGTTCCGGGTATCGATGCGCGGGCGGGTTCGGGGTCGGGGCGGTAGAGCCAGTAGTCGCGCACCATGCCGATGTAGAGGAGTGAGAAGGTGGGAATCGACTGCGGAAGGGAACTGGGATAGCGGCTGCGCGTGATGCCGCCGGGAATGCGGGAGGCGTCGAAGGCTTGGAGCGCCTGCACGGCGAGGCGGTCGTCGCCGGCGACGGCGTAGGAGATGAGGGCCTGGATGCGGGTGTCACCGATGTACTGGAGCTGCTCGTAGTAGGGGGTGTCCATGTAGGTTTCGTGCGCATCGAGACGGGCGGTGCGCCAACTGATGTCCCAGATTTTTTTGAGATCTTCGCCGGGCGATTGGAAGGATGCGCGCTCTCTGAACGGATATGCGGTGAAGGCTGCCGTGAGGGACTCCAGGGTCAGCGGATCGCCGGCGGTTTCGATGTCGAGGTCGAGATAGCGCCACGTGCGCCACCAGAGTGGTTGAAATGCGCGCTGGGTTCCGCCGTCGGGCAGGAAGCTGTCTCTGAGGCCGAGAGCGGCGCGGTCGCCTACGTCATCGCGGTCAGCTTTGTGGTTCTTTTTGTCGTAAAGGGCCTCGGAGTATGTGAGCCAGATTTGCGCTCCGTGACCGCCGGAGACGGTAAGCAGGGGATAGGCGGTGGTCAGTGTTTTGCGGTCGAGCAGGATGTGGACATGAGCGCCGGCGGGGACGGTGACCG
>CAZANC010000195.1:0-6762 GCA_964486495.1 uncultured Occallatibacter sp.
GCAGCTGATGCGCCGCCTCGGCCACTTCGTTCGTCCCTACTGGCTGCAGGCCAGCATCGCCTCGCTCTCTGTCTCTCTCAAGTCGCTGTGCGACGTTGCCGGGCCCATCCTCGTGATGGTGGCCGTCGATCGCTACCTCGATCCGCAAGCCAGCGATCTGGATCCCTCCAACGCCGTTGCACATTGGGTGGCCACCAACAGCCCGCTCGCGCATGTGCTCCCGCAGGGCGCGGTGCAGGGCGTCACCCGGCTGGCCGCCATCTATCTCGCCATGCTGGTCTCGGCGTACCTCCTCCAGTTCATTCAGGTTTACCTGATGCAGTGGATCGGGCAGAAGATCATGTTCGATCTGCGCCGCGACATCTTCCGCCACATGCAGCGAATGGACGTTGGATTCTTCGATGTTCACCCCGTCGGCCGCCTCGTTACGCGCCTCACCTCCGACGTTGACGCCGTCAACGACATGTTCACTGAAGGCGTGCTGGCCATCGTCAATGACGCATTCCTGCTCATCATCATGGCCATCGTCATGCTCGCCATCAGTTGGTGGCTGGCGCTGCTCGCCTTCGCTGTTTTGCCCATCATTCTCGTCGTCACGCGCATCTTCCGCGACCACGTCCGCGAGAGTTATCGCCGCGTCCGCACCGCCATTGCGCGCATCAACAGTTTCACGCAGGAACACATCTCCGGAATGAGCGTAGTCCAGCTCTTCAATCGCGAGGACCGCGCCTACAAGGACTTTGAAGACGTCAACCGCCAGCACATGATCGCCTTCAAAGACACCATCCTCGCCTACGCGCTCTATTACCCCGCGGTCGACTTTCTCTCGTCGGTGGCCATCGCGCTCGTTGTCTGGCGCGGCGGCTTTGGAGTGCTTCATCTTCCGCCCACGGTCACCATCGGCGTGCTCTTCATGTTCACGCAATACTCCTTGCGCTTCTGGCGGCCTATTCAGGATTTGAGCGACAAATACAACATTCTTCAGGCGGCAATGGCGGCCTGCGAGCGCATCTTCAAGCTGATGGACTCGGCGCCGGAGATCGTCAGCCCGGCGCATCCGATTCCCGGCGACGGCTCAAATCGAATTGAGTTCGAACACGTCTGGTTTACCTATCAGAAACTGACCGACGAGCAGAAAGCCGCTGTCGCCGCCGCGCAATCAGTCCATGTAGCGCCGGTCTCCAGAAATGTAGCGCGGGCCTCCAGACCGGCTGTACTGGCGGCGTCCTCGCCGCCGGATGGCGGCGCTCCCGATTCCGCCGCCCTGGCCGCCATCGACGGCATCGAGTGGATTCTAAAAGACGTCTCCTTCACCATCGAGCCGGGCCAGACCGTCGCAATCGTCGGCCACACCGGCGCGGGCAAGACCACGCTGACCAGCCTGATGATGCGCTTCTACGAGGTCACCGCGGGCCGCATTTTATTGGACGGCGTCGATCTGCGCGATCACGATCTCACCGAACTGCGCCGCCACTTCGCCGTGGTTTTGCAGGATCCCTTCCTCTTCTCCGGAACCATCGGCGAGAACATTCGTCTCGGCAACGAACAGATCGACGACCAGACGATGCGCCGTGCCGCCCGCGACGTCAACGTGCTCGATTTCATTGAAACCCTGCCGCACGGCTTCGACGAGCCCGTGCGCGAGCGCGGCAACTCGCTCTCCACAGGTCAAAAGCAGCTCATCAACTTCGCCCGCGCGCTGGCCTACAATCCCCACGTCCTCATCCTCGACGAAGCCACGTCCAGCGTCGACACCGACACCGAGCTGCGCATCCGTGGCGCGCTCGAGCGCATGGTCGAGGGACGCACCAGCGTGCTCATCGCGCATCGCCTGTCAACGGTTCAAAGGGCCGAAACCATTTTCGTCATGCACAAAGGCCAGTTGCGCGAGATGGGCTCGCACCAGGAGTTGTTGGCGCAGCGCGGCCTCTACTGGAAGCTCTACCAACTCCAGTACAAAGACCAGGAAGCCGGCTATCTCAGTCCGCCCTCGCCCGAGCCGTCTCCCGCGCAGGCGGTCTGAGCGGGGTAAGGAACTGGCGCACCCTCCCTATTGCTTTCCCTCGCGTTGTTTCCTATTCTTAATGCATGGAATTACTCACCAGCGGCGAGCTTGTGCGCCTGACCCCGTCGGAGCGTCTTGCGCTAATCTCGCAGCTTTGGGACAGTTTGGAGGGCGACCAGATTCCCCTGACAGCGGCGCAGCAGGCGGAGCTTGACAGCCGCCTCGCGACACTCGACGAGGACCGGCGCGAGGGCATCACATGGGCGGCTTTGAAGACCGAGCTTGAGCAGCGTTGTCCGTAGTGTTTCCGGCAATTTTCACGCCACGCGCCCGTTGACCGCAAGACAAAATGACCCAAAACGCACCCCCAAAAGTCGAGCTGTTCGACACCAGCCTGCGCGACGGCCTGCAGCAGCCGGACCTCGAAATCTCCGTGCCCAACGCCGTCCTGCTTTTGCAGCGCATGGCCGCATTTGGCGTGCGCTACGCGGAGATTGGATTCGCCGGCGCCAATCAATTTGTCTCAGACCTGACCGGCGCGCTCGACTCCGTCGACACCGGCGCCATGCGGCTGGCCCTCTTCGGGCGTTCACGTGGCCGTGGTTCCAAAGTCGAGGAATGGCCCGACGTAAAATTCATCCTCCGCCACAAGCACCGCGTTCCCGCCGCCGTGATTGTCGTCAAATCGCGCCTGCTCGACGTGGAGCGATCTCTTGAAACGACGCCCGAAGAGAATCTGCGCATGACGTGGGAGACCATCGACTGCCTGCAATCGCATGGGCTCGAAGTTCTCGTCGACTTCGAGCACGCCATGGACGCCAGTTGCGGCCGGCGCGAAAACGGCAACCCCACAGACGCGGATTTCACGAAGCGCAGCCTCGATTACTTCCGCCAGTTGACCGAGCAGTGCGTGCAGCAAAAAGTCAGCCGCATCGTGGTCTGCGATACCAACGGCGGCTCCAGCCCCGAAGAAGTCTCGGCCGTCATCGCCGGGCTTATTCGCGATTTCCCCAGCGCGCAATTCGGTTTTCACGGTCACACCGATCGCGGTCTCGGCATCGCCAACACCCGCGCCGCCGTTCTGGCCGGCGCTCGCCATATCCAGGGCACGCTCATCGGAACCGGCGAGCGCTGCGGCAACGTGAACCTGACCACCGTCATCGGCGCCATGCAACTCCGTGGCGAAGCGGAGTTCGTTCCGCCCGCGGCTTTACCCGGCCTTACCTCGCTCGCCCACTCCGCCTACTCGGCCTTCGGGCTCGAGCCGCCGCACGGCGCGCCCATCGTCGGCCCCGGCGCATTTGGCACATGGGCGGGCATGCACGGCTCGAGCGAGCGCAAGAATCCTGGCGCGTATCAATGGACCGATCCGGCGCTTGTCGGCGCCAGCCCCACCATCGGCGTCAACGCGCAGTCGGGCAAGGCTAACATCATGCTCCTCTCGGAGTCGCTCGGCGTGCCGCTGAACTCCACCCAGGCGCAGGCCCTGATGGATACAAACCCGGCCATGATCGAAGGCGGCGGCTTTACAGCCAGCGAAGTCTCCTTCCGCCTGGCTTGCATGCGTACGCTATCAACACTGCCCGATTGGTTCACCGTCAAGAGCTGGCGCGTCTTCGACGAGTGCGACGAGGTCGGCGACCATTTCGCCATAGCCTTCATGACTCTTCTGCTCGGCAACTCGAAGGTCGCCACCACTCGCGCCGAAGGCGCCGGGCCAGTTGACTCCCTCACCAAAGCTCTCCGCCGCGAGCTCGATTCGTCGTACCCGGCGCTGGCCCAGATGCGCCTCGGCACATTCACCGTCGCCGCGCTCGATGTCAGGGCGCACGACTCCGCCGCGCACGTTCGCGTCACCGTCAGCTTCATCGCCGACGGCCACGAACCATGGGTCACGGCAGGCGTCAGCAGCGACCTGAATCAGGCCGCGCTGATGGCCATCGTGGACGGCTTTCACTACTGGCTCCTCATGCAAAACGGAGACGCCGCCCACGAAGGAAAATCTTCCAAGCAGGCGGCCACGCAGCCCGCCAGTGGGCTGGTTCACTAGAGACCGCTTCCTTAATCCTCCGCAAACCGCACAACCAGAAAGAATTACCCCAAATCCCAGTTTGGGCGTAACCTTCCTGCTCTGGAACCGCTCGTTCAATTGTTGGTTCTATCCCCATAATGGGTGATTTTGCTCACTGAAGTCCCGAGTACATACTCCGACACTAGGCCAATCCAGCAGAAGAGCTGGTGTCACCCGGCAATGAGACCGGAGCTCGCGATGTCATCTTGGTTCCTCCTGATCTGTTGTGATCGGCCCCGTGGGAAATCCCCGGAGGGAGGACTGCCGTGTCCACACAACTTCTTCATGCGCCCCTTGACTTAGCCACCATCGGCCCCGCGTCGCGGTACGTCCTCGAGACACGCGACGAACTCCTCACTTATGAGACCGAAGAGCTGGCCGCGGTGCGCTTTTCCATCATTCTTACCGCGCGATGGGCCGCTTCCAACGACGAAACGCCCGAGCGTCGCGCCGAATTACGCAGCGAATTAGCACTGCTTCGCAAGCACTATGGCGACAAGGTCGACGAGATTGCCATGACCTTCGGCGTTCAGCAGGCCATGGCGACGAATGAGGAAGTTGAGCGGACCGTCGTCGTGCCTCTCGAAGTGAAGCCGATTGCTAACCCCAAACGCAGCGCCAAACACAGAGAGTATACCGAGGAAGATTTGGGTCTTTGACGCCGGTGCCGTTTCGAAGAGAGTGGGGCTATTGGCTCTGCGGAAGAACTCCGGCGTTTGGCCAACGGAGAAAGCGTGGGGCTTTAGCCCTACGAGTAATCCACACAAAACCACGAGGCGTCAGCACGGGAAGCACCAAGCGTTTGAGCGCGACTTAAACCCTACATAGAATTATTTCGGCGCCCAACAAAAATGCGCCACTTCCAATTCCGGAAGTGGCGCATTTGCTTTGCTCTCTATCCTCAGCTGTCTAGACTACTTGGCTGCCAGCGAAGGTCGCGTGTCGAGCGTCCCGTTGGCATAGCCCTTCGCCATCTCGGTAATCGGAATCGGCGCATAGTCGCCGGCGTGGCCGGCCTGCCCAAACTGCGTCATGCGCTGCGCCACCACCTTCGCCATCGCCTCGCGAGCCGGCTTCATGTAGTCACGCGGATCGAACTTCTCCGGCGTCTCCCACAGAACCTTGCGGATCGCGCCGGTCATGGCCAGCCGATTGTCGGTATCCACGTTGACCTTGCGCACCCCGTTGCGGATGCCGAGCTGAATCTCCTCGACCGGCACGCCCCACGTCGGTTTCAACTTTCCGCCGTATTCATTGATGATGTCCTGCAGTTCCTTGGGCACCGACGAACTTCCGTGCATCACCAGGTGCGTATGCGGCAGGCGTCCATGAATCTTGATGAGCAGGTCCATCTTGAGCACCGAGCCGTCTGGCTTTTTGTTGAACTTGTATGCGCCGTGGCTGGTGCCGATCGCGATGGCCAGCGCATCCACGCCGGTCCGCTCCGCAAACTCGACCGCCTGATCGGGATCCGTCACATGCTCCAGGCCAGTCCCGCCCGCGCCGTGGCCGTCCTCAATGCCGCCCAGCACGCCGATCTCGCCCTCAACCGTCACGCCGCGCTCGTGCGCGTAATCCACCACGCGCCGCGTTACATCCACATTCTGCTCAAACGTCGACGGCGTCTTCCCGTCCTCCAGCAGCGAGCCGTCCATCATCACACTCGTGTAGCCCAGCGCGATGGCGCTCTTGCAGGTATCAAAGCTGTTGCCGTGGTCCTGGTGCATGGCGATGGGAATATCGGGGTTCAGCTCGGCCGCCGCCTGAATCAGCTTGAATAAGTACAAATCCTCGGCAAACGCCCGCGCGCCGCGGCTCGCCTGCACGATTACCGGCGACTTGGTCTGCTTGGCCGCCATCATGATCGCCTGAATCTGTTCCATGTCGTTGACGTTGAACGCGCCGACGCCGTATCCGCCCTTCGCAGCTTCATCGAGGAGCTGCCGCATTGAAACAAGAGGCATATAAATTCTCCTTTGGTTTGGCTTCGGCCGCTTGGTTGCTCACGCAAATCGGTTCTTCGCGCTCACATTTTTCAGTCCGGCCGCGTGGACTACAGTCAGCTCTATGGTAGCAGAGCCTCGCGTGGAAAAATCCGATGCGCGCCCAAACTCCGCGTCGCCGCTGTACCGAATCAGTCCGGCGAGAGTGCAGCCGCTTCCAAAAAGGTATAACTGCCTGACGGCGAAGGAACTACATTCGTCAGCCGCCGGTTATGCACCACCAGCGTGTCCAGATTCCACAGATTGATCCCTGGCAGATCGCGCGCCAGAATCTGCTGCTTGATTGTAGCGCCGGTCTCCAGACCGGCTGTCGTGCGGGTCTCCAGGCCCGCACATTGCAAGCACCGGCGATGTTGCCCCTCCTTGGCGCGTTTTGTGCGCCAAGGGTGAGAATCCGAATGCCCCGTGCCGCGTCCTCTCGCGTTTTTTGCGAACGGTGGGACGGCACATCGCGTCTACACATGCACCACCTGCCCCAGCACCACCGCCCGCTTCGCGCCCGTCGCTGCGGGCACGTTTCCCGGCAGCCGGTGCCACGAGTGCCACGCGAGCAGCGCAAACGCCGCGGCCTCCTTGGCCTCAGCGGGCATTCCAAACTTTTCGCTCGTCGTCACAGCGCATCCCATCGGTTCCAGCCGCGCGGCGAGCATCGCAACCAGCGTCTTATTGCGCGCTCCACCGCC
>CAZANC010000196.1:0-6738 GCA_964486495.1 uncultured Occallatibacter sp.
GGCCAACTTGCTGATGCGCAAAGGATAATTTCGAAAAAGGGGCTTGCATTTTCCTGCGTTCCTCGGCACAATCCGGTTATGCTGGAAGCGGAGGTCAGTGGGAGATGACAAAGGCGGACTTGGTGGAGAAGGTGACCGGGCTGGGCGATTTGACCCGGCGCGACGGCGAAGTGATCGTGGAGACCATCTTCGGATCCGTGATCGGCGCCCTGCAGAGCGGAGACAAGATCGAGATTCGCGGCTTCGGCTCGTTTCGCATCCGCCAGCGCAAACCCCGCATTGGCCGCAACCCCAAGACCGGCGCGAGAGTCGACGTTCCCGCCAAGAAAGTTCCCTACTTCAAGCCGTCAAAGGAACTGCGCGACCTGGTGAATCCGGGCGAGGCGGCGAAGGCTTCCTGACGTAAGACGCAAGCCCCAAATCCAAATTCCTCCCTCGTCAGCGGGAGCGGTGTTTCCGCGCTTCGCGAATGCCGATGACTGCCATCATGCGCCCGGCGTGGCCGCGCGAGGCGCGATGGGAGAAGAAGAGATCGGAGTGGCATTCGGTGCAGCCGCCGACGACTTGAATCGACTGGGGGCTGAGGCCGGCGGAGAGAAGCTGGCGACGATTGGCTTCGACGAGATCGACATGAAGGCTGGGGCCGATGGGTGAATGGCCCGGTGCGCGCTGGGTGAGAAAGAGCATGGGATACTTCCGGCGGACGGGGTCAGAGTCGTAGACCTCGCGGAACAAATCGCGCGCGTAGGAGAACTGCGATTCGAATTCCGAGAGAACTTCTTCACCGACGGCGTAGCAGCAGAGGCCAATGCCCGGGCCGATGGCGGCGATAAGGTCCTGAGGGCGGGAGCCGAAGGCCAGACGCATGCTGCCGACGCCGGATTCGACGATGCGCTTAAGGGTTCCGCGCCAACCGGCATGAAAGGCGGCGACGGCGCGCTGCTTGCGATCGGCGACGAGAACGGGGATGCAGTCGGCGGTTTGAATGGCGAGGAGGAGGCCGGGGTCCGCGGTCATTTGTCCATCGGCCTTGTGCGGATGCGCGCGGGAGGCGTCGGCGCTGACGGCCGCGACGATGCGGTTCGAATGGAATTGGCGGAGCGCGATGAGCGGCGTTTCGGGATTGGATGTGATGGCCTCGGCGAGGAGACGCCGGTTGCGAAGGACGGTTTCGCGATCGATTTCGCGATCGGGGGAAGCGGCGAAGCCGAGGTTCAGCTCGCCCGCGACGGCGGGCAGGCCCAAGGCGGCGGCCAGGCCGGGCGCGTCGGCGACGTCGGAAAAACTCTCGGGGCAGTAGGCCCTGCTGAGGCCGCCCTTGCGCGTGCTGAACCCTGCCCAGAGCCAGGGAAATTCCCAGCCGGGGATTGGCAGCCACTGGACGCCGTTGGCGGCAAGGCGGGGAATAGGCTCTGCTGGCCGGAGTTCGTCGGGAGAGAAGCGTTCCAGTTGAGGGGCCCGGTGGCTCGTGTTGACGCGGCGCTTGTGCACGAGGCCAGCTTGAGCGAGACGGGGTTTGAAAGAAGACGCGGATTTCATTTTCTTGCTGAATCGAGAGGGCATCGCTTCTCTCGATTTTAGAGGCAAACGCGAGGTGCGGGCGGGGACGCTCGCACGACAGCCGACCGGAGGCCAGCGTTACTTTCTGAAGGCGGAGCATGCTCGGAGAGAGCATGTGGGCCCACCTTCCGGTGGGCCCGCTCGAGAGGCATATTTGGGAGGGTTACCAGGGGGGATTTTGGGAAGAGGTTCCGAAGAACCCTCAAGTGAGAGTTACAGCCTTTCTTTGGCGGGACGTATGGGGAAGCCTCTGCTAATTATTTAGTAGGATGCCTAAATTGCAGAAAGGTTGCAAGGCCTAAGTTGAGGAGTTTGCCCGAGGGAGTAGGAAAACGGCCATTTTTTATCGGAATGGCACCTCAATTTGTCCCAAAATGGGCAGTCTGCTTGAAAAAACAGGGTCAAATTGGGCCCTCTTTGAAGTGTGAAGCGACGGGCAGGGCGAATTACGTCTTTGGGCGCGCGAACCTTTCGACGAACCCGGTGATGAAATTGACGGGCAGAAAGCGGACGAGGAACGAGCGGAGTTTGCTGGTGAGCTTGGGGCTGATGGTGCGCTGGCCGCGCGCGAGGGCGCGGATGGCGATGCGCGCGACGGTTTCAGCCGATTGCAGATTACGGTTCAGGAACTGTTCGGCATGGGCTACCTGGATGAACTCGCTCTCAGTGGTTCCGGGGCAGAGCGCCGTCACTTTCACGCCGAATTTCGCGACTTCAGCGGCGACGCCGAGGGCGAAGAATCGGTCAAAGACCTTGGTGGCTGCGTAGGTAGAGAGGTAAGGAAGCGGTTGGAAGCTCGCGGAGGACGCGACGACGAGCATCCAGCCGCGGCGGCGCTCGACCATGCGAGGAAGGAAGAGACGCGAGAGACGGACGACGGCTTCGCAGTTCACACGCACCGAACTGAATTCCTGATCGGCGTCGCTCGTAGTGAAAGCGCCGAACTGGCCGAGGCCGGCGTTGTTGACGAGTACGTCGACGACGAGGCCCTCACCCTCGGTGGCAGCGAAGATTTGCTCGGGAGCGGATGGATCGTTAAGGTCTGCGGCAACGATGCGCGTCTCGATTCGCGTATCGGGGTCTTTGGCGGCGAGCTCGGCGGCGAGGGCTTCGAGGCGATCGCGCCGGCGCGCCGTGAGGATGAGTTTTGCGCCGTGGGCGGCCAGCTCACGCGCGAGGGCCGCGCCGATTCCGGAACTGGCCCCGGTGATTAACGCCCACTTGCCGCGAAAGTCAGTCAACGTCGCCATCGTTCCATGATCATAGTGGATGGGGATCATAGAAGATGGGGATCACAAGAGGATGCGACCGATCTAATTGGCTGGAGCTGCCTGCGGTTGCGACTTGGAGAAAGTGCGAATGTAAATGATTAGGTTCCAGACCTCATTGTCGGTGGCGCGACCTGACGACTCGGGAGGCATCTTGTCCTTGCCGTTGCGGATGACGTTGAACAGTTCCCCATCATCCTTGCCGGCGAGAGTTTTGGGATCGGTCCAATCGGCGATGGTGAGCTCCATGCTGGTGGCGATATCGGTCTTGCCGTTTCCATTGTCCCCGTGGCACATGGCGCAGTCCATTCGATACAGGGTCCTGGCCTTGGCTTGCGATTCGGCAGTAGGCTTGACGGGATTCTTGAGCGCCGGAGCCGGCTTGGGCGTGACTGTCTCTGGGGGAGTGAGGGCGGGAGCGGGAGCGGGAGTGGGAGCGGGAGTGGGAGCAGGCGCGGGAGCGGGAGCGGGGGCAGGAGCAGGCGCGGTTTGCTGCGGACTGCGGCCTTGCAAGGGTAAACACGCTATGGCCAGCAGGGCCACCGCAAAAAAGAGCAGAAATGACTTCAACATGAAAGCCTCCTCGCAAGATGTCAACGATCGGGCATCTTTTGACTTAAGCGGAAATCTGCGAGGAATTATAGGCCGTTTGGAAGGAAAGGGCTATGCAAACGGGCACAGGGTGTTGTCAGTTTGGAAAAGCATTCCTTCGGGGGCTAAAGCCCACGATCATTGTGCCGCGATTACGGCACGACTGAAGTCGTGCCCTGATACAAAGCCGGAGCGGTTGAGGTTCGTGCTTTCCCACCCTTCGCCGGAAAAAAGGCGAAGGATGGGGCACCCCATTTGTGGAAGGTGAAGAAAGAGGAACCCGGGTTCGTGCTTTCCCACCCTTCGCCAGAAAAAAGGCGAAGGATGGGGCACCCATTCTTTTTAGTTGGGCGAAAGGTCGGGCGTTAGTGCACGCCTCCGCCGCCTCCGCCTTCGCCAGGGCGGTTCTTGCTCAGCATGAAGGCAAGGAAGACGAGAATGATCGACGCATAGGAAAGCTCCATGTAGACGTCCTGGTAGCCCTGCATACGCGCCTGATCTTTCATTTGGTTGTAAATCTGGCCTAGCGCCATGGCGCTGCCGTTGGCCACGCCAAATGCATGGTTGAAGGCCGCGGTGAGGGCTTGCTTGTGCTGGTCGAAGCCGATGTTTCCGGATTGCATGGCCTGCTGCAGGTGCTGCTCGTGCCACATGGCACGGCTTGTGACCTGGGCGTTGGTGATGGCAATGAGGATGGAACCGCCGATGTTGCGGACGAAGTTGATGAGTCCGGCGACCTGGTTGCTCTGCTCCTTCGGCATTCCGACATAAGCCGCGGTGGTAATGGAGATGAAGCAAAACGGAAGCGGGAACATCTGCACGACGCGCAGCCACGACGCCTCGGCAAAGCTCATTTGGAGATTGGTGACGATTGCGGCGTAGCGGAAGGTGATGACGAGCATCATGAAGCCGAAAGCGGCGAGGTAGCGCGCGGAGATTCTACCGGTGGCAATTCCGGCCAGGGGCATCATGAAGACGAGCGTGACTCCGCCGTAGGTGAGAGCGAGACCGGCGGTGGTGGCGGTATAGCCGAGCAACTGCTGCGTGAATTGCGGCTGCAGAACGGTGTTGGCATTGAGCACGCCGCCGACCAGCATCATGAGGAAGCAGCAGATGGCGAAGTTCCTGTAGCGGAAGAGGCGCAGGTTGATGAGCGGCTCTTTCTGTTGCCATTCCCAGGCGAAGAGGCCGACGATGCCAACGATGAAGAGCGTCGCGAAGACGCAGATGAATGGCGAGGAGAACCAGTCATTCTCTTCACCCTTATCGAGCATGATCTGGAGGCCGCCCATGGCGAGGGTGAGAAAGCCGAGGCCGACATAATCCATTTTGAACAAGCGGGAGCGATCCGCTTTGATCCACGGCGGATCTTCGACGAGGCGCGTGACCAGGATGAAGGCGAGAATGCCGACGGGAATGTTGATGAAGAAGATCCAGCGCCAGGAGAAGTTGTCAGTGATCCATCCGCCGAGCGTGGGGCCGATGGACGGCGCGAGCACGGCGACGAGGCCATAGAGAGCGAAGGCCTGGCCGCGCTTGTGCGGCTCGAACGAGTCAGCCATGATGGCCTGCGCCATGGGCTGCATGCCGCCTCCGCCGGCTCCCTGAAGGACGCGGCAGAGCAGGAGGATGGGCAAGGAGGGAGCGACGCCGCAAAGAAAGCTGGCGACCGTAAAGATGGTGATGCAAAAGACGAAGAAGTTGCGGCGGCCCATGACTGAAGACGCCCAGCCACCGAGTGGGAGCACGATGGCGTTTGAGACGAGGTAGCTGGTGAGCACCCACGTGGCCTCGTCGGTGCTTGCGCCGAGTGCGCCTCCAATATGCGGCAGGGCTACGTTGGCGATGGAAGTGTCGAGCACTTCCATGAACGCGGCGAGCGCCACCGACATTGCGATCAGCCACGGATTGACCCTCGGCTTCCAGGCCACGGGCAGCGCGAGATTCGGATTCTGAATCTGCGCGGGCGGGGCACCGGCTCCCGATCCGTTACGCTTGCCGTTGGCAGCGGGATCGGATGGGAGGGCGGGTAATGTGGAGTCGATCGCGGACAACAGTTTCTCCTCTGTTGTTTTGGGTTTTCTAATTTTGTTAGGGCCGGGGAAGTGCGATGTGCAACAACTCGAGTGTACTTCTATCTAGATTCGCATAAGCGCCAAGAGGGTGCATGGAAATGTCGAGAAGGCGGCGCTGGCGTACTGAGGGCGCGTGGAACGACCATGAGACTCGCAACTCGATTCAAGTGAGCAGCGGGGTCAGGTTTCGACGAACGATTTGAGGCGAACGAGGGCCTGATCCCACTGCTGGGAGACGCGATCGAGGTAATGCTGCATCGCGTCAAGCGGGCGCGGATCGAAAGCGAATTGCCTTTCGCGGCCGGAGCGAACGCTGTGGACGAGGCCCGCGCGCTCAAGCACGCGCAGGTGCTTTGTGATGGCCTGGCGGGTAAGAGACGAGCCCGCGCCAAGTTGCGCAATCGAAGCGGGCTTGCCCGAGACAAGTTTGGCCATGAGCGCGAGACGCGTGTCGTCACCCAACGCAGCGAAAAGGATGGCCTGCTGCGGCCGCGGAGACCGGGCTCGCTTATGGCTTTTGGGCGACATGAGTTTCAATATTCTTCATCTGCTGCGTCCAGCCGCCGTCGTTCATGCGGAAGGCCTCAGCGCGGCGATGGGCTGGAACGTTCTCAAATCCCGACTCAGTGAGCGTGAGGCGCGTGCCGGTTGGGATCGGCTCCAGGCGAAACTCAACGAGTGTCGGCGGTTCCGAGGAATAATTGACGCTGGGGTCGACGGCGTAGGGATGCCAGGTGAAGGAGAAGAGGCGCTCAGGCTCCATCTTCTGGACGATGGCTTGCCAGACGACATGCTCATAGCCGGGCCAGGTAATGTGGCCGCGCGCGGGCTGGCCGGGAACGAAGGGGCCCTCGAGGGCTACGCGGAACCACTCACCAAACTCGCGATAATCGGTAAGGGCGCGCCAGACCCGGGCGACGGGGGCGTTGAGCTCGATAGTTTTCTCGATCTTGTTTTCCACGATCAGCAACCTCTTGGTTGCATATTAACAAGAGCCGACATGGAAGCGCAACCTCTCAGTTGCATTTGTGCGGCAGTGGAAAATCGAGAGGTCGCGCCGGCGTGCAATGTGCCGTCGATGACCGGTTGCCGCGGAGGGCACGGCGATTAATAGAAAAGGTATTTGCGCCAGCGGTCGTCGCTGCGGCCCAACATGCGCATGATCTGGCGGCTGGTGTGGAGCGAAAACGGGCGCGGCTCGCGGAGCAGGATCATGTCGTCGATTTCGCTGAGCAGGCGGTTGC
>CAZANC010000197.1:0-6659 GCA_964486495.1 uncultured Occallatibacter sp.
CCTCAGTGAGTCTAGGCCACCTCAGAGGTCGCGTCAAGCGCACAGCTCACCGCGGCGTCTCAGCCCGGATTCCGCTCGCAAATGTAGAGCCGGGAAGCCACCCGCCCCAGCTCGTGCTGTTCTGGGTCGCGAGACTTGACATGTGCTGCACATGCAACTATGCTCATAGCATGGCAAAGATGATTCAAGTGCGAAACGTCCCCGAGGCCCTTCACCGCACTCTCAAAGTGAGAGCCGCGACGTTGGGAATGTCTCTTTCCGATTATTTGCTCGGGGAATTCCGGGAAATTGCCGAGCGTCCTACTCTCGCTGAGTTCCGCGAGCGTTTGCATTCGCGCAAACCGCTCTCGGCCGCCCTCGACACTCCGGCCCTTTTGCGCGAGGCGCGCGCGGAACGATGATTGTCCTCGATGCCTCGGCGGCAATCGACTGGCTGCTCCAAACTCCTGCCGGAAAGCGTATCGAGCACCGGATTTTTGCCCAGAGGGAATCTTTGCATACCGTGCATCTGCTCGATGTGGAATTTGCGCACGTTCTCCGGCGTCTTGTGCGCGACGGAGCGCTGGCGAGCAGACGCGCCGAGGAGGCAATCGAGGACTTGGGCGCCCTGAGCATGACTCGCTATCCTCCGGGATTGCTGCTCAAGCGCATCTGGCGGCTCAGACAAAATTTGAGCGCGTACGATGGAGCATACGTCGCGCTCGCGGAAGAGTTGAACGCTCCTTTGATCACTCGGGATCGGCGCATTGCCGCGGCGCCCGGCCATCGGGCCCAGGTTGAGGTTTTTTGAGCTGCCGATTCTCGACCGCGCCGCGGTGACTGCAGCGCTCACCGCGCACCAGCAGTTACACTTAGGCTGTGAAAGCTTCCTCGCGTTCCGCCCAGCCCAGCCGCAAGGAGTTCCTGGACCTCGCCCGGACGCATACGCTCGTACCCGTCTGCCGCACCCTCCTGGCCGACCTCGAAACGCCGGTCTCGGCCTTTCTGCGCGCGGCTTGGCAAGAGCGCGAGTGCTTTCTGCTCGAATCGGTCGAAGGCGGCGAACAGTTGGGCCGCTACACCTTCATCGGCCTCACTCCGTTCAAGCGCATCGTCGCCCGAGGGCGTCAGATCGCGATTACCGAGGGCCGCAAGACCACCAACATTGAAGGCGACATCTTTGCCGTTCTGCGCGACGCGCTCGGCGGCCACAAGCCCGCGCGCCTGCAGGGACTGCCCCCGTTCACCGCCGGAGCTGTCGGCTTCTTTGCCTATGACGCGGTGCGGCAGATTGAGCGGCTGCCCGAGCTGGCGAAGGATGAGCTGCGCGTCCCCGACGCCTGCCTGCTTTTCTTCGACGAAGTGCTGGCTTTCGATCATGTGCGCAAGGAGATCATGCTGGTGGTCACGGCGGATGTATCGAAGGGCGCCGCCGCTCGAACGTACGACGGCGCCGTGAAGCGACTCGACCGGCTGGAGAAGCGCCTTTTGCAACCGCTTCCGGACCTCGGAAAGGAAAGGGACCGCAAAAAGCCGGACCGCAAGAGGCCGGGTGCATCGTCGAAACTCAAAGTAAAGCATCGCACCGCGAAGAAGGACTATCTGGCCGCGGTCGAACGCACCAAGGAGTACATCCGCGCGGGCGATGCCTTTCAGGTGGTCGTCTCGCAGCGCTTCGACGTCGAGCCCGGCGTGGACAGCTTTCAGGTTTACCGCGCGCTGCGCACGGTCAACCCCAGCCCGTACATGTTCTTCCTGCGTTTCGCGCCGGAGGGGCCGCTGGGCGCGAGGGCGGCGGCGTCCGGACCGAAGTCCTCCTTCAAAAGATCAAAAGGTCCGGAGGACCCTCCACTGGAGTTGGCGGGCTCATCGCCCGAGCTGTTGGTGCGCGTCAATCAGGGCAAAGTTGAATACCGGCCGATTGCAGGCTCACGCCCCCGCGGCGCTACCGAGGCCAAAGACGACGCGCTGGCCGAGGAGATGCTCCACGACGAAAAGGAGCGCGCCGAGCACGTGATGCTCGTCGATCTGGGTCGCAACGACGTGGGCCGGGTGAGCCGCTTCGGCAGCGTCAAGGTCGACAAGCTTATGTTTGTCGAGCGCTACAGCCACATCATGCACATCGTGAGTGCGATTGAAGGCCGCCTGCGCCCGGATCTGACCGCAGTCGATGCGCTCCGCGCCTGCTTCCCTGCCGGCACGCTCTCTGGCGCTCCAAAAGTCCGCGCCATGGAGATCATCGAGGAGCTGGAGCCCGCGCGGCGCGGCACATACGGAGGCGCGGTTCTCTACGCCGATTTCTCCGGCAATCTCGACTCGTGCATCGCCATCCGCTCCATGGTGTCCGTTGGCGGCAAAGGATCGGTCCAGGCCGGCGCGGGCATCGTCGCCGACTCCGTGCCCGAGCTCGAGCATCAGGAATCGCTCAACAAAGCGCAGGCCGTCATCCGCGCCATCGAGCGCGCGCGGGAGATGTAGCGCGGTCTCCGCGTTTGCGCCCGCTCCGGAAATCCCGAGCGGCAACGACCTTCCTTGCGTCCTTGGAGAAAGACATCCACAACAGGAGGACGTATGGAGAAGGCATGGGGTTGGACGAGAAACGGTCTGGCGCTCGCGGGAGTGCTGGCCACCGGGTTCTGGCTTGGAGCAGGTCGCACGGTGAACGCGTCGAGCTACCAATCGGGTGGAGGCGAAGTCGAGTTTCAACTCACCGGAATCAACCCGACGAGTTCGCTGCTCGTGTATCAGCCGGGAACGAAGACCGTTTACGTATATCAGGGAGCCACCACGGGGAATGCCGCGTTGCAATGCAGCTTTATGTTCCAGCTCGACAAGCCGGGCAACGTGATTCGGCGCATTCCCTGCGCGGTACAGCAGTTGAACCCGTAAAGAATTATTCCGCGCCATCGAGCGCGCGCGGGAGATGTAAACTGGATTGCCGAGGCGAGAAGATGCGGAAATTCATTCTTCTGGCAATGTCATTGGCAACGATAACTCCCTGCTATGCTGCCGTGCAGAGTGTTACCGTCGAGCAGTTGAAACAGATGCTGGTCGCGCAGCAAACGTCCGGCAACAACGATGGCGATTGCGCGCAGCAGCTCAACTCCCTGGAATTGACCGAACAATTGACTCAGCCTACTCTGGACCGCATTACGGCGGAGTTCAAGCCCGGCCCGAAGACCGCCCTCTCTTTGAGGTTGCTCGCCGATTCCTCAGCGTTTCTTGAGCCGCCAGCTGGCGAATTACTCCAAAAAGCCCCGCCGGAGCTTGCCGTGCAGCGGGCCATGTTGAAATCGGCCATCAATTTTGTCGGAGTCTCTCTACACCAGATGCCGGATTTTCTGGCGACGCGCATCACCGACAGCTACGATGACATTCCCCTGTCGGTGACTCATAGCGGCTGGTCTCCGCACACGGATCTGCATCTGGCGGGAACTTTCAGCAACCACATCGTCTATCGCAACGGACAGGAGGTCTTGGATCGTCAGCCGGGTTCCTCTGGCGCCAAGCCCAAGAACGAGCCGTTGCCTGCGGGGTTGGTCTCGATCGGTGAGTTTGGCCCGGCCCTGGGGATCACCCTCACCGACGCATTCAAGGGCACCCTGAAGTGGGGCCACTGGGAACAGTCTGCTGCAGACCCGGTCGCCGTCTACCACTACGAGGTTCCGCCTGCAGCTTCGCATTATTGGGTGAATTACTGCTGTGTGAGGGGCTCACAAGATACCGCTGGCGCTATCTCCTACGGTATCGACGCCAAATCCGCCAGTTCAGAATCCGACTCCTACCACGGAACGCCCAGCTACCGCGGAAACCTGTATCTCGATCCAGCCACCGGCGCCGTTTTGCGCGTCACTATCGAGTCGGATCTTAAGCCCTCCGACCCGATCATGCGCGCCGACATCTCGGTGCAATACGGGCCCGTCGAGATCGACGGCAAGAGCTACATCTGTCCCGTGCACAGCATCGCGATCTCCTTGGTCAAATCTCAAGCCAAAGGAGATATGAGCGATAGGGAAATTCGGCGCATCAATGAGGTCAGCTTCACCGACTATCACCGCTTCGGTTCGACCTCGCAAATCATCCCCAACGGGCCGGCTCAGTAATTGAACCGGCAACTCACTCCGCGCCGAAGATGCGCTTGAAGAAACGCCCGATCTTGTGGAAGAATCCGGTTTTTTTCTGCGACCCTGACGATTTCGCAGGTGGAGTTCCTGGTCCTGTCGTGACAGGCGAAGCAGCAGGCTGCGGGATCGTGACCGACTGCGGCGCATGTTCGCTGCCCTTGTAAACCAAAGTCGTCGCTGCCTGGCCGCTTCCCGGGGTTTGATTTGCTACGGTTGTTGGCGGCGAAGCCGGCGCCAGCCCCTCGCTTTGCGCCAACGGAAACTCGTTGGCTTCGGACTTTGACGGCGGAGGGCAACCGCACGGCTCCTTTTCCTGGTCGACCACCTTCAACAGGATGCCGTGCTCGAACATCACCCGCTGTCCGGGCTGCACGCGATAGAGCCCTCCCTCGAACACGCTGGTCACCACGACTAATGGCGCGTTCGCTCCGGCGTTATCCACGCAAGTGTCGCCAAAGTCGCCCATCCGCACGCTTACATCCGCCGCATTCGGGCCGCCGATCATGATGCGAAAATACGGCGTGAGCAGCGTGTCGGCGTTGCGCTCACGCGCGGTGCTGGCCGCAAAGCTGATCTCGACTGCACCGTGATCGAGCGCGATCAGCAGGGGCGGAACCTCGCCCGGCGCGGCACTTGAATCTGCCGCGAGTTTCACCGTGCTCGACGCGCAAACGTGGAGCGTGCCGCGGTAGGGCATGGTCACCTGAGCTGTCGCATCGCCGGCAGTGATTGTTCCGCTGCCCGTGACGAAAGCCCGGCGGTTGAAGACCTTCAGGTCGCCGGTAACCTCGGCTGCGGAGCCGGGAATCGTGCTGTCGAGGGAAACGATGGCCAATGGTGGAGACCTGAACGTGGGAGGCGTGTCGCTTGTTGCAGGCGGTTGCGACGGTGCTGCATCGGGCGCGCTGGGGGCGGTCGCCGGCATGGTCGTAGCCGCCGGGGCTGTTGGAGCTGCTTGAGGTGTGGCCGGTGTCTGCTGCGCGGGCGGCTGCGATGCGGGCGCCTGCGCATGTGCCGACAATGAAAAGGGAGCCGCAAAGGGTGCCGCAGAGAACGCAACGCAGACAGTCAGTGCGGCAACGAACTTCTGCGAACGGAGCTGATTCGCGCGGCGGGTCGAAATGTTCGGAACGGCGTTCAAAGCGGCGTTTAGGGCGGCGCGCATCGGCTATATGTCCAGAAAATTGCGGATCATCGGCTATATGTCCAGAAAATTGCGGATCATCTGGTGGCCGCCCTCGGTGAGCACGCTCTCCGGGTGAAACTGAACACCCTCGACGGGCAAACTGCGATGCCGCAGACCCATTATGACCGGTTCCTTGCCTGCGCCTGATCCGCCCGTGCCCGATCCATTCGTTTCGTGCGTGTGCGCCGTGACGGCAAGCTCGGCCGGCAGCGACTTCTGTTCCACAATGAGCGAGTGGTAGCGCGTGCAGGTGAGCGGCGTCGGCAGCCCGGCAAAGATCCCTTTGCCGTCGTGCTCCACAGCGCTGGTCTTGCCGTGCATGAGCGTGTGTGCGCGAACGACTTTGCCGCCAAACGCTTCGCCAATGGCCTGGTGGCCGAGGCAAACGCCCAGAATCGGCGCCTTCCCCGCCATGTGCCGGATGAGCGGCACCAGAATTCCCGCCTCATGCGGCGTGCAGGGGCCCGGCGAAAGCAAAATCCGCTCCGGCTTCATGGCCTCAACCTCTTGCGGCGTTACCTCGTCGTTGCGCCGCACCACGACCTCCGCGCCCAGCTCGCCCAGGTATTGAACGAGGTTGTAGGTGAAGGAGTCGTAGTTGTCGAGAACGAAGACCATGTCGAATTCCAGTGTAGCGCGCTACGGGGCTATATCCGTCGCCGCAATCGATCTCCGCGACGCGCCCTTCAGCGAATTCCGGCCAAGGCTCTCTATCGGTTGCGCGCGCTCGCGCGCATCTGCAACACTGGCCTTGGTCCGTCTCCATGGTTCTTCATTTCCTCATTCAAGGCCGCGTGCAGGGAGTCGGCTTCCGCTGGTTTGTGCAGCGCGAGGCCGCTGAACTTGAGCTGCGCGGATGGGTGCGCAACACTGAGGATGGCGATGTCGAGGTCGTGGCGGCAGGCGACGCCGGTAACCTCGACGAACTGCGCGTCAGTCTCCGCCGCGGTCCGCGTGGCGCCCGTGTGGACCGCATCGTCGAACACAGCCTCGCCGAGAACGAGGCCTCAAACCTCAGCTCTTTCCAGATCGATGGTGCGTGGTAGAGCGCTCGCACAGGGGTCAGTGGTCAGTAATCGGTGATCAGGCCGCAGACGGATTCGTTCCTCTCATCCCGCGAACTTCAGCTTCTGTGGTGCACCAAGCTCGTCACCTGTTTCCTTACGAGCCTTCGACGTTGATTCGGCCCCCGGCGATAAACTGTTAGCTGACAACTGACAACTGATCCCTGAAAACTGAAATCCGAGAACTGGAGTCAAGCACCGCCATGCCGGACACAGCAAAGCCCATCAACGTAGAGGATTTGAAGAAACTGGTTCGCACCGTGCCGGACTTTCCCAAGCCGGGGATTCTTTTTTACGACATCACCA
>CAZANC010000198.1:0-6636 GCA_964486495.1 uncultured Occallatibacter sp.
GCAAGGTTCAAATGCGATGTACGAATTGGCCTCGAAAGGTGATTCATTGCGATTTCTCCATCATGTTTCGTCAACCGGTCCGCGCTCATCAAGACGGCGCAGTGGCCGGAAGGGTTAGCACAGTTATTGGAATTGTGGAACCCGGCTCAAAACTTCCCGGGAAACGGTTCGGATTTGAGGATTCCGGTCGGTGTTGGAAACCGAGTAGAGAACCTGGCGGACGCTGGAATCGGCGTCGACAGGCTCCAACAAACCGATGGCAGCAGTCCGGATGGCCGGGTCGTTGTCGTTCAAGACTGCTTCAAGAACGGCGTCGCGAACACGCACGTCGTCGGCCACGTAAGGCTCCAGTCCCTGAAGGGCCTTCTGGCGAACCTTGGGGCTGCGGTCGTAGCGCAGAGCGTACATGAGCGCATCGCGGATGCCAGAAGGCTGGCAACTGTGGCCGGCGCGGCACTCGGCGGCGAGCAGGGCCACAGAGTCATCGCGAACACCGGGCGAGGCGGAATCTTCAGAGGCCAGCATGAGCAACTGGCGGATGCCGGGGTCGTCAAGCGAGCCCTCGATCTGCCGCGGAACGACCTGGTTGTAGCTGACGTCGACGATTTCGCTGTTGGGCTGGCGAACGATGCCGGAGATGCCGGCCACGTTGGCGAGCTGCGGCAGGGCCGCTGCCGGCAGCACCTGCGCTCCAGCGGGCGTTGGGGCCTGGGCCACAGTTGCGGCGTGGGCGGCACGGTTCTGCGCGTACTCGAAGCCGCCAAGAGTCCCGGCGCCCGCGCCAGCCACGAGCAGAAGCAGCGCCGCAACGGGCGCAGCCTGCAGGCTGGCGAAGTTGTTCATGATGCGCTGGCCGAGAATCTCAAACCAACGCCTGGGCGGCAGCATGTCGAGAGCCTCATCGAGGCGTAGGTGAGCGCGGGCGACGAGATTCGGATCGGGCTCGGCAACAGGATGCACATCGGCCAGCAGCTTGATCGCCAGAACCTGCTCGCGCTCCTTTTGGCACTCGGGGCAGGCAATCACATGCCGCTCGAGCTGGTGGACCTGATCGTCGGGCAGCTCCCCGTAGGCTGCAGCGACCATGTGTTCGTGTGCAAGTTCACAATTCATGGTTACGTCCTTTTAGCCCCACAAACAGCTACTAGCTTCTAGCTCCTGGCTTCTAGCTCTTTTCGCGCGCTGGCGATACAAGTGCTAGAGGCCGGCCGCTTTCTGTTTACCTCAAGTCCGCCAGTTGTGCACGCAACTTTTTGGTTGCGCGGAAGAGGGTGTTCTTGGCGGTCTCTTCCGTGGTGCTCAACATTTCTCCGATGGTGCGGAGGCGAAGGCCCTGGTAATGCTTCAACTCAAAGACCATCCGCTCGCGGGGCGTGAGCTTGCCCAGCGCGGCCTGGATTTTCGCGCCCAACAGCTTGCGATCGAGCTCGCGGGCGGGGTTGGAAAACGAGCGGTTGTCAGAAACCGACGCCAGAATGTCGATCTCATCGCCGCTGCGATCGACCACCACAGCGTGATCCTCGCGGCGAGTCTTGCGGCGGCGCAACTGATCGAGGCAGAGGTTGGTGACGATGCGGTAGATCCATGTGTAAAAGGAGCATTCAAAGCGGAAGTTGCCAATGTACCGGTAGGCTTTGAGGAATGCTTCCTGGTAGATGTCCTCCGCGTCGTGCTCGGAACCGGTGAGATGGAGGGCAAGGCGCAGGACCTGGTGCTCATACTGGCGGACAAGAGAATCGAACGCAACACGGGAACCGGCCTGGGCCTCGCGGATCAGGTCCATCTCAAGAGCGCGGCTTTGCGCGCGGCCCTGCGCACGGCTCGAATCGTCCTGGCCGGGGTTCTGGCGCCTTGCTCCGCCCATTGCTCTGGAAGCAGCCACGTCTGGAGAGGATTGTACCCTCCCGGCTGCCGGCCAGGCTAAAGTGCCGGCGGTTTGGGCCAGATTCATCGCCGGGGTCATGGAAACGCCAATTGAATCTGTGGCCATTGCTGCTCCGCTCGCGGAAGATGCAGACTTTGCTGCTGGGTAGACGTGGAAAGGGGGCAATTGTAATCAGATTGTGGAAGACAGGGAGCGAGGGAGCAAGGGAGCGGGGAGGCCAGGAAGTGTGGAACCAGGGAACCAGGGGCCGGGGTCGGGGGCGAACGACGAGGCGGGTGGGCGGGGCAGAGCCGGGCCGACCGGCGCACCCGGTAGACTGGGAAGCGATGAGCGGAAACCTGTTTGAGACTGAGGCGGCTCCGGACGAAACCGGCGGGTGGTATGTTGCGCACTGCGACGGGGGGTCGCGGGGCAATCCGGGTCCGGCGGGATATGGGGCGGTAATCGAGGACCCGGAGGGGCGGGTGGTGGCGAAATTGAGCGAGTACCTTGGCCGGCAAACCAACAATTATGCCGAGTACAAGGGGCTACTGGCGGTGCTGGAATGGGCGCTGGCGAACGGGGCAAAGCAGCTGAGGGTAGTGTCGGATTCAGAGCTGATGGTGAGGCAGATGAAGGGCCGGTACAAGGTGAAGAGCCCGGGGCTGCGCCCACTGTGGGAAGAGGCGCAACGGCTGGCGCTCAAGCTTAAGGGGTTCGAGACGCGGCACACACTGCGCGGCGGGAACAAGGAAGCTGATCGGCTGGCGAATGAGGCGATGGACGAAGGGATGAAGCAGCGGAGCTAGCGGGGTTTGCAAGCCAGTCCGAGCGCTTTAGACTCTGTTCCCGGCTGGCTCTTGCGTATTCTTTACGTGTTTCGACCGAGGTCATTGCGCCACGTGTGGCCGGAGTGTTCGAGCAGGTGGTCGGAGCACTCGGGGCCCCAGGAGCCGGCGAAATAGTTGGGAAAGACCTGCGGTTTCTTCGCGGCCCAGGCCTGAAGAATGGGCGTGCAGAGGGCCCATGTGGTCTCAACGCCTTCCCGGTGCGCGAAAAGGGTCTGATCGCCGAGCATGGCGTCGAGGAGCAGGCGCTCATAGCCGTTGGCGCTGGATTTGCCGAAGGCGGCTTCGTAATCAAAGTCCATATTGACGGGGCAGACGGTCATCTCGGGTGTGGTGGGCACCTTGGCGCCGAAGCGCAGGGAGATGCCTTCGTCGGGCTGGATGCGGATGGTAAGCAGGTTGGGCTGAATGTCGGAACACGGGCCGGAGAGCGCCATGCGATTGAAGATGAGCAGCGGCGGCTGCTTGAACTGGATGCTGATCTCGGTGGCGTGCTTCTTCATCCGCTTGCCGGCGCGGAGAAAGAAAGGGACGCCGGCCCAGCGCCAGTTTTCCACGGTGAGGCGGAGTGCGGCGTATGTTTCAGTGCCGGACTCGGGATTGACGCGGTCTTCGTCGCGGTAGCCGACAACGTGCTCGCCGGCGACGATGCCGGGGCCGTACTGCCCGCGGACGGTGTTGAGGATGGGGATGGAAGGGATGGCCTGCCAGACCTTGAGTTTTTCGCGGCGCACGCTTTCGGATTCGAAGCTGGACGGCGGTTCGAGGGCGACGAGCGCCAGCAGCTCCATCATGTGGTTCTGAACGACGTCGCGCAGAGCGCCGGCCTTTTCGTAGAAGGGGCCGCGGCCTTCGACGCCGAGCGTTTCGGCGACGGTGATCTGCACGTGGTCAATGTAGTTGCGTTTCCAGATCGGCTCAAAGATGCCGTTGGCGAAGCGGAAGACGAGGAGATTCTGGACGGTTTCCTTGCCGAGGTAGTGATCGATGCGAAAGACCTGGCTTTCGTGGAAGACGGCATTGACCTGATGGTTGAGCAGGCGGGCGGAGTCAAGGTCGTGGCCGAAAGGCTTTTCGATGACGATGGCGACGCGGCCCTTTTCGGGCTGGGCCATGTTCTGCGCGCCAAGATTCTCGATAATGCCGGTGAAGAATTCGGGCGCGGTGGCGAGATAGAAGAGGCGATCGGGGCCGATTCCCTTCTCCTTGGCGATGCGATCGAGTTCCGTTTTCAGAGCGGCGTAATGGGAAGGATCGTCGAAGTTGAGAGGAAAGTAGCTGATGTTGGAGACGAAGCCATCGAGCTTGGGATCTTTGGCGTCGGCGCCGCCAAACTCGACAATTCCGGAGCGCATGTCGGCGGCGAATTCGTCGCCGAGCGGACGGCGCGCGACGCCGACAATGGCGAACTTCTGGGGCAGAAGGCTGGATTGCCAGAGATGAAAGAGCGCAGGAAGCAGCTTGCGCTTGGTGAGGTCGCCGGAGGCGCCAAAGATGACGAGGATGCCCGGGTCGGGGATGCGCTCAGCGCCCTTGGGGAGTTGAGAGAGATCCTCTGGGCGCACTGTCATTTGCATGGTGGCCATGATTTGTCCTGAGAGACTCGTGGACCGTGGTTCGTGGACCGTGGCTCGTGGACCGTGGCTCGTGGACCGTGGTCTGGCAGAGAACGCTGCCTGCATCGGTCACGAATCACGGTTCACGGCTTCTTAGCTTTTCGCTTTGGCGAAGCGTTTGTTGATTTCGGCCCAATTGACGACGTTCCACCAGGCAGCGAGGTAGTCGGGGCGGCGGTTCTGGTATTTGAGATAGTACGCGTGCTCCCAGACATCGTTGCCGAGGATCGGGTAAAGCCCTTGAGACAGCGGCGAATCCTGATTGGCGCTCGTGATGACCTTAAGCTTGCCTCCGGTGAAAACGAGCCAGCCCCAGCCGGAGCCGAACTGCTTGGCCGTGGTCTCGTTAAAGGTCTTTTTGAAGGCCTCGAAGTCACCGAAGTCGGCAGTAATCTGCTTCGCGATGTCGCCGGAGGGGCTGCCGCCGATGCCGGCCGCGTTGGCCGGGCCCATGATGGTCCAGAACATTGAGTGGTTGGAATGGCCTCCGCCGTTGTTGCGCACAACGCCGCGAATGTCTTCAGGAACCGCATTGAGATCGCTGATGAGGTCGTCGACGGATTTGGCGGCGAGCGTGGGGTGGCTGGCCAGCGCTGCATTCACGTTGGTGATGTAGGTCTGGTGATGCTTGTCGTGGTGGAGCTTCATGGTTTCGACGTCGATGAACGGCTCCAGCGCCGAGTAATCGTAGGGAAGCGGTGGTAACTCGTATGCCATTGGGGAAAGTCTCCTTCGTTCGGATTGTACTTTGTGGGTTGAGCCCGGAAGAAGTGTGTGTTGGTTAAATTCGGCGACCGGGCGGCAAAAGGCGTCTATCAACATGGATGCGGAAATGGCTGACCGGGGTGCGTGAAAGTTCACAGGGTGAGATGCATAGCGAGGAAATGGGCGGTTTTTGGAGCTAACTGGCGGTGCGAGGGCGTGGGCGGGAACGATTGGCGAGCCAGTCTTTACGCGCGGGGCAGCCCATTGTTCGGTCAATCTCTGATTTTGAGGACAACAAACGCGCACAAGGATCATCTTCTTCGACAGGGTCGCGGAAGATCGTCTACAATTTCGCGCAAACCGGCCCATTGTGAGCCGAAGAACCGCTCTGGCCGGCGCGGGCGGCTAAGGCGGTTGTGGATCTGGAGTGAAAGGAACGGAGGGAGAGATTTCGATGGAAGCAAAGCGAGTAAGGCAAAACTATCTGGCCATCGTGGTTGCCGCGGTGGCGTGTTTTCTTTTTGAGGCAGCCTGGTACTCGTTTTTTCTGCAAAGCTGGCTTGATGGAATTGGGCGCACGCAAGCCTGGCTGATGAACCAGGGAGTGAATCCAGCGCTGCAATTCGGCACGGCGCTTATTTCGGCGGCCTTGATTGCCACGGCGATCTCGTGCGTGACGCAACTGACCGGGCCGCAGACGGCGCTGCGCGGCATGAAGGCGGCCGCACTGCTTTGGTTGGGCTTCGTACTCACAACATGGGCGACCGAGTACGTTTTCGAGGTGCGCACCTACGCGTTGTTCGCCATCAACACCGGGTTCTGGCTGATCGGCATGGTAGTGATGGGCGCGATTGTGGGGGCGTGGAAAAAACGGGGACCAAAGGAACAAGGGACCGAGGGAACAAAAAGCTGAGGGATTGGGAAAGCCTCTCGCTCGTATAGCTTCAAGTCGGCTGCACGATCGCTGGCGCGCGCCGAGCTCACGGAGGGCATGCGTGCGCGATTTTGATTAGTCGGGCGGGGGATAGAAGGGCAGCTTGTCATTCTTGGCGTTGGCGCGGCGGACGGTGGCATCGTCAAAGAGCAGCGCCGGCGCGAGGACAGTCGTGGGCGGGTCCCCGAAAAAGTTAGCGACCCAGAGATCCTTGCCCGCCGCCTCAATGCTGGAGCGAAGAGCGCGCTCGTCGATGTCGGCAAGCACTGCGCCACGGACGAGCTCACGCTTGCCATCGGGACTGACTCGGAAGAGAAGTCGAGGCGTCCGCTCGCCGCCCAGCGTTTGCACGAAATAGACGCTGGCCAGACCGCGATCCTTCGCCATATCCAAAAGCTTCTGGTTGAGTTCGTCAGTTGAGAGTCCATTGTCCGCGGTGATTTTGAGGACGCCGATCGTGGGGCGCGCTGGACCCGTGATGCCGGCGCGGCCGTGGCCGTTGGACTGAGGGAAGTCGCGGACGGGCTCGCGGCCGATGAGGTAATTGTCGAGGCGGCCGGCATCGACGAGCTTGACGGCCTGGGCGGGAACGCCCTCGTCGTCGACACCGTAGGCGCCGAGGAGGCCTTTGCCGTTGTAAGTGGCCAAGCTGGGATCGTCCACAACGTT
>CAZANC010000199.1:0-6614 GCA_964486495.1 uncultured Occallatibacter sp.
TATATTTGTCGATGGCGTCACGCATCATCCAAAGATCGTAGCGCAGTTCGCGTTCTCTCTGGCGCTTGACCTGGAACCGCACCAGCGGAAACGCGGCCATGGCCAGAATGGTGAGGATGGATACGGTGACGATGAGTTCGACGAGCGTAAGGCCAGTTTCGTTTACCCGCCGGACACCGGCGCTGCCAGCAACCTGTTCGCGGGAACCCCGTTCGCTTTGCCGAACCGGAATGAAATGCTGAAGGCTCATCGAGGTGGCCGCCTACTTGACGACGATGCTGGTTTGCGCGCTCGCCGCGGACAACTGCTGTTGTGCGCTGTTGACCACCGAGGCGCGAGCGATGGACAGGTCGCTGGAGCCCGAGGCTTTGGCCTGGAACGTGAGAACGCAGACCACCCCCGCGCCGGTAACGCCGTGCGTGCCGGGGGGGCGCGAGATGCCAACCACCAGGTTTCCCTGAGGTTGGTCAGTGTGAATGGGAGGCGCGGCCTGGCCGTCGCCGCTGAGGAAATTGCCGCCGGAGACATTCACGAGCTGGAGCTTTGCCGCATCGTAGTGGAGCTGAATGGCGATGGAAGCGACGTCAGTAGCGCCGTTCAAGACGACGGGGACCTGGAAGGTGGCGCCGGAAGCCGGCGGAGTGGCGGGTGCGTTGAGCGCGAAGGCAGCGCCGGCAGCTGCGGCCGGAGCGGCAACTGGTGTAGCCGCTAGGGGTGGCGGGGCAACTGCCGGAGCTTGCGCCGGCGGCGCCGTGGAGATGGTTGGCGAAACGGCGGGCGGTGCGGCGGCTGGTTGAACGGCCGGAGGGGCGGGCGTTTGCGGAGCGAGCGCGGGAGCCGCAGCGGGCGGTTGAGCAGCGGGTTGTTGGGCAGGAGGTTGTTGTTGGGCAGAAGGTTGCTGAACTGTGGCCTGCGCGACCGGCTGCGGACCTCCGCTGGAGGCCATGTCGGAGCGTAACTGTGCCAGCATTGCGGGGGCTGCCTCAACGGCGCTTTGCGCGGGAAGCGTCCCAACCGCAGGCTGGTTCATCGCGGCGGGTTGCAAAACGGGCGCGGGCGCGGCCGGAGCGGGCGCGCCGCCCGAGTCGGCGTGCCGCAGATCAATGGACTGGCCCGAGCCGGTGTCGATGACGCGCAGATTGGCCTGATCGAGCTCCTGCGCGCGGACAATGTGCGGCACCACAACGAAGACGATATCGTCGTCCTGGATCTGGCGATCCCTGGAGCCGAAGATGTACTTGATAACGGGAATTGCACTCAGGCCGGGGATGCCGTTCCAGTTGTTCTGTTCCTGCTTATTCTGGATTCCGCCAAGGATGCTGGCCTCGCCCTCGCGCAGGCGGATGACCTGGTCGACGACGCGCTGGCTGATGATCGGCTCCGTAACGCCTTCGATGGTGTCCGTTCCGCTCTCCGCCGAAACCTCGATCTTGATCTTCAATGTCACGTCGTGGTCGAAATGAATACTGGGCGTCATCTCGATATTCACGCCCACATCCTGGTACTGGAACTGCGTCTGCGCGTATCCGATGGCCGAGGTCGAGGCGAGACCCGGCGTCGAGTAAGACCCGGTGGCGATGGGGATGCGCGAGCCGATTTTCATGGTGGCTTTTTGATCGTCGGTGGCGCGGATGCGCGGGCTCTGCAGGACCTTGGTGTTGTTGTCGGTAAGTAGGAGATTGAGCGTGGCCGATCCGACGGTCATTGCAAAATCAGTGGAGTTGAGGTGAGCCAGCGTGTAAAGCGTTGGGTTTGTGGTGGAGGTGCTGCCGGTACCCGTGCCGGTGCCAGTGCCGGTGGAAGAGCTGCAACTGTTGGTTGCCGAGCAGTTGGGCTGCAGGGCGACGCCGATGCTGCTGGGCCAGGAGATGCCCAGGGTCCGCTCCCAGTTTTTGCTCACCTCCAGGACGGCGATGTCGACGACAACTTCGCCGCGCGCCTTGTCGAGGTCGTCAATCAGCTGCTGCGCGAGCAGAAGCTCGTCGGGCGTGCCGCGCATGACGATGGCGTTCTGGCTCTGCACGCCGTAGACCTTGGCGTTGGGCATGACGTTGCGCAGGGCGGTCTGCACGTCGTTGAGGTCGTTCTGCTGCCAGGCATTGGTCAGATAAAAAGTCTGCACCGCCTCTTCGTCGAGTTCCTGGCGCTTGGTGCGCGAGTTCTGCGCGATAAAGATGGTGTTGCTGGTGACGGGGCGCCAGAAGGTATTGGACATGACGCCGACGATGCGCAGCGCGTCGAGGAGAGAAACATTGTTTAGGTCCACCTGGATGCGCTTGGAGTTGAAGTCGGGGTCGAACAGAACATTCACGCCGGCGGCCCTGGCAACCGCCTGATAGACGACCTTGGCGTCCTCGGCCATATGCAGGGAGAGCGGCTCACTGGAGATGGGGTGGAGTTCGGGAGGAGCTTCGACCTGGTCAAGTTCCTGCTCCTCGCCGGGCGGCTGGGGAAGCTCGGCCTCGGGAGCGGCAGCGGTGGCGCCTTGCCTTTGGCGCACGCGAGTGATCTCCTGCTGCGCAGCCTCGTTGCCGGGGTCGATTTCGGCGGCATGGAGGAACTCGGACAGCGCGCCCTGAAGGTCGCCCGTAGCAAACAGTTTGCGGCCTTTGGTGATGTGCAGCGACGACGCCGTCACGCGAATTCGAGTGAGGGCGATCCTGAATCGCGTGTCCTTCGGATCGCGAGTGTAGGCCTTCTGGTAAAACTCGAAAGCGGCGTCGTAGTCCTCGCGGGTCTCGGCGGCCTGGCCTTGCTTGAAGTCGGAGTTGGCCGATTCCGCGTGAAGCCGGGCGGCAGGGATGCCGAAGCCGGCCGCTGCGGCCAGAAGCGCGAGGGCCAGGAACGGCAAAACGGGGGACCATCGCGATCCCACGCTTCGAACTACGGCTTGTGAGGGCGTGCGATGGTTCATACGGCTCCAGAACACGGCAAAAGGGAACACGGAGAAAGGGGACACTGCAAAGGGGGCATGGTTGCGTGCCCGGATTCGAGTGGTTCGAAACCCTTGCGGACCGCGACGGGCGTCCCGAAGTGATTCATCGTGCCGAACTTCCCTCAAAAAACGCTCCCTCATTCTAACAAAGCCCCTCTGACCTTCGTCGCATCCCGCTGGGATATAGCCCGATGCTAGGATGAGAATTCAAGGACGCCTGCCAATGGCTCGCCAAACCAGCCATGTAATCGCCGCAAAGGATTCGCCGGTCGCCAGGAAACCGGCGAAGCCCCGCGATCCCGTGGCCAGCGGCCAGCGCGATGCGGCGCACAACAGAGCGGCCAGCCACAACTATTTTTTGTTGGAAAAGTTCGAGGCCGGCGTGGCGCTGCGCGGAACCGAAGTGAAGTCGATCCGCCAGGGCAATGCCAACCTGAAAGATTCCTACGGCCTGATCAAGGATGGCGAGGCGTTCTTGTTGAACATGCATATCGGGCCGTACTCCCACGGCAACATCGCCAACCACGACGAGACGCGCACGCGGAAACTGCTGCTGCACCGCGAAGAAGTCCGCAAGCTACTCTCCAAGACGCAGATCAAGGGACATACGCTCATTCCGACGCGGCTGTATTTCCGCAACGGGCGGGTGAAGTGCGAGCTGGCGGTGGCCAAAGGCAAGCAGGATTGGGACAAACGGGAGACGGAGCGGCGGCGGGAGGCGGATCGGGAGGCGAGGGCGGCCATCAAGGCGAACAAGCATAGAGGCGGCCGGTGAGGCAGCTTCTAGCTACTAGCCGCTAGCTTGCAGTGCGGGGCGGGGGGCGGTGCGCTCCCGGCATTGAGCGTGGATGGTGGCTGATCCTTTCTCGAATGAGGATGGAGAGCGGTTAGCGGATGACTTCGACCGGGATGCCGAGACTGAGGTTTTTCCAGGCGGCATCGGTGGTGTAGACGGTTGCTTTGCGCTGGATGGCAAGGGCCAGGCAGGCGCGGTCGCCAAGAGAGAGGCCGTAGGGGCGGGTTTGGGCCACTAGCTCTCCTGCAAGGCGCGCCTGGAGATCGTCGAAGAAGCTAATCTCACAACCGAAGGAAACTACGCGGCGCCATGCGAAGTCGGCGCCTACCCCGCGCAACACAAGGCGCGTGTGCACTTCGGCCAGGTTGACGGTGCTGAGGAAGCCCCCTTTAAGGAGCGGGAGAACGATGTCGTCCCCTGGTTCGTTGAAGACGACAGCCAGAATCGCCGAGGAGTCCAAAACGGCAGGGCTATCCAAGCGACTCCTCCATCTCGCGGCGGGCCTCTTCCCGGCGGTCGGCGATAAGCTCGTCAGATGCCAGAGTTCCCGGCGTGGCGAATTTCTTGAACTCCTCCTGGATTCTGCGGATTCTGGCGAGCTGCGACTCGATGCGGAGCACTCCGTCCTCAAGGGACATGACGACGACGTCACCGGGCCTCAGTCCCATGGATTTTCGAATATTCGCGGGAATGACAATGCGCCCATTGTCATTCACGCGAGAGGTGACACTTTGCTGCTTTGTGTCATTTTCTGTTGAAGCAAGGAAAGGTGACATATATAGATAATATGACACCGATATTAAAATGTCAATCATGCAATATGTGACATTATCCACTTCTGTTCCCTTCAAAGACGACAGCTCTGCAGCGATTCGCGTCGCGAGCCGGGCCGATTTGCCACATCCCGAGCGAACCGTGAAGAATGGGCAATATGCGCGCTGAAATCTCATTTGCTCCCCTTGCTGCGATCCCAACCGAATTGCTGGCCGTTCTGGCCGTCGACACCCAAACTGTCAAAGGCCCCGACGCTAAACCGCAGCCCACGCTGCTTATCTCCGACCCCGCGGTACAGGCGGCTGCGGCCGGCGTGCTTGCAACCGGCGAATACAAGGCCGGCGCCAACGAAAGGTTGCTCCTGCACGCGCCTGCGGGATTGGCCGCCAAACGGCTGCTGATTGTCGGGCTGGGCAAGCTGGCGAAAGCTACGGTCCATTCGGTGCGCGATGCAGCGGGAACCGCGGTGCGGTTTGCGAAACCTCGCGGGATTCGGGAGGTGGTGCTGGCGCTGCCCTCTTCCGAAAGTCTGCGCGGCGCAGCCGTGGCGAGGGCCGCGGTGGAGGGCGCGTTTGTGGGCGACTTCGACGCCGACACCTATCGCAGCGATCGCAGGGACCAGAGCATTCAATCGTTCACGCTTGCGGTTGCGGGCACGCTTGCGGTTCCGGACGGCGCCGAGCGAGCAGCAGTGGAGACAGCGTTTGCCGAGGGCGTAATCGTAGGCGAGAGCCAGAACTTTGCACGTTCGCTGGTGAACGAGCCGGGCAACAAGCTGACTCCGACGATTCTCGGGGCACGGGCGGCGCTGATGGCGCAGGAGGTTGGCCTGGGGTGGGAAGTACATTCCACGGAAAAGCTGCACGAGCTGAAGATGGGCGCGTTCTGGAGCGTCTCGCAGGGATCGCCGGAGCCGCCGGCGCTGATTGTTTTGCGCTATGAGCCCGAAGGATTGAAGGAAGGTCCGGTGCTTGGCCTCGTGGGCAAGGGCATTACGTTCGATACCGGTGGCATCTCGATCAAGCCCGCGGACAACATGGAGAAGATGAAGTACGACATGGCCGGCGGGGCGGCAATGATTGGCGCGATGCGCGCGATTGCGCTGCTGAAGCCGAAGGTGCGGGTGATCGCAATTATTTGCGCGGCGGAGAACATGCCTTCGGGGACGGCGCAGAAACCCGGCGACGTGCAGACCGCAATGCCGATAGCCCCCGATAAGCCGGGCAAGACCATCGAGATCATCAACACCGACGCGGAAGGAAGGCTGGTGCTGGCGGACGGCCTGACCTACGCACGGCAACTCGGCGCAACGCACCTGATCGATGCGGCGACGCTGACCGGCGCGATCTCGGTTGCGCTGGGCAAGATCACTGCCGGCGCGTTCTCGAATGACGACGCGGCGTACAGCAAATTTGAGTCCGCCCTGGCAATGTCCGGAGAAAAGTTCTGGCGGCTGCCGCTGGGCGACGCGTACGCCGAATTAATCAAGTCGGACATCGGCGATATCAAGAACACAGGCGGGCGTTGGGGCGGGGCCATCATCGCCGCGGAGTTCCTGCACGTCTTCGCCGAGGACACCCCGTGGATCCATCTCGATATCGCGGGCATGGCGTGGGTTGAGGATTCGCGGCCGTTCATCGCCAAAGGGCCCAGCGGGGTCGGAGTGCGGTCGATTCTGGAATGGGTGCGGAGCTACTAGTCCCGGCACCATCAAGAACCCTCACGAAATCAGCGACTAAGAGGCGCCTCTGCCCTGACGGTGCCGTTGCGCGACGGCGCGCAGTTTTTTCCACATTGGAATCCCCTTATTACGGAATAGCTCCTTGAAGTTGCGCGGAATTGCGCCGATTTAAGAGGCAGAAGCCGACCCGCGAACCGGTATGCGCGAAAGATAAGTGCGCTTCCCGGGCCGGGAGCCATGGGGCCTGCTCCAAAGCCAAAGAGAGAACCGAAGCCGGAGAGAGAGCCAGGGCCGAAGAAAGATTCGGGGGCGAAGAGAAGCGTCGATGACGGACCGCAACGAACTGCTCGAAGCCACGTTTGACAGCCTCCCCGAAGGTGTTGCTTTGGTGGGCCCGGAGGGCGAGGTGGTGCTGTGGAACCAGGCGG
>CAZANC010000200.1:0-6600 GCA_964486495.1 uncultured Occallatibacter sp.
GCGTGAAGGCGCTGATTCTTCAGCCGATTGGATTTCTCTGCGATCACGTGGAGATTTTGTTTGACGTGGACATTTTCTTCCGCGAATATGCCGGCAAACGTGGAATCCAATTAGGGCGTCCGGAGTCCTTAAACGCATCGGAAACGCTTGCCAGAGCAGTTGCGGATTTGGCCCGGAAGGGTTTGGACCGGCTGAAGAGAGCGCAAGAAGAGCGCAGGCAGGGAGTGTAGTTGAGATGGACAGATCGAGATCCGTGGTTTACTGCCCTGGGTGTCGCAGCGACCGGATTCAACGTGTGAAGCGGCGAGGCATTCTTCAGAAGAACGTGTTTCCGTTGTTCGGATTCTACCCATGGCGATGCAAGGGGTGCGGAGCCCAGGTGATGATGCGGAAACGCAACCGGGGGCGCAGGAAACATACCGAGGCATAGGACCGCTCGGCGCGTTGTTCAAGCGCGGAAGAAATTCTTGGCCATGAATAGAAGGTTGGCAGGCCGCTCAGCTAAACGGCGCATGAAGTAGGGGTACCACTCGGTGCCAAAAGGAACGTATACGCGTACCTTGTATCCCTCGGCAATAAGTTTGCGCTGCAGATCGCGGCGCACTCCATACAACATTTGAAATTCGAAATGGCTCGGTGCGATCGCTGCTTCGGCCGCGTAAGCCTTGACTTTGTCGATGAGGGCTTCGTCGTGCGTGGCGAGCGCGTGGTAGATGGGGCTGTCGACGAGCATTTTGGCGAGCCTGAAAAAGTTGGCGTCGACTTCGGGCTTGTGCGGGAAGGCGACCTCGGGCGGCTCGTTGTACGCGCCCTTGCAGAGGCGGACGCGAATGCCGTCGGCGAGAAGCTGCTCGATGTCGGCCTGAGAGCGATAGAGGTAGGCCTGGATAACGATGCCGACTGCGCCGCGCAGGCCGGCCTGTGCGTGGACGCGGCGCACGATGTCGAGGGTGTCTTGCGTGAGCCGCGAGTCTTCCATGTCGATGCGGACGAAGTTCTGCGCGGAGCGGGCGTGCTGGGCAAGGTTTTCGGCGATAGACTCGGCAAGCTCTGGCGACAACTCGAGACCCATCTGCGTAAGCTTGACGCTGATGTTGGCGTCGAGGCCGCGCTCGGCGATGGAGTCGAGAAGATGGTGATAGACATCGGCGGCGCGATGTGCCTCGGTGGGCGAGGTAACGCTTTCACCGAGGGAATCGAGAGTGACGGAGATTCCCTGGCGGTTGACGGCTTCGGTGACACGAAGCGCGTCTTCCGGCTGCATGCCGGCGATGAATCGCGCATTGAGCCGGGTGCCCAGCGCGGAGTGCTCACAGAAGCGGCGTAACGGACGGTTGTGGGAAAGTGCAATAAAAGCGGAACGAAGAACTGGCATGATTCGCCTCTGCTGAAAAGCGCGCCCGACCGAGCGCCTGGCAGACACACTAGTTTCGCACATGGAGGCGGGGAAAAGTGTGGCGGCTAACACGTTCGTGTCATGCGGGGCGGGCGGATCAATGAGCAGGCCTTTGGCGGCGAGAAATTCGGATCGAGTTAGCGGACTTCCAAGAAGGCGCTGCCGTGAGGCGGCAAGGTCTCGCTGATGTCCTTTGATTCTTTGGCGGTGGAATCGTCCCATACGTTGCGTGCGATGTGCTTTTTGCTGTCGAGGCCGAGTTGCTGCCAGTTTGCGCGCAGGGTGACCGGTTCTCCGGCGAGATTGAAGAAAGCGAAGTACTCAGCGTAGCCGCGATCGCCGGGCTGGCCAATGGAAGCGCGCCAGACGCGGGCGTTCTCAAAGCCGGGTCCGAGAGCGGAGGGGTCGACGGGACGGCTGTATGTGGCGTACTGGTCCACAAAAAGCACGGATTGATTGGTGAGAAGCGAGCGCGTGAAGTCGTCGAGGCGGGTGAGGTTGCCGCCAAAGATGAGCGGTGAGCGTGTGATGGCCCAGAGAGTAAATTCGGTGCGTTGCTCGTCGTGCGTCAGGCGGGATTGACGCACTTCTCCCCAGCCCGGATTGGGGCCGAGCCAGCCTTCGGGGAGCATGTCGGCGTCGGGCCAGCTGCCGGGGTTGGTGTAGGCGTACCACTGCGCGAGGCGATCGAACATGTCGCGGACACCCATGGGAAACTCGGTATCTGGCTGGCGCGGAAAGGTCCAGCCATCCCAGTGATCGTCGGCGATGCGCCACATCTGCGCGTATTTTTGGACCTCGGCGGCGTGGTCGAGCTGGGTTGGGCCGGGCGAAAGCGAGAGCACGATGGGGCGGCCTGATTTGCGGATGGCTTCGGCGATCTGGCGAATTTCGGTGGGGCGGTAGGGGTGGTCGGAGACGCAGTCGACTTTGAGGAAATCGAGGCCCCAGGATGCGTAGAGGCGAATCATGGAGTCGTAGTAGGCCTGACCGGCGGCGTTGTCTTTGATGCCCCAGTTGCCGGCGTCCCACGGGCAGGGAGATGTGGTGTCAGCGGCGTCGGCGGCGCGGAAGGTCGAACCCGCGATGGGCAGATTGGCGGCGACGACCTGGCGCGGAATTCCGCGCACGATATGAATGCCGAATTTGAGCCCCTGCGCGTGGAGCCAGTCGGCAATCGGCTTGAAGCCGGCGCCGTTTGCGGCCGATGGGAAGCGCGTCGAAACGGGAATCAGCAGGCCGTTGGCGTCCCATAGATAGTTCTTCTCTTCAAGAGTGTGACCGGCCGGATTGGCCATGTACCAGCCTTCATCGATGACGGCGTACTTCCAGCCGTATTGCTGCATGGACGCGAGGACAGTGGCGTTGGCTTTGAATTGATCCTCGTCAATGGTGAGGCCGTAGGAGTCCCAGCTGTTCCAGCCCATGGGCGGCGTTGGAGCGGGGTTTTGCGCGAAGACGAGTGATGGGAGGAAAAGCGCGGCGATGAAAAGAGCGGCGGGAATGAGGGACGGCCTGGGCATGAGGAAAGGATAGTGCAAAAGGACAGCGGGGCTAACGGGTTAGCTCCTTAGCGGGTTCAGTTGTCCTTTGCGGGCGTTGCCGTTGTGCTCGTTTCGTCAGCAGTAGATAGATTAGCGTCGTAAGGCTTGAAACTGCTGCAGCAAGGTACACAAGTTCAATTGGGGGCGAAAAGCCCGCAGATTTTGGAGACTTAAGAAAAGAATAGAGCGCAAATCCAAGAATCACCACAGGGCCTATGGCGCTTCCAATTACCCAGTACATCCAAAAGCGCCAGCCGCGAAAATTGGCCACGACGAAGACAATCGGCAATGCCAGCAGCCAGCCAGGAATACTGAAGATGAGCGCATAGCAAACGAATAGAAGCAATCCATTTGCGCTGACATGCGCATTTGAATTCGCTTTGGATTCCCAAAAGTCGCTAAAAGTGCAAGTGACGATTACCGCCGCCATTACACTCAGTAGCGAGTAAGCTAGGCGCTTCCACCAAGGAACCATCGGAGCCACGTCCCCTTGGTTAGCTTACCTCAGATCAAAGGCTGCCAAGTAGCGGGATCGGGCGGGTTATCCTAACCGAAGCGTGATTGGAGGCAGGGGCTGAATCAGAAGAGAGTGGCAATGAGAAGAATCCAGAGAGCCCGCGTGGTGCGCGGATGGGCCACACTATTCGTTCTGTGCGGCTGCTCCGCGGGGCTGCTGACGGGCGCGCGAGCGCAAAATGTGGCGCCGCAGATGAAGCGGGTTGCGCCCTCGACCAAGACGCCGGTCGTCGAGGCGCTGTTTGTGAGCGACATTCACTTCGAGCTATTCGCTGATCCGGCGAAGGCGGCGCGGCTGAAGGCTGCGCCGGTGAGCGAGTGGAACGCGATTCTGGCGGAGCCTGCGTCGGTTGACCAGGCGGCGCGATTCGCCGATTTGCAGAAGACGTGCAAGGCGCGGG
This sequence comes from uncultured Occallatibacter sp., assembly GCA_964486495.1. Classification (GTDB taxonomy): domain Bacteria; phylum Acidobacteriota; class Terriglobia; order Terriglobales; family Acidobacteriaceae; genus Telmatobacter. Next base: position 3,858 of record CAZANC010000200.1, read on the forward strand.
GCGCGGACACGTCCTACACGCTGTATGAGTCGAGTTTGCAGGCGATAAAGACCGATGCCGCTGACGCAAAGTTTGTTGTGTTGAGCGGCGATTTGATTGCGCACGAATTCTCGTGCAAGTTCGATACGACTTTTCCTAATGCGAAGCCGGGCGAGTACCGGGCGTTTGTGGAGAAGACCATCAACTACGTGATGCGCGAGCTGCGCGCGGCGCTGCCCGGAGTGCCGGTGTATGCGGCGCTGGGAAATAACGATTCGGACTGCGGCGACTACGAACTGGACGCGAACAGCGCATTTCTGGCGGATATTGGGCAGACATTGACCGCCGACTTTCCGGCTGGTGAGCGGGCGAATGCTTTGCACGACTTTTCGGCGGGAGGGTATTACAGCGCGAGGCTGCCGGCGCCGCTGGAGCATGTGCGGATTTTGGTGCTGGACGATCTGTTTATGGCGCGGCAATATGCGGCGTGCGGCGGAAAGGCGAACCCCGCACCGGCTGCGGCGCAGATTGCGTGGCTGGAGCAGCAACTGGACGCCGCGCGGCGAAACAAGGAGAAGGTGTGGGTGATGTCGCACATTCCGCCGGGCGTGAATCCCTACGCGACGGCGACAAAGGTGCTTGACCTGTGCAGCGGGGGCAAGCCACAGATGTTTCTTTCTTCGGAGGCGCTGCCGGAAGCGATGGCGAACTACGGCGACGTGATTGAACTGGCGATTTTTGCGCACACGCACATGGATGAAATGCGGCTGCTGAAACCGGCGACGACGGGCGCACCGCCCGAGGGTGTGGCGATCAAGATGGTGGGATCGATTTCGCCGATCGACGGGAACAATCCGTCGTTCACGGTTGCCGAGATCGATGCGGCGACGGCTCAACTGAAGGATTACCAGGTTTTTGTTGCGTCGAACCAGACGGGGGTCGATACTCATTGGACCGAAGAGTACGATTTCGCGAAGACTTACAAAGAGGATGCGTTCACCGCGACGAGCGCGGCAGATATGATCGCGGGATTCAAGGCCGATCCCACGGCGAAGAACGCGGCGAGCCAGAGTTACATTCGGAATTTTGGTTCCGGGACAGCGGCGAGGAACATCAGCGCGCTCTGGCAACCATATACCTGCTCGCTCAGGAACGATGGGGCGGATGCGTTCAGGGATTGTGTGTGCGGGGGGAAGTGAAGCAGCGGGGTTAGCGGAGCTAGCGGCGCCAGCGGAGTTAGATCATGTGCGAGGGTTGGGTTCGTGGTATCCCACCCAGCACATTCGCAGGTTGGCGAGTCAGCGACCCAGGTAGTGCCAGGGGTTATTCGGAGTCATCCACCACAGCACGGACATTGTGAATGCGGCTGCCGCCAGAACGATCAGAAGCAAGCGCATCAGATGGGGAGCACCCTCGCTCGGGCTTACGATCTGCAATGGAATCGTTATTTCCTGGCTGTCGTCGTGGTCCAAAGCCTTTTGGTCCGGCGCAGTTATTACAGCTGTCTTCCCGGGTTGGCCAACCAGATGAAGGCTACCAGGCAGGCGCGTGGCGGAAGACCCTCCGGCAGGCTTCAGGACGGTAAAATACCCGGCCTGGGTCACGGCGGATTCCCTGCGCTTCCAGGAACTAGCACTCATGGTCGCGCCCTCCTTGATGATGCTGCGCCGAGCTTACGCCTTTTCAGGTGTCAATTCAAGTTGCGAAAAGGAACAAGCGTAGTTCCTTCGACTCCCCTCGCGCGCTCCGGCAGTTCTGGGTGACAATGCAGCTGTTAGTGCGGGCGGGGACGCCCGCACGACAGCCGGTCTGGAGACCGGCGTTACATTTTCAGAGGTTTAGCGAGCGGCGGCGGCGGAGTGGCGGGAGCGCGTCGGGGCCTGCTCTTCTTTCGCGGCCAAATATTCATTCACGGCGGCGGCGGCTTTGCGGCCTTCGGAGATGGCCCAGACAACGAGAGACTGACCGCGGCGCATGTCGCCGGCGGCGAAGATGCCGTCGACCGAGGACATGTAATCCGTGGTGGCGATGTTGCCGCGATTGTCGAGAGCGAGGCCGAGTTTCTCAATCATTCCGTTGCGGACGGGGCCTAGGAAGCCCATGGCAAGCAGAACCAGATCGACGTCGAGGATGAACTCGGTTCCGGCCTGGGCCTCGAACTTCGGCGGAGGGCCGACGCGAATGCAGTGAAGCTGCTTGACGTTGCCGTCGTCGTCACCGGTGAATTTGACGGTGTTAATACTCCAGTCGCGGTTGCCGCCCTCTTCGTGCGAGCTTTCCGTGCGAAGTTGCAGCGGCCAGAGCGGCCAGGGCGTTGAGGCGGCGCGCTCGGCGGGCGGGCGCGGCATGATTTCAAACTGATGGACGCTCTTTGCGCCCTGACGATGGCTGGTGCCGAGGCAGTCCGCGCCGGTGTCGCCGCCGCCGATGATGACGACGCGCTTGCCGGTGGCGAGGATGGAGCCAGATGCTTTCATCGACGCAAGAAGAGCTTCTTCCTTGTCGCCTTCGTTGCGGCGATTCTGCTGGGGCAGGAACTCCATGGCGTAGTGAATGCCCTTAAGTTCGCGGCCGGGGACGGGCAGGTCGCGGGGGTGCTCCGAGCCGCCGCAGAGGATGATGGCGTCGAATTGCTCGGTGAGCGATTCGACGGGAATGTTGACGCCGACGTGGGCGTTCGTCTGGAAGATGACGCCTTCGGCCTTCATTTGCGCGATGCGGCGATCGACGACGTGCTTTTCAAGCTTGAAGTTGGGAATGCCGT
>CAZANC010000201.1:0-6573 GCA_964486495.1 uncultured Occallatibacter sp.
TGTCGAGATCGAAGAGCGAGTAGTTGTAGGGTTTTGAGCGTTTGAGCTCGAGCGGAAAGCTGCCGTCTGCCGCCATCTGCTCGGGCAGCAGATGGTCGCGGAATCGCTCCCGGCACAGTGACATTGCGTTTTCGTTGCCGATGTAGGCCGCGAACGCCGCCGCCTGCACGGTCCAGCAGGTTCCATGATTATTCTTGGCTGCCTCTTCCGCCTGCCCATTGTCGGATGCGCGCATCCACAGCAAGTACTCCGTGAACCACTCGCGCACGCCGGCGGACTCGGCTGGCGTCATGGCCTGCGCAGCCTCGAGATGCCGCGCAGCGCGCGTGACCTCGACTAAGTGCAGCGTGTCGATGATGCCGTAACTCCGGCCGGGCGCGACACCTTGCACCGCTTGCGCGTAGTCAAGCGACGGATTCATGCGCGTGTCCGGATCGAGAAACCAGGCGCGCAGGTGCACTGCCGCGCGCTCCGCATAGCGCTTGTCTTGCGTGATGAGCCACGCCGCCGTGAGCGCAGGCACGATCAGGCTAAGCCGGATCAGCGCCAGGCGGTGATCGTTGAAGTTCTGCGGATCGGAGTAGCCGTCGCGCTCAATATACGGGCCGTTGGGAGTTTTGGGATCGGGCCAGAAGTAATCCGCCTCAGAAAAGTAGTCGTGCTTGCCCCCTTTGCTGCGCGGCGAAGTCGACGCAGTGATCGTGATCGGCGGCGCCGTCAGGTACTCGTTGGCTGCGCGCAGAATTCGCTCGCGGTCGATCCCTTCAATCTCGCTGAGGGTAATGAGTGGCCCGTTCGCCGGCGCAGGAAGAGCCAGCGCGGCAAGCGCTCTGCTTCGGGTGACGGCCAGGGCAGCGGCGGCGGAAAGGCAAAAGCTCCGGCGATCCATCCTATTCACATTCGCGGAATCGCCCGATCTTTGTCCAGTCGCTCTCCAAGGTAACGTAGCAGGGGAATTCCGCACTCCCCAACAGGGAAAGCAATCCTATACTCTTGAAAAAGAGCGAGGCCTCCCCAATGCCAACCGAAGCCCGCAGCCTGGACTTCGTTCCGCCCTCATTCGCTGATCCGAACTCCGGCCGCATCGTTCTTCTCGCCGACGATCTTTGCGGCGCCTGCGATGCCGGCGCGGCCTTTCTTCGCACCGGGCGCACGGTCCGCATCTGGTTTGGGACCAACGCGCATTTTTCCACGCCGGAGTCCGTGCAGGCCTTTAACACCAGTTCACGCGCGCTTTCACCCCGCCGCGCCGCCCGCGCTGTCTCCCTCGCCTGCGCCGCTCTTGCCGGCAGTCCGAACTCGCTCTTCTTCAAAAAGGTTGACTCCGCCGCACGCGGTCCACTTGGCGCTGAGCTGCTCGCCGCGCATCGAGCGCTCGGAACACGAGCCATTCTTTTCGCTCCCGCATTTCCCGCAGCCGGCCGCACCGTGAGCGACGGCATCCTGGAGATTCAGGATGCCGCAGGAAAACATTCCGCGATCCACCTCGATCGCCTGTTTCCGATCACGGCCAGGGGCCGCATCAACCACATCTCCTATGCTCGCGAGCTCGCACCTGCTCTGGACGCCGGCATGACTCTGTTGATTTGCGACAGTTCAACCCAAGACGATCTCGATGCTCTGGCCCGCGCCGCTCAGGATCTTCCCGGCCTGCTTTTCGCGGGTTCGGCCGGCCTTGCTCAGGCGCTCGCCAGACTGGCTACTGCGCGCCCGATGGCAGCGCTCGTCCCCAATGCAGCGCGCACCTTGCTCGTCGCCGGAACCTCGCATCCCGTCACCAAGCTCCAGCTTCAGGAACTCGATCCAGGCCACGCCGGCAGCGTCCGGGTTCTCCGCCTCCATATCTCATTCGGCGCGGCTGCGCGCATTCGCTCCGCATTTCGTTCCTATTCTCCTCAAGCGCTCATCCTCATCGGTGGCGAATCCGCGGAGCTTGCTGTTCGCGCTCTCGATGCCCACTCTTTTATCCTCCAGGGTGAGTTCGCGCCGGGCATTCCGTGGGGCGTTGTGCAGGGCGGCGACGCGCATGGATGCACCGTCGTCACTAAGTCCGGAGACTTCGGCTCGCCGAACGCACTCAACGAAATCCTTGCCGCGCTACGAGGTCGAGCATGAGCCGGCGCTCAGATTCGCGTCCGCAGAGCTAGAACCGGTACACCACGCCGAACGTTCCGCGCGCGTTCCAGGTGCGATTCGTTGAGTTGGCCAGTTGAGGACTGTTGTTGGGCAGTGAGAACGACGCGGCGACGCGGTCGCCGGTAAGTTGCACGGCCCAATTGCGGCCCAAGCTATAGGCCAACCCTCCGCCAAAGCCACCGGCAAAGGAGATACTGGGCGTCATGTGCTCGCCCCCGGTATGCTCTCCGCCCACTTCGCCGAAAACCACTCCGCTGAGGTTCTCAAAGAGCGAAACGTGGAGTGCCGGCCCAACCAGGAACGTGTAAACCGACGGGTCGCCGGGATTCGGTAGGCCGGCGTGGCCGGTCCCCAACTTGTAGTAGTCCCCCGATCCCATGAGTTGAAAATATTTTCCAAAATCGCGGGCCACCGAAATCTTTCCGCCCACCAATCCGCTGAACGAAACAGGCACCTGCCTGAGGCGGCTATAGGCAACGCCCGCGAATACCTCGTACTTGTAGGGTGCGGCCTGCGCCGGGCCGGGCGCCGCCTCCGGGTTCACTTGGGCCAAGGCACTCTCGGGCGCCAGGGCGGCTGGAACCACGGCTAAAAGCAAGAACAACAACGTCCTCTTCAACTTGTAATTCTCCTCAATCGGCACTGCGCGCAAGCAAACCATTCCGGATGCGGACATGAGCTCCGGAGGAGGCAACTGGCTGGTTTCCGGTACCTCCCTAGACTATCCTCTCCCCCCGCCTTTCACGAAGCCCATCGCCACCCGACGCGCTGGAATCTTGGACTGAAATTCGCGCGAAAAGGTGCGCCGGCCGGGCGTCCGGCACGGAGTTCATCCGTTCTCCAGATACCACGGAATATTAATCACCACAATGCGCCGGTTGCCGCGCATCAGCAGAACCACCTTCAGCAGATCCGAACGCCGGTTGTGCAGCAATCCTTCCCACCAGTGGTGCACAACCAACTCCGGGATCAGCACGCACACTTTGCAGTTCTCGCGCTCGCGCTCCACTTTCAGCACATAATCCACGATCGGATAAAGCACGTAGCGGTAGGGCGATTTGAGCGTCACCAGTTTGGGAATGCAACGGCCGGCCGTCTTCAGCGGCGCAACGATGTCTTTCTCCCAGTCATCGCAAAAGGGATCCGGATCGTCGCTAGTCTGCACATGCACGCAGTGGATGTCGCACGACATCGAGAGCGCGAACGAGAGCGCCTTCTCGCTGATGCGGCTCCAGCGGTCGATCGGCACCACCACGATGGGCTCGCTCACTTCGGCGGGAATGAAGGGCCGGTCAAGATCGATCTCGCGGTTCACGCGCACGTAGTGGCGATTCACAGCGCGCATGAACAGGATCATAACCACCACTAGCAGCGCCGTGATCCACGCGCCTTCCGCGAACTTGGCAACCAGCACCACCATCGTTGTTATGCCGGTCGCAACGGCGCCCAGGCCGTTCACGAGAATCCGAATCCGTTGCCCGCCCTCCCGCTTCCAATGCACCACCATCCCGGCTTGCGACAGCGTGAAAGCCATGAACGCGCCAATGGCATATAGCGGGATCAGCCGGTCCGTCACACCGCCAAACAGGATCAGCAGCAGCGCCGTCAGCGCGACCAGCACATAGATGCCCCACGAATAAAGCAGCCGCCGCCCGCGAATGAGAAAAACGTGCGGCATATAATTGTCTAGCGCAATGGCCCGAGTCAGCCGCGGAAAATCGGCAAATGCCGTGTTCGCGCTCAACGCCAACACCAGCAGCACGGATGCGATGGTGAGGTAATAAAACAATCCCTGCCCCATCACCGCGCGGGTCAGCATCGAGAGCACGCTCTCATACCCCGGTTTGCCGGGATCGGTAGCCGCAATGCCGTAGGCGCGGCACAAAAGCGCAATGCCCAACAGCAGAACGATCAGTAGCGCGATGATGATGGTCAATGTCGTTTTGGCGTTCTTGCGGGTCGGCTCGCGGAATGCCGTCACGCCGTTGCTTACCGCCTCGACGCCTGTCATCGCCGTGCATCCTGAAGAAAACACTTTCAGGATCAGCCACCAGCCAATCATTTCGGTCCCCACCGGAATCGGCTGCCGGCGCGTCAGAGGCGCCAAATGCCCGGCCGCATGGACCACATGCCATCCGCCCACCGCAATCACAAGCAGCAGAGTTCCAGTGAACAGATAGGTCGGGATCATGAACACCACGCCGGTATCGTGCACGCCGCGCATATTCACGATGGTCAGAATCGCCAGCACGATCAGGCAAATCTCGAGCGTGTGCGGTTGGAGGCTGGGTGCAGCCGAAATCAGAGCGCCCACCCCGGCCGAAATTCCCACCGAAGCGGTCAGCACGTAGTCGATCATCAATGCGGCCGCCGCCAGCAACCCCGCGCCCTCGCCCAGGTTCTTGCCGGCGACGGTGTAGGAGCCTCCGCCATGCGGATACGCCTCAATCGTCTGCCGGTAGCTGAAAAACACAATGATCAGCAGGATTACGATGGCGGCGCTGACCGGAACGATGTATTTAACGCCCATCAGGCCGAGCGGGATCAGCAGCGTAAGCGCCGCCTCAGGCCCGTAAGCTGCCGAGCTCAGCGCGTCGAGCCCGAAGACCGGAATTCCGGCGATGGGTCCAATGCACTCGGCGCGTGCGGCCGTGGTAGGCAGCGGCCGCCCAAACAGCAAATTCAAAAAACGTGTGTATGCACCCATGAAGAATGACCCGGCGGACGTCGACTCGTCGCGGGGAATGCCGCCGATGCCAGTGTCTCACGGCGCAGCAAGCAAAGGTGGCAAGCGACCAGCGCACGCGAAGATGCAGGTGTTTGCCCTTTTGCGCCGTCTTGTCTTATCGCGTCTCAGCCGCTGTTGCCGCGGGCAGCGTAAACAGGAACCGGCTTCCCTTGCCCACTTCGCTCTCCGCCCAGATGCGGCCGCCGTGCTGCTCCACGATGCTGCGGCACAGCGCTAATCCCAGCCCTGTCCCGCCCAGCGCGCGCGAGTCCGAGGCGTCTCCCTGCTCGAATCGATCGAAGATGCGCTCCAGCTTCTCCGCATCGATGCCACGCCCCTGGTCCTCGACCATGAAACACACTGCGCCCACATCAGCGGTCCGGGCGCCCGGGGCAACTCCATCCACATTCCACGCCGCCAGCTGGATGGCCGTGCCCGGCGGCGAGAACTTGATTGCGTTGCCCACCAGTTCATTCAGGACCTGCAACACCCGCTCCTCATCCGCAAAGACCGGTGCGGCATTGACCTCGAAGTGGAACTCGATGCGCGCCTGCGTCGCCGCGTTGTGCGCGATGTCGGCTGCACGCCGCAGCAGCGTCATCGGATCCACCGCCTCGCGATTCAGAGGCAGCCCACCCTTTTCTCCACGGTCGAAGTCCAGAATGTCGTTCACCAACCGGACCAGCCGGTCGCAGTTCCCGATCGCCAATTCGATCATCTGGTGCTGTTTCTCCGGCCGCTTGTCCAGCGTGCCGGACTGAATCAATCCCAGCGACGCGCGCAGCGAGGTGAGTGGCGTCTTCAACTCGTGGCTCACCGTGGAGATGAACTCGTCCTTCATCTTCTCCAGGCGACGCCGCTCGCTCACGTCCTGGAAGGCCACCACCATTCCGCAAACCTGGCCCTCCTCAAGCAAAGGCGTGGCGCTGTACTCGACGGGGACTGCAGTCCCGTCCTGGCGCCAGAACACCTCGTCGCGCATGCGGACCGGCTCACACCGCCGCAGCGCCTGCAGGATCGGGCTCGTCGACCTCGAATACGGTGTCCCGTCGGCGTGGCTATGGTGGATCAGCTCGTGCAGATCGCGGCCGACAAGCTGCTCGGCTGTGTATCCCAGCATTCGGGCGCCGGCTTCGTTGATGAAGGTCACCTTGCCGTTAAGGTCCATGCCGAAAATGCCGTCGTCCACCGCTTCCAGGATCAACTCGCGCTGCCGCGTAGCCATGTGCAGCGCTTCTTCGGCCTCGTACTGTTCGGTTACATCCATGCCGTGGTTCAACACGAAAGGCCGTTCACCGGGCAGTTGCATGCGCCGGCTACGCACGGCGATGCGCCGGTACACGCCATCGCTCCGCCGCAACGGCAATGCACCCTGCCACTCTTCCGCACTCTCCAGCGTATTCAGGCAATCCTGGAATGCCGCTGCGCCCTCGGCGTCGGACAGCTCCGTCACAAATCGCCCCATCAAGGCCTCTGCGCGGTATCCGAGCGTCTCGGCCGTGAACGCATTCAGCGAGGTCAGCCGCCCTTCCATCGAGCAAGTGAAAACAAAACCCAGGCTGTTTTCCACCACCTCGCGATAGCGGGCCTCGCTCTTGAGCAGCGTCTTCTCCATCTCACGCTGGTCAGTCACGTCCTGCCCGCTCACAATCAGATACTGGATCTCTCCGTTCGGGCCCAGCAGCGGACGCAGGGTCCAGCTCACGCGC
>CAZANC010000202.1:0-6555 GCA_964486495.1 uncultured Occallatibacter sp.
TGATCTTCGAGATGTCGTCAAAGAAGCTGGGGATGACGACGGTGCAGGAGTCGGGCCGGCTTCGCGGCGTGATCTCGGACGGAGATTTGCGGCGGCTGCTCGAACGCGAAGGCGGCGCGGCGCTGGGTAAGACGGCCGGCGAAGCGATGAACGCGCATCCGCGCACGATTGCCGCGGAAGAGCTGGCGGCCAAGGCGTTGGCGATCCTTGAAGAGCGCAAGATCACATCGCTGATCGTCATCGACGCCGACGAAAAGGTCGAGGGCGTCGTGCACCTGCACGATCTGTGGGGCGTGGAGCTGATCTGACCCGCTTGGAATTGCGCCGTTCACCGATACTGCGGCGCCAGCAGCGCAATCACTTCCAGGTCGCGGTCCAGAATGACGGAGTCGTCTGGCTTGGATGCGTTGTAGTGGACCTGAACGTGCTTGTCCTTGACCTGGCGCACGAATTCGTCGGCTTCTTCCTCGCGGCGAAAATGGTGGACATGCTTGCCTGAACGGTACTCCCCTACGTAGTAGGTGTAGGTAAGCTCGACCCAGTAGCGCAGTCCTTGCTTGTGAACCTGCCCGCTTTGGATCGTTCCGTCGGTCGCGGGCCAACCGGCCATCGCCTTGTTCTGCCGCCATTTCTGGTAAAGCTTCCGCACCCCAAACGCCGCCAGCGCGCCGGGAATAATCCCGCCCATCTTGAGGAGCTTGACCAGCACAAACACGATCTCTCCCCATGGAATGTGGTGGAAATGCATGCCTGAAAGTATGCCATAGAGCGTGGAAACCCGATTCGCGCTATGATTTTATGAGGAGTTGACCCAATGATGACTCGAATTGTTCGCGTTGGAAACACGCTCACGGTCGAGATTCCGGAGGAGCTTGTCGCGCAGGCTGCGCTGCCTGTGGGCGAGCCGGTGGAGTGGGTTCCAAACGGAAACGGCAGCATCGCGCTGGTGAAGCAACCGAATCCCGACGCGAAGCCGAGGAAGCGAATGACGCTTGAAGAGCTTCTGGAGGGAATTCCGGAAGGGACTCGTATCCCCGAATACGATTGGGGACCTCCCCGTGGGGTTGAGTTTTGGTAGACCCATATTGTCCCGATAGTGGTGACTTTATATGGATCGACTTCGATCCGCAGGTTGGGCATGAGCAAGCTGGTCACAGACCTGCGATTGTGTTGTCCCCGAGATCGTTCAATTCAAGGACCTCGCTGGCTTTCGTGTGCCCCATCACTAGCAAGATGAAGGGCTACCCATTTGAAGTTGCATTGCCCCCTCACCTTTCAGCACATGGGGTCGTGCTATGCGAACACTTGCGCAGTATGGACTGGCAGGGGCGGCGCGTCGCCTTCATTGGAAGGGCGCCGGAGGAAGTTCTTCTTGAGATTCGCGAAGTTGTCGCTTGCATCGCCGGGATTGCGCCGTGAAGCTCGCCCCAGAGTCCGACTCCCGCAAACATTTAGAATGAAAGCTGCATTAATTTGCCTTGCGTTCGCCCCGGCGAACGGGAAAGTTCTCTTACCCCAGATATGCACCGTTGGTCAAAGCTATTTATCCCTACTCTGCGCGAGGCCCCGGCGGATGCCGAAGTGGCCAGCCACAAGTTTCTTCTCCGCGCGGGCTACATTCGCCAGCTCGGCGCGGGAATTTATAACTATCTCTTCCTGGGCCAGCGCTCGCTGAACAAGATCATCGGAATTGTGCGCGAGGAGATGGACCAGATCGCGCAGGAGTTCTACCTGCCGGGGATTCTGCCGCGCGAGCCGTGGGAGGAGAGCGGCCGCTGGGCATCGATGGGCGACAACATGTTCCGGCTGAAGGACCGCAAGGGCGCGGACCTGTGCCTGGGCATGACGCACGAAGAGATCATGACCATGATCGCGCGCGGCGAATTGCGCAGCTACAAGCAGTTGCCGCAAATCTGGTACCAGATCCAGACCAAGTTCCGCGACGAGCCGCGGCCCAAGGCCGGCCTCTTGCGCGTGCGCCAGTTCATCATGAAGGACAGCTACTCCTTCGACATCAATAAGGCCGGCCTCGACCGAAGCTTCGATCTGCACGACCGCGTCTATCGCTCCATCTTCACGCGCTGTGGGCTCAAATTCGTCGCCGTCGAGGCCGATTCCGGCGCGATGGGCGGCTCGCAGTCGCAGGAGTTCATGGTTTACACAAATGCCGGCGAGGATCTGATCGCAAGCTGCCCCGTTTGCGGATACGCGGCGAATCTTGAGAAGGCGACGTCGCGGCTCGATCCGGTGATGGAGATGGCTCCGACAGGAGGCGGGTCGCCGGAGCTCGTTCACACACCGGGCTGCGGCGCGATCGCCGATGTGGCCGCATTCTTCAAAATCTCACCGGCCTCGGACATCAAGTGTGTCGCGTACATGGCGTCCATCGCCGGTGAATGGAAGCCGGCAGTCGTGTTTCTGAGAGGCGATCATCAAGTCAACGAGGCGAAACTGGCGGGAGTCCTTTTCGCCTCCGAACTGAGGCCGATGCAGACGGATGAGATCGACGAAGTCTTCCATGCGCCGGCAGGATTCCTCGGGCCCATTGGCCTTGATCCGGCGAGCAAAGAAGGCTATAAAGACGCGTTCACTGTTGATGTCCTCGAATCCGCGCGCGGCGAGGCCTCAAGAAAGCATCGCCTCGAGTTCCTTCGTTCCAGTGTTGAAACGCAAAAGCCTTTGGTCGTTTTCGATCACGCACTAGAAGGCCGCAGGAATATGGTCTGCGGCGCCAATAAGCTCGACTACCACTTGCGCAACGTGACCCCGGGCCGCGATTTTAGATGGACCATAGCCGCTGACATCCGCAGCGTGAACGAGGGCGAGGGCTGCCCGCAAGATGGCTGCACCGGCAAACTCGTTGTGGGCAAGGCTGTCGAGGTGGGCCACATCTTCAAGCTCGGCTACAAGTACTCCGATTCGATGGGCGCGCGCGTTCTCGACGAGAACGGAAAAGAGGTAACGCCCATCATGGGCAGCTACGGCATCGGCATAGAGCGCATTCTCACGGCGTCCATCGAGCAATCGAACGACGCCAACGGCTTCTGTCTGCCGGCCTCCATCGCGCCGTTCGCTGTTGTCGTGACCGTTACAAACGTGGCCGACTTCTTGCTGCGCGCCACTGGAGAAAAACTCGCTGTCGAACTGGAAGAGGCGGGGCTCGATGTGCTGCTGGATGACCGCGACGAGCGCGCCGGCGTCAAATTCAAGGACGCGGATCTGGTCGGCATTCCCTACCGCATCAACGTGGGCAAGAAGGCTGCCTCAGGCCAGGTGGAACTGGTGACGCGCTCGACGAGCACCAGCGTGGATGTCGCCTTGAGCGATGTGGTGGCGCTGGTAAGGAAGCGCGTTGAAGAAGAGCGGCTGTTGGAAGCAAGCATCTAGCTGGCCGGGTTCTTCCTGCGGCGGATTGCGCGGTTTTTCAAACCGGCTTCTTCAGCACGAGCAAGCTGAAGGCTGAGGGCTGAAAGCTGGAAGCTGTTTCAAGGAGCGGCAATGGCAATTCGAGTCCGAATCCCGAGGCCCGCATCGGGGCATCATCTCCGGTCGCGGATTCTGCTGGTTCTGCTCGCGATCGTTGCCGCCGCCGCGGTGACGGGCGTTTCAATTTTCGGCTATTTCTACCATAAGTATGTAGGCATTGTTGACGAGCGGCTGAAGCAGCCGATCTTTGCCAGCACCGCGCAGATCTACGCCGCGCCGCGCGAGGTGCGCCCGGGACAAAAGCTTTCTATCCGCTGGATCGCCAACGAGCTGCACGACGCCGGCTACGCGGGCGACGGCGCCGCGCAGCCTTCTGAACTGGGAAGCTACAGCGAAGGCGTGCAGCAAATTACGGTGCAGCCCGGCCCGCAGTCCTATCACGCGCCGGATAACGCCACGATCCACGTGAGCGGCGGCGTGGTGGACGCGATCACCGACGCGCACGGCCAGCCGCTTTCGAGCTACGAGCTCGAACCATTGCTGATTACCGGCCTGAGCGAGGGCGCCCAGCGCACCAAGCGCCGCGTGCTCACCTACGATGAGATTCCGCCGAATCTTGTTCACGCCGTGATCGCCATTGAGGACCGCCGTTTCTTTGAGCACGGCGGCATCGACTACTGGCGCATCCTGGGCGCGATGCGCAACGACATCTTCCACCTTCATCGCTACGAGGAGGGCGCGTCCACGCTGACGCAGCAGCTTGCGCGCGGATTCTTTCTCACGCCCGAGCGCACTTATTCGCGCAAGGCGCGCGAGGCCATCATCAGCATCATCCTCGAGCATCGCTTCGATAAGCAGCAAATCTTCGCCATGTACGCGAACGAAATCCCCCTCGGGCAAATCGGCAGTTTTTCCGTCGACGGCTTCGGCGAAGCATCGCAGGATTACTTTGGCAAGGATGTGAACCAGCTTGACCTGGCGGAGTGCGCCATGCTTGCCGGGCTCATCCAGAGCCCCAGCCGCCTGAATCCCTTTCACCATCCCGATCGCGCCATCGAGCGCCGCAATCTTGTGCTCGACTCGATGGTGGAGACTGGCGCCATTACCAAGGATGAAGCCGAAACGGCCAAGGCCGAACCGCTGCATTTGGCTAAAGCCAGTGTGGACGAAAGCGAAGCGCCGTATTTTGTCGACCTGGTGCACGATCAGCTCACGCAAAGGCTCGGCGATCGCGACTTCAACCGCGAAGGGTTGCGCATCTACACTTCGCTTGATCCCGATCTGCAGCGCCTGGCGTCGCAGGCGGTCGACTCCACAATCCATGTCGTCGACGCGCAGATTGACGCCGTTCACGCGCGCGACAAGAAGCTGGGCAAGCCTTACATCTATCCGCAAGTGGCGCTGATCGCTCTTGATCCTCATACCGGCCAGGTGCTGGCGCTGGTGGGCGGGCGCAGCTACGGCACGTCGCAGGTGAACCACGCGGTGGCGCATCGGCCCACGGGATCGATTTTCAAGCCTTTTGTCTATGCGGCTGCGTTCCAAACCGCGGTTGAGGGCACGATGCTGCCGGGCCAAACCAAGCTGTTTTCGCCAGTGACCATACTCGATGACGCGCAGCAAACCTATGGCGCAGGCACCGACTACGAGTACACTCCGCACAACTTCGAAAGCGAGTTTTACGGCCAGATGACCGCGCGCCTGGCTCTGATGCGATCGGACAACAACGCAACCATCGGCCTGGCCAGCATGGTGGGCTTCGATCGAGTGGCCGCGCTCGCTCGCGATGCCGGGATCAAAAGCGCGCAGGGCACTCCTTCAATGGCCATTGGCTCCTACGACGCCACGCCACTCGACATGGCTGGCGCGTATACGACTTTTTCCAACGGCGGCGTGCATATCGATCCGTGGATGCTGGCCAGCGTGCGCTCCCCCACCGGCGACATCATCGAAGACTACACGCCGACCACGCGGCAGGTGCTCGATCCACGCGCCGCCTTCCTCACCACATCCATGATGGAAGCTGTTCTCGGAGGCAACGGCAGCGATCCCTGCACGGTTGGAGGACTGGATTACTGCGGAACCGGCGCCGGCGTCCGGAACATGGGATTCACCGCTCCGGCTGCGGGCAAAACCGGAACCAGCCACGATGCCTGGTTTGCCGGCTTTACTTCGAACCTGCTGTGCATCGTGTGGGTGGGCAACGATGACTACACCGAGCTTGACCCCGAAAACCGAGGCCGCATCCAGGGCGCGCATGTCGCGGCTCCCATCTGGGCCAATTTCATGAAGCAGGCAGTTCTGCTGCCGCAGTATTCCGACACCAATGAATTCAAGCCGCCGGATGGCGTCCAGATTGTTTCCATCGACAAGACCACGAGCCTGCTGGCCGACGAAACGTGCCCCGACGATTACACCGCGGCATTCCTCGACGGTACCGCGCCCACCGAAACCTGCGACCACAAAGGCCCGAACGGCGAGGACCATCGTAACATTTTTCAAAAGATCTTCGGAGTCGGCAAGCCGTCGAACTAACGCGTGCGCTTGGGCTTTCGAGCAACGCGGCGCGGCCGCTGCTTCGTTGAGACGGAACGGATCACGAGGGTTCCGCGGCCAGTTGTGGGTAGCGGCGCTTTGCCCTGTGCGGCTGCCGCGCGAATGAGTGCTTCAACCGCGGGCTTGCTCAAATCGCGCGCGCTTTCGAGTCGTATGGACCGATTTTGGTTGCCGCCGCCGAGCAGGATTCCCGCTGGATCGGGCAGTTTGGCGCCCCAGTAGAACGCGAGCCGTACGCCGTGCGCATCGGCTACCAGTTGAGTGAAACAGTCCGACGGCCGCAGAGTTGAACTGTAGCCGATGACGAAGAAGTTGTAATTGTCGTAGACAAGTTCATTCGCCGCGGGCAGTCGTTTGCGAAGTGCAGTGCGCACGGCGCGGATCGCCCTGGCCATCTCCGGTGTGAATTTGTCGATAAATCCGGCCAGCTCGGCTTCGGCGTTTTTGCGGGGAGCAGGTGCAGCCTTCTTCATTTTGCCTCCTTTTTGGGCCCCGAAATTCTCGTCAGCCGTCTACGACCGATCCGTCCGGCATGGGCTGGCAGCGCGGGCACCAGAAGGTGACGCGCGCGTC
>CAZANC010000203.1:0-6548 GCA_964486495.1 uncultured Occallatibacter sp.
GCGCATCGAGAAAGAGAGCTCGGGTGCGGCGGGCGAGCACATCCTCGACCGTACGGGCCATTTCATATCGCGCTGCCCAGACGACCTCGCGCCGCCGGAAGGGCAGGCGTGGGTGAAGCAAAGCATCGAGATTCGCGTCCTGGGCGCTCGCGCCATGAGCTGAGAGTGCTTGAAGAGCTGGCAGGTCAGAACCGTAGACGCTTTCCCACGGGGAATTCGCAGTGGTTGCGTCGGGAGTCCAGCCGTGAAGCCTTAATTCCAGAGTTGGAGACGAACGTTTGGGGAGGGCTGCGACTTGCGTGGCGCGATCGATTGTGTCCTGTCCCATGCGGCGGTAGGTGGTCCACTTTCCGCCTGACACCGTAATGAGGCCGGACGCGGAAACCAGGATGGTGTGATCGCGAGATAGTTTTGAAGTCGCGACGCCGGCCTTGCGGACTAACGGCCGCAGACCCGACCAAACGCTGAGGATCTCTTCAGGGCGCGGCGCGCGGCCCAGGTAGCGGGCGATGTGGTCGCGCAGGAACTTCTTCTCTTCAGGAAGTGCGCGCGGTTCAGGCGAGGTGGTGTGAACGGGTACGTCGGTGGTACCGACAAGCAGCGCGCCGAGCCAGGGAATGGCGAAGAGAACGCGTCCGTCTGCCGTTTTGGGAATCATGAGCGCGGTGTTCCCGGGGAGGAAGGAACGCGGGAGGACAAAATGCGATCCCTGGCTGACGACAAGGAACGAGCCACGCGGGCGGCCATTGAGCGCGAGTGTTTCCTCGGCGTGAACGCCACAGGCATTGATGACGGCCTTGGCCTGCACGTCGAAGACGGAGCCGTCTTCGCGGTCGCGGGCCTGGATGCCGACAATTTTGCCGCCGCGTTCGATCAGGCCCGTGGCTTCAACGTAGTTGATGGCGGTTCCGCCATGGCCCTGGAGGGTGCGCAACAGCGCGATGGCGTATCGCGCGTCGTCGAATTGGCCATCGTGATAGAGAATGCCGCCGCAAAGGTGGTCGCCCGTTATTCCGGGCAGTTTCTCCAGGGTGATTTCGCGGGTGAGAAGTTCTGACCGGCCGAAAGATAGCTTGCCCGAAAGCCGCTCGTAGATTTTGAGGCCCACGCCATAGTAAGGAAGGGAAAGATAGCTGTAAGCCGGGACGACGAAACTGAGATCGTGAACCAGGTGAGGCGCGTTGCGCAGCATGTGGCCACGCTCGCGCAGGGCGTCGAGGACCAGCGTCAGGTTCATCTGCTCGAGATAGCGCACGCCGCCATGCACGAGCTTGGTGCTGCGGCTGGAGGTTTCCTTGACGAAGTCAGAACGCTCGACAAGCAGTGTTCGGTAGCCGCGAGCAGCCGCTTCCACCGCTGTACCCAAACCAGTGGCCCCGCCGCCGATAACTAGCACGTCCCAGGGCTGCGATCGAGCGCCCAGTTGACTGAGGATTTCCTGCCTTGCGACCACGCCTCTCACTTCCTTTCCTAATCGGCGGATGACGGAAAATAGC
The DNA here is from genome assembly GCA_964486495.1 of uncultured Occallatibacter sp. Classification (GTDB taxonomy): domain Bacteria; phylum Acidobacteriota; class Terriglobia; order Terriglobales; family Acidobacteriaceae; genus Telmatobacter. The sequence goes on from CAZANC010000203.1 coordinate 1,497, forward strand.
ACGGCCGAAGGCGCGAGTAGACGCAAAAGGAACTTCGTCGCGAACCGGGACGCTGCCTTCGATCAAGGTGAATGGCTGTTTTTTTTCGCCCAGACTCTGGTCTCTCAGTGGGCGCGATAATGGGCGAACCCGGGGAGCTGCTGGGCGTGCCAGCCACGATTGCAGTGGCCGGCATGCCTGCTAGACACGGGTTAGTAAGTTACTTTCAAACCGAACTGAACGATGCGCGGCGAGAAGGTCGACGTGATGGTGCCGCCGGCCAAACTGGTAGGCGCCGAGACTCCGTTTGCGGTGCCCGACACCGTGCTACCGCCGGTTCCGCCGGGCAGATACAAGTTGGTGTGGTTGAAGATGTTGTAGAGTTCGGAGCGAAACTCGATCTTGACCCGTTCGATGGGAGTGTTGAAGTGTTTGTTGAAGGCCAGGTCAGTTTCATAGTACGCAGGCGTACGGCCGAAGTTCTTGGGCAGGCTGCCGAACGGATTCGCGATCGTGCCTCCGGCCGTGAGCGACGAACCGGTGGTATAGGTTTCGGGGATGTTCAGCGATGCGGCGTTGATGTACTGCACCTGCCCGTTGGCCAGATGCGTCCTTTGGATGTAAGGGGTGCCTGGAACGCGGTTGGGGCGATAGGCGTTGAATCCGCGCCAATTCTGGGTGAGCGTGGGCGAAGTCTGGTTGGCCGCATTGGGCGTGTATTGGATGTTGAACGGTGTGCCGGACTGCATGAAATTCACACCGCTGACCTGCCACCCGCCGAGAATCGCGTTCAGTGGCCCGTTTGCGGTATTCATCCACTTCTTTCCCTGACCAAACGGCAGTTCGTAAACCAGGGTGGTGATGTTGGCGACGGGCAGGTTGTAGTCCGACTGGCCATAGTCAGCCTGAATGTTATCGCCGTTTTGCGGGCATGGAGTATTGGCATCGAGAGTCGATGAGGCATTATCCAGCGCATGCTGCCAACTGAACGAGTTCAGCAAAGTCAAACCGCCCACCATCCGCTGCTCGTACCGCACCTGCAGCGCGTTATAGCTGGAGTGGAATTCGCTGAGCGCCTGAGTAATGTCGCCGTTGCTAAATGAGGGATAGAGAGTGGAGTTGTTCAGCAGGTAACCACCCCACGCCATGTAAGGACGCTGCCATTTGCCGGCGGGAACATTCGGGTACTGTCCCGCCGTTGTGACGGGCAATGCCGGATTGCCCTGGTTGGCATTGACGAAGCCCTGCAGGTGAACGCCATGGTTGCCTACATAGGCGATGTCGAGCAGGATGTTCTTGGCCAGCGTCTTTTGCACGCTGAGGAACCAGCTCTCGGCGTAGCCATCCCTGGTGTTCGGCGGGATGGAGTCAATGTTGTCGGTGCCGGCACTGAAGACGGTGGCCAACCCTGTTGGGAAGCCCTGCGAGAGCCTGTAGTAGCCGGCTGTGTTGCCCAGGCCTGTCGCGGCCATGTTGGGGTTCGTGACGTTGGTGATCATCGCAAAAGGTGCATTGATGGCGATGTTGTTGCCGGAGCCAGCGCGCCAGTAGTGAACATACGCCGTACCGTAGCCGCCGCGGACCGCGATCGAGTTGGTGGGCGCAAAGGCAAAGCCTATGCGCGGCGCCCAATCGGAGAGATCGGGGTTGACGAGCGTCTTGCCGTAGACGCCGCTGCCGCTAACGGGTGCGATGCAGGGCGCCGAACCGCACAAGGGCGACTGCGCTGTCGTATAGCCGGGAGTGAGGGTTTGGAGCGTTCCGGTACCCAGGTTGAAATTCGAAATGAGGTTGGTGCGTTCGGACCAGGGCGAACCATACTCCCATCGCAGTCCAATATTCAAGGTCAGATGGTTGGTGACCTTCAAGTCGTCCTGGGCGTAGGCGCTATCCATACCCTGATAGACGTGCGTGATGAAGTAAGTGGCGAGCGAGTAGGTCCGCGAAGCGCCGAACAGAAAGTCAGCCCAGTATGTGTCGGCCACGGAACTCGTGTTCGGGCAACTCGATCCAGCAGCTGCCGGGCAAGCGCTGTAACCGTTCGAGAAAGCAAAGGAACCATAAAGCGGATTCGAATCCTCAATCTCCTGAAAGACCTTCTCGTATTCATAGCCGAACTTAAGCGAGTGGCGGCCTTTGACCCAGGTGAAGTTCACTTTGGGATCGACCAGGGAGGGATTCTGCCATTGCGGATTTGTACTCTGCCGGCCGAAGGAGGTAAAGCCGCCGCTGATGGCCATCGATGGGAGACCGCCGGAGACATTGGCAATGGTCGGCAGGCCCGGGATCGTACCCGACGGGAACGCCGTGCTGCCAATAGCAAATGTCCACTTGCCTGCTTTGGTGCCAGAGAGGGCGAGACGGGCATCGATGAATTTATTGGTCCCGATGGAGTGATTGAAGCCAAGGGCTACCTGCTCATCGTGAATCAGGATGTGGCCGTTTGTCTGCATGTCGATCGGCTCGGCTAGAAGGTTATAGTTCTTACCGATCTCCTTGCGGTCGCTGACCTTCAGAAACCAAGAGGTGTTGGCGCTCTGCTGGAAATCGAGGCGCAAGTCGCCCTTGTCGGCATAATCGGTGAACGGCGCGTTTAGCGGACAGTCATTCGTGGCCACGCCAGTCGTCGCGGAGCCAGCGGTGACGACGCATCTGCCGCCCGCATTGGAAGCCAGTGCTCCCTTATATAAATTGGCAATCACCAACGAGGTCGAGTCAGCATCGGCCTTGGCCTGTGTGGGCCAGTTGGCGTACGGCGTGCCAGCCGGAATATAGGTGCCCGGGCTCCACGGGTCCTGGACGGCAACAGCCAATTGGCCACTAAGCTCATTCGTGGTGGGTACAGTATCGACGACCGTCGGCGTGAGCTTCTGCCGGAAACCCTCGTAATCCAGGAACCAGAAGAACTTGTTGGAGATAATCGGCCCACCAAAGTTGGCGCCGAACTGGTTGCGGTTGAAGACGGGCTTGAAAAACGGGTATTGGGCGCCCGTGACCGCGTTAATCGATACCGGTTTGATGTAGCCGAAAGCATTCAGATCCGTGTTGCGGAGGAATTCGTAGAGCGTGCCATGAAACTGGTTTGTGCCGGTCTTGGTGGCCACGTTGATGGTTGCGCCGGAGGAGCGGCCGTACTCCGCACTTTCGTTGTTGGTCACTACGTCAAACTGGGCGACGGAGTCCGGCGGGGGCTGAATAATCTGGTTATCGAAGCCCTGGTTGCTTTCGCCGTAGGAGTTGTTGTCCATCCCGTCGATCAGATAGTCGTTGAACATGCTGCGCTGCCCGTTTACGCTGTACGATCCCTGGCGCAGGAGAGACGTGACACCCGTCTGATTAGCCTGAGATGGATCAGGGCGCGCGCCGGAGACATAGTCCACGAGATCGGAATAGTTGCGGCTCACGAGCGGCAAGGCCGCGCTTTGATAGCCCGTGATGGTCTGGTCGCGCTGGCTGGATTCTGTCTGAAGTTGGAGGGCAACATCGCTTACTTCTACTGTGGTAGCCTCAGCCGCGCCAACCTTCAACACGAGGTCGATGCGCTCGCGCTCGCCAACGGAGATGGTGATGTGTTTGGCCTCTGCGATGGCATAGCCTGCGGCACTTGCCGAGATGGTGTAGTCGCCTACACGAAGCGAGGGGATTTCGTAGTCGCCCGACTCACCGGTTTTGACAACCGAGGCAACACCGGTGGCGTCGTTGGTGACGTTCACGGTGGTGTTGGGAACGGCAGACCCGCTGGAGTCGCGAATGGTCCCGACCAGGCCGCCATTGTCGTATTGCGCAAAGGCCACAGGGGAAGGAATGACCAACATAAGCGGAATGGCGAGGAAAAACCATCCGATTCCCAGGAGTCCAAATCTCGTTTTGAAGCTGGTTCCGGCTCGTTGCCCCACAGATCGGTTTGAAGAATTCATATTGCCTCCCAAAGATTTCGTTTCAAGATCGGTTGACTGAATTCCCTGTTCGCCAGGGCTATCGACTTATCGCAGACACCGTCATCGGAGAACCCGATTGCTCATTTGAAATTGATGAGAAAGCCAGGCCCCAGAGACACGCGTTCGTCAAAGGGGATGAGACGCCTGTTGGCCTGACGCAGCGGCCACAGGACTGGATTGGCTCGGGGCTTGAAACAGTACCCTGAGTCATTGGGTTCTAGACGATTCAAAGCCATCCTTGGCCACTTCCGTTAAGATTCGAGGAATACACGGTTAAAAGTCTGCCAAAGACAAAAAATCCACCCCAAAAACAGATCCCTCCTCTCGGCACGCACTTGCACTAGAACGGTTCAGGAGAAGCTGTATTTGGCGGTGGATCTCTCTTGATCTTTTTCCGCGAAAGGAAGCTAACAAATGCGCAACAAACGTGTCAAGGAGAATTTGTCGCAGGCGGGAAGCGAGGCGGAACGGCGCTCCTGGGGCGGTCAGGCAATCACGCTCGATGCGGATTTCCATGTGCGGTGCTGGCTTTCGGCCACTCCGCGATACGTGAGCGTTCCCAGCCAGGTGTTCAGCCCTTCAGCCAATCCGGCATCCTGTCGCAACGCCTCGCGCGCACCCATATTGGCCAGCCGCAGCAGGTAGGGGAATGTGGAATTTGTGAGCGCCAGCGTGGAAGTGTGAGGCACTGCGCCCGGCATGTTGGTAACGCAGTAGTGCACCACGCCATCGACGACAAAACTCGGGTTCGAGTGCGAGGTGGGCCGCGCCGTCTCAACGCAGCCGCCCTGGTCGATGGCCACATCGACAATGACGGCGCCAATCTGCATTTGGGACACCATGGCGCGCGTGACGATTTTCGGAGCGGTGGCTCCGGGAATCAAGACTCCACCAATGACCAGGTCCGCCTCGCGCGTGGCCTGGGCAATGTTGTAGCTGTTTGAGGCTAACGTGTAGAGGCGCCCACCGAAAGTGTCATCGAGTTCGCGGAGCCGGTTCAGGTTCACGTCGATGAGGGTGACTTTGGCGCCGAAGCCGAGCGCAATGCGGGCGGCATTCGTGCCCACAATGCCTCCACCAAGGATCGTGACATGCGCCGGCGGCACGCCGGGCACACCGCCCAGCAGAATGCCGC
>CAZANC010000204.1:0-6526 GCA_964486495.1 uncultured Occallatibacter sp.
GCGTTCGTTTACGCTAGGCCACTGGGTTCCCCGATCCAGTAGTGGGAAGTCCTTGTTCCCAACTTTCCTGTTCCCTTGTTCACTCGATCCCTTGGTTCCTGCTGTTACTGCGCGTCCGCGCTCTTGATGAACGCCGCCACCCGGTCGTGGAGTAGCTTGCGGCATTCGTCGCGTACATACGCCATGTGCCCTGATTCGTACCAGTCGTATTCGATATTCTTCGTCAGCGATGCCGGGATCGGCAGATGCTCTTCTTCGTACTCAGCGGCAAAGAAAGGCGTGGCCAGGTCGTAGTAGCCGTCGTTCACCATCACCTTCAGCCGCGGATTTGTCTTCATGGCCTCGGCCAGGTCCGCGCTTACGTTGAGACCGAGCGAGCTGCGAAAGCCGCTGCCGCCTGTTCTCGCCATGTTCCAGCCGGCGCCGTCGAACAGCGCATGTGGCAAATACGTCTGGCCCTCGCCGTACTTCAGGTTCTGGCGCAGGTACAGATTCACCAGCGAGAAGTACGCTGACGAAATCGCCGCGCTCTGCGGATCGTACTCCGACCCCTCGCTCAACGGATCGAGCGTCGGCCCCAGGAAGCGCGTGTCGTATCGTCCGGTCGTCATACCCTCGGGGTCGTCGAACGTCTTCTCGAACTCGCCGGCGGTCACGCGCAGGTCTGCCTTAATCAGGTAATCGACCGGCAACCCGGTGTAATCGTGCAGCTTCTCCGCCACTGACTGCTTTTCCGCGTCGCTCAGATTGTTTCCTTTGGCCAGCGCGCGCATATAATCGCCCAGCGCAAAGTCCTCGACCTCTTTCAGGAAGGGATCGAGCGCCGGCGGCTCAGGCGACAGCTTCTTGTGGTACCACGCAGTCGCTGCGTAGGTGGGCAGCGCAAGCTCGTAAGGAAGATCCATTCCGGGCCGCGGTCCACCCGTCGCCATGGGAAAGCTGAAAATCTCTCCCAGCAGCATCACCCCGTTCAGGTCGATACTCTTCTCGTTCTCCAGAATGTCGGCCAGCACCGCCGACCGCGTCGTCCCATAGCTTTCGCCAAACAAAAACTTCGGCGAGTTCCATCGGCCATACTTCACCAGAAAGCGTGCGATGAAACGCGCGAATGCTTCGGCGTCCTGGTCAACGCCCCAGAACGCCTTCCCCGCGTCCTTGCCTGCCAGCCGCCCAAACCCCGTTCCCGGCATGTCGATGAACACTTCATCGCTCACGTCGAGCAGGCTGTCCGTATTGTCGATCAGCTTGTACGGAGCTCCCGGCAGATGCGTGTCGCCCGCCGTCTCCACATACTTCGGCCCGAGCGAGCCCATGTGCAGCCACATTGTCGAACTGCCCGGGCCGCCGTTATAAAAAAAAGTAATCGGCCGATCCTCGGCATTCGCGCCCGTCTTGAAATAGGCCACGTAGAACATGTGCGCGACCGGCGCCGCATCGGCCGGCTCCTTGGGCGCCGCAAGCGCCAGCTGCGAGCCCGGCAACGGCTTGCCGTCCGGACCAAGCTGCGCATCGTCCGTGTCGGTCGCGCCCACCGTGATGGTTCCGGCAATCGCCGTATACGCGATATGCTGCCCGCCCACATCGATGGAGCCCTGCGTGGTCGAATCCGGCGGCGCCTGCTCAGAGGCTTTCGTGCTCTTCTCTGCGGTGGTGTCGGAATTCGCGGCGGGCTTTTCTTCCTGCGCGCGAAGGGCCGTAGCCAGAAAAAGCCCCGGCACAGCTAGAACGGCAACCAGAATAAAAGCGGTGGATTTCATCAGAGAGCCTCCAGAACGAGCTGGTCAAGCAGGGGAACAGTATAAAACGCCGCGCAGGGCAAGGAACCAAGGACTATTCCCTACTCACTGATTACTGCTTCACCGTAATCTTCGGCCGCGTTTCCGATTGCAATTCTTTTGAGACTTCCTCGACCTCGCGGAAAACGCGCAGCAGATTTCCGCCCAGAATCTTTCTGCAGTCCTCGGCTGAATACCCGCGAGCCATCAGCGCCGCGGTGATCTTCGGCAAATCGGCAGGGGAGTCGATTCCTTGCGGCAGTTGCCCGTTGATCCCATCGAAGTCCGATCCCAGGCCCACATGATCCACGCCCGCCACCTTGGCAATGTGATCGATGTGGTCAATGAGCACTGAGAAAGGTGGTCGCGGAATGCGGTCCGCCGCGGAGCGCTGCAGCTTGTCGATCTCCGCCTGCGCCGTCTCTTTTCCTTCGGCCTTGTTCTTCGCTTTCAGCGCGTCGATCTGCTTCTGCACTTCAGGCTCCATCGCCTTTTGCGCCTTCCGGTAGTCCTCGGACAGAAACGCGGAGTAGAAGTTCACCATGACCACGCCGCCCTTCGAATTTGGGCCCCCGTAGGTGGCGATAGCTCGCAGCATGTTGTCGCTCATGTTACGCGGCGCGTCGTCGAGCGCCCGCGCCGAGGAGTGCGACGCAATCACAGGCGCCCGCGAGATGTTCAGCGTCCGGAAAAACGTGCGATCGGAGACGTGGGACACGTCCACCATCATGCCCAGCCGGTTCATCTCGTAAACCACGTCCTTACCGAACTCGGTCAGCCCCTGCTCGGTGTGCGGAACGCTCTTGTCGTCGATGTCGCCGGAGCTGTCGGCCCAGCCGTTCGAGTTGGCCCACGTCAGCGTCATGTAGCGCACACCCAGCGCATAGTATTGGCGCAGAAGTCCCAGCGAGTCCTCGATCGAATGGCCGCCTTCAATCCCCATCAGCGCCGCAATCTTATGTTCGCGGTGCGCGCGCTCGATTCCCTCGGGCGAAGTCACCAGCTCCATCTGATCGGAGTGTTTCGCCACCTGCTGTTTCACGGCATCGATCAGATCAAGCGTGCGGTGAGCATACTGGCCCTTGAATCGAGCTGGATCGACCCAAATCGAAAAGAACTCCGCGCCCAGGTTTCCTTTGCGCGCTGTCTCGAGGTTCCAGTCGCCGCCATTCAGCGGATCGCCGAGGTCGAAATTCTCGTCGAGAAAGCGTTGCGGCGTGTCGGCATGCGTATCGATGACGATGGCGGAGCGATGAACCGCTTCAGGCGTGAGCGCTTTGGGCTTGGTCATAGTTGACGATGGACTGGTTGAGTTCTGGCTCCAGGCCAGGGCCGGAATTGCAGCGAAGAGAAGAGCATACACCGGTGCGCAGCGCATAGACTTGCGATGAGTCTATACCAACCGTGCAAGAGCCGGGATCCGGCAGGGCCGCCGGCTTGCGCCATCGGCAATTGCTATCCTGACTCCGGGAGCGCGGTGCAAAGGGAAGCCAATCCACCAGACATGTATTCACTCAAATTCAATCAAGTTTACGATCGAGGCATCTTGCTTGAAGCCATGCAGGCTTATTCGTTCGCGACGCTATTCGGTCCGGCGTTCGGCGAACAATCGGGCGCGAGCGCCGTGGCCACTCATCTTCCGCTGGTCGTTAAAGATGAAGGGGAGCATGGACTTATTCAAGGCCATTTCGCAAAAGCCAATCCCCATTGGCAGGCGCTCGCCGGACGTGAGACTCTCGTCGTCTTCGCGGGGCCGCACAGTTACGTTTCTCCGACTCTTTATGTTGAAGAACTCTCCGTGCCCACCTGGAACTACATCGCTGTCCACGCCTACGGCACGCTCTCGCTCGTCGACGACGATCCCGGTAAAGAGGCCCTTCTGGCCGATCTCATCGCGACGCATGAACCTGCTTACCTTGAACATTGGCGCGGATTGCCAGAGGGTTTTCGCCGCACCATGCTCGCGGGCATCATGGGCTTTCGCATTCCCATCGCGCGCATTGAAGGCAAATTCAAGCTCAGCCAAAACCGCTCCGCCGAGGAGCGCAGAAATGTGCATGTTGCCCAATCCGCGGGCTCACCTGACGAGCGGGCTCTCGCGCGGTGGATGGAGCGCTTGTTGGGGTCGAATCTCCAATCCTGACAGCGGCGCATAGGCGTCCCGCGAATCCAGCATTTGTTATACTTGCAAGGGTAGGAATCCCTGCGGAAGTGGTGAAATTGGCAGACACACCATCTTGAGGGGGTGGCGCCCAAAAGGCATAGGGGTTCAAGTCCCCTCTTCCGCACCAAGAATCTTCGCGTCCGTGCCAGTCACCTCGGGCACGCATGGAAAGCAGATTAAGAAATGCAGATTTTCTTTTACTTTGTTGTCACCCTGCACATACTCGTGTGCTTCTTCCTGATCGGTGTCGTCCTGCTGCAGCAGGGCCGCTCGGCTGACTTGGCTGGCGCCTTCGGCGGTCAGGGCTCGCAAACCGCATTCGGTCCTCGCGCCGCAGCCAACGTGCTCACACGCCTCACCACCTGGTCGGCGATCATCTTCATGTGCACGTCCATCAGCCTTGTGGTTCTGTTTGTGCGCTCCAGTGGCTCGCACTCGGTGCTGGAAGGTACTCACACGGCCCCGGCCAGTGCTCCCGCCAAGCCCGGCAAGTAACTAAGCTTGTAACGCCGCTCCGCTAAGCGGCTGGCCTGCGGGTGTCCATGCTCGCACTTATTTCGCCGGCGGCGTCTGCTCAGCAGGTTGCGGGGGCGTGGTCGCATCCTTGTTATCGCCTTTGTCTTCGCCCGTATTCGCGGGCTTTGAAGGATGCAGCTTGTGCATCTCCTTGGCGCCGGTTTCTGGATCCATCAGCACCACCTTGATGCCCGAACCGAACACTCCGGAGCTCCATTTCATGTAATAAGTCTTCCCCTGTACGGCTTGGACTCGAATTCTTTCGGCTTGGCCCCTCGTCTGGTTGATCGCCGCGGCGCTGGACATGATGATGCTGGGTCCGTAGTACATTTTTGCCATCCCGGCGACGACGACCGTGCCCGGGTCCACCTCGGTCCATGCATATTCGCCGTTGAGCAGCGTAGCCAGATAGACGCCATTGACATAAAGATGGTCATGAGAGGCGGAGCCGACGGCGTTCCCTGGCCGGTAGAGGCAGATGATCGCCTTGCCCTCGGAAGGCGCTGCCGGCATGGGCGGCATCTCTTTGGCGGATGAAGCAACCGGAGCAGGCGAAACGGCCGGAGCAGGCGAAACGGCTTGCTGCTGATCCTGTGCGGCTGGCGCGGCTGGTTGCTGATCCTGCCCTGCCGCAACAGAAGAACCGCAGAAAAGTAACAGCGCGCAGTAGCCCAGCAGGATGATTGCAGGTGTGCGCAAACCGCTCTTCCCACGGCGTGCGCCGGCGACAATGCAGATCTTTCTTTTCATGGCAAGTCTCCTCGATCGGGCGAGTTCCTTGGGTAGGAATTGAATCGGGGACCCGGGTTGAACCAACCGAAGGATAGTCTTCCGCGCGGGGGTGTCAGTGCGCGCAGTCACCTGAGCGCGTGACGAGTTGTAAGGGGTTTTTGCGGCCAATGAGCAGGGAAGAATTGAGTCTTCGAATCGGGGGCGGCTTTTCTGTTCCCTCGGTCCCTTGTTCCCTCGTTCCCTGCTTCTCTACACTGGCGGCATCGCGTCCACCACCGGCACGCCCGCTGGCGGCGTGAAGTGAAAGGTCTCGGCCGGGATCTCAGCCCCTGGCTGCTCTGCCGTGAACGTGAATCGCGTAATCGCTCCGTCGGCCTCTTCCACTTCAATCGCGTTGATCAAGCCTGCAGCCGTCACCGTCAACGCCAGCCGCGTTACACGTTTTTCCTGGCCTTTGGGCACGCCGGTCAGGGTAAAGCAGCCGTTCGGCGCTGACGCAACCGTCAGGCCGGTCAGCTCCTTTTCAAGCTGCGTGTGGCCCAGCAGAAAACGCAGCGGCGAGCGCAGATCATCCAGCTCATTTGCCGGTATACGCTGCACCTGCGCATCGCCCGTTGTGTAGAACCACGCATATTTGCCGTCGAGCAAAAAGATCTTTCCCGGCGGAGTGCTGTATTGCCACATCATGCGGCCCGGCTTACGCAGGAAAAGGGTGCCGCTTTCGGTGCGCGTCATGCCCAGCCCCGCGTAGCTTTCGCTGAACCCGGCCTTCAGCGATTGCAACTGATCGTAGCGGCGGTCGACGCGCTGTGACAGCTCATGCGCCGAAGGAAGACTTTGTTGCGCGGGAATGACTGTCGTGGAAAACAAAACGGCGGCCACAACAAGGCCGCCGCTCAGCATAAACACTCGTCTCTTCATTGGCCAAGCGTCTGCGTGCAGTTCACGCCGCCGGCAGGATCAAACTTGATTTGCCCCGATTCATCGGTGCAGTAGCCGCGGTCGCCCGTCTTTCCCACCGACTGCGGCTTGGCAGTTACGGTGAAACTGTTGAAGCGGTCGACGTTGTTGGCCGTCACCTTGTCGCCGCACGCAATCGTGAACTCGTATCCCTGCTTGAACCCTGAAGCCAGGTCCGACGGCAGCAGTTGCGAGCTTGCCGGGGTCGGCGGGCCGGAGTGCGGATCGCCACCCAGCGCCTCCAGAGTGCAGGCATACCCAGTCGCGGGATACGACTCGGCATACATCATCTGCGCCTGAACAATCTTTTGCAGGGAGTTCACCGCTGACAAGGAATTCGCTCGTTTCGTATAGACGCCGATACTTGCGATGGCCAGCA
>CAZANC010000205.1:0-6503 GCA_964486495.1 uncultured Occallatibacter sp.
GATCGAGCAGCGGCAGGATGGAAAGATCATCCGGCCGTCGGCAATCTATACTGGGGCGGAGAATCTGAAGTTTGTGCCGATTGAGGCACGGGAATAAGAGAGCAGGAGTCCGTGTGTCGTCGCACATCAGCAATGAACGGCCAGCGCCCGACAAAGTCCTCACTGACATCGCCGACTATGCGTTGAGTTTCAAGATCGACAGCGATCTCGCGTATACGACCGCGCGTTTTTGTTTGATGGATACGCTGGGCTGCGGTCTCGAAGCGCTTGAGTATCCGGCATGCACAAAACTGCTGGGACCGATCGTGCCGGGAACAGTTGTGCCGAACGGCGCGCGCGTTCCCGGAACTAAATTTCAGCTCGATCCTGTGCAGGCCGCGTTCAACATTGGCGCGATGATTCGTTGGCTCGACTTCAACGACACTTGGCTGGCCGCGGAGTGGGGCCATCCGAGCGACAACCTGGGCGGAATTCTGGCGACGGCTGATTGGCTTTCGCGTGAGGCGATTGCAAACGGCCGGCCGCCGCTGACCATGCGCGATGCGCTGACGGCGATGATCAAGGCGCACGAGATCCAGGGATGCATTGCGCTCGAGAATTCGTTCAACAAAGTTGGGCTCGATCATGTGGTGCTGGTGAAGGTGGCGTCGACGGCGGTTGTGTGCCAGTTGCTCGGACTCAACCGCGGGCAGACGATCGATGCGCTCTCGCTCGCCTGGATTGATGGCCAGAGTCTGCGCACCTATCGTCATGCGCCGAACACCGGCTCGCGCAAGAGCTGGGCAGCAGGCGATGCGACGAGCCGCGCTGTGCGATTGGCATTGATGGCGCGAACAGGCGAGATGGGTTATCCGTCGGCGCTCACTGCGAAGACGTGGGGATTTTACGAGGTTTCGTTTCGCGGACAGGAGTTTAAGTTCCAGTGGGCTTACGGATCTTACGTGATGGAGAACGTGCTTTTCAAAATCAGCTACCCAGCGGAGTTTCACGCGCAGACTGCGGTGGAAGCGGCGATGAAGCTGCGTGCGCGGCTGGATGCGATGGGCAAGTCGGCGGCGGACGTCGAGAAAATCACGATCCGGACGCATGAGGCCTGCCTGCGCATCATCGATAAAAAGGGACCGCTCTCGAATCCCGCCGATCGCGACCATTGCGTGCAGTATATGGTTGCGATTCCGCTGCTCTTCGGCAGATTGACGGCTGCTGATTACGAGGACGACGTTGCGGCTGACCCGATTTTTGGCCCGAGGATCGACGCGCTTCGCGCGAAGATCGAGTGCGTTGAAGAGCCGCGGTTCACGGCCGATTATCACGATCCGGAGAAGCGGGCAATTACTAATTCGCTTCGCGTAGAACTGAGCGACGGAACGGTTTTGGAAGAGACCGTTGAATTTCCCATTGGCCATCGAAGACGCCGCGAAGAAGGAATGCCTTTACTGGTGGAGAAGTTCAAGACGAATCTGCGGCGGCGATTCAACGAAGCGCAACAAAGTCGGATTCTTGAGGTCTCGCTCGACGGTGAACGGCTGGAAGAAATGGCCGTGAATGAGTACGTGGATCTTTACGTGCCGCAAGATTGATGGAAAACGATGCGCTGTTTTTTTCTTCCGAATTGCGCGAATCGGACCCGCAGAAAATAAAAACAGTCAAAAACGAAACTGTGAGACTGTGAAACTGTGAAACTGTGGGCGCAAGCCATTGATTCTAAAGGCTCCACAGTTTCACAGTTTCACAGTTTCACAAAACGGCATGGGGGGTGGGGTGCGGAAACTATGGGGGGGTGGGGTGCAAAAGGGTAGGGGGGTGGGGTAAAAGACAGGGACTTCGGGAAAACAGGGACTTCGGGACTGAGGGACTGCGGGACTTGGGGACCAAGGGAGCGAGGGAGCAAGGGAGCGAAAAAGCGGGGATGAGGGAGCAAGTGAAGGAGTGAATCGCCGTTCGTGAATCGTGGATCGGGGAGCGAGGGAAGTGCGGGCGAGGACGCCCGCACGACAGCCGGACTGGAGTCCGGCGCTACAACCGCTCGGAATTTTGCGGAGATTTGCAAAGCTCACCTCGGGGTGTTCAATGATTCGATTATGCGCCGATCGGGGGAAAAATCGGCAAATGGAAGTTGTTGGGATGCAAGGGTTTAGGGATTACGGCTCTTGACAAAAACGTTCGATGCGGCCGGGAGCTAGGGTGAGGAGTGCCGGAGCGGTCCAGCCGAGGGTTGCCGCCGGGATCGCGTCAGGCGGCTTTTTGGACGCGCATGGTGACCCGGAGGCCTGCGGCGGTTGCCATCCCCACAAGTAAATCGAGGCTGAAAGCGTTGATCTTGCCGCGCATCAGATTGGAGATGCGAGGCTGGGTGACGCCGAGGAGCTTAGCGGCTTTGGCTTGCGTCCATTTTTCGCGCTTGATGTGGCGCGTCAGAGCGACCATCAGTTCAGAGCGTAATTTGAGGTTTTCCCGGATTCCGGGATCATCCTCAATTGCGTCCCATACATTATCGAAGGTTTCAACTTTCATCGGCTAAACCCCTCACTAGCTCTTTGTAGCGCCGCTTGGCCAGGGCAAGATCTCCGGGTGCGGTTTTCTGCGTTTTTTTCTGAAAACAATGCAGTACGTAGATGGCCTCAGAAAATTTAGCGACATACATCACGCGATAGATGCCGTGCTCGTCGCGAATTCTGATCTCCCGAACGCCAGGGCCGACCGATTCCATGGCTTTCCAGTCACCGGGCTCCTCTCCCGTCTGCACCTGAAAAAGCTGCTGGCCGGCTTCGCGCCGTGCATCCACCGAAAAGCTGCGCAGGTCGGCCCGCGAGCTGCCGCAAAACTTCACCTTGCGTGGCGGAATGTCCACGGAGAGAGTATACAAAATTCCGCATAATACTGCAATCAGATCAGAGAAGATGGATGGAGCGGAAGCAAGTCCGATGCGAATGCGCCGCTCGGCTAGTAACCGGCCACCTGGCATCGATCACGGCACAGAATCGAAATCTGCACTATAGTGTTCCCAAAGCAATACTCAGGCAACAGGGGTGCTCCCATGCGGGTTCGTGTTCGTCCGCCTTTTCTTGCCATTTTCCTTATGGTTGCAAGTTGCCCCGGCACGCTGCCTGCGCAACGCACCGCAAACGCCAACGCCGTTTACCAACAGTTGCGCGTGCTGCTGCCCGGCGGAGAAGTCATCACGGTCAAGGACCTCGAACTGAAGCGCGATGCGGCGACGTTCACCTTTCACAGCGGTAGCTTTGCCTTTTACGGCCAGGTGAACGGCAAGGCGACAGGGGCGGTCTTCAGAGGCGAGGGCCACCTGCACATTACTCCGCCGACGGCCGAGGAGCGGCACAACCTCTCCATCCTGAACCAAACCGAGGAATTTGACGAAGATTTCGACCAAGTGGTGCTGCGCTTTACTGACTCAACCGCCGACGAGCTGCACAAGGCCGCGACGGGCGCAGGCCAGTCAGACAATGATTTCATCAAAGCCGGGCAGGAGCTACAGACGTTTTTGCGGCATCACTCCGAGGGGTCCGTGGCGGAAAATTCGGTCATGTTCTACTATGAAAAATTCTACGGAAACCTCGATCTGCGTCTGCTTGAGGACGTTCTCAGCCCGGCTCCGGGCGGGTACTTCATGGCCGCGATTCACGGCCGCAAAAACACTCACCTCTTTTTCATTTTTGACCCGCAAGGTGTCGTCCTCGTTGCTCCAGAAGAGGTTGCCCTCATCAACTGGAGCAGCACGGAGGACACGGCGACATATCTTCTCGCATTCCACCGCGCAGCGGAGTACGCCGAAGGGACACCGAGCGGCAACGAACACAACGCGGCTTACAAAATCCTGAACGAGAATCTCGATGTGAGCATCGATAAGAGCGGTTTTCTCACCTCCGTTGCCACGGTTAAAGTGCGCGCGGAGCAGGATGGCGTCGCCGTCGTCCCGCTCGATCTGTATCCGACATTGCGCGTCAGCCAGGTTGACTCAGGCAACGGCGTGCCGCTGGACTGGGTGCAGGAAAAGAAAGAGGACGATCCGGAATTTGGAGCGGTACTCGCCGCACCGCTCAAGAAAGACGAAACGACGACGTTCAAGGTCGCCTATGGCGGAAGAGATGTGGTTCTGAACATGGGCAGCCAGAACTATTACCCGATCGCGCGAGAGGACTGGTTTCCCAACTCAAGCCAGGGCCTGGGCGATTACGCCATCTACCACATGCTCTTTCATGTAGCGAAGGGATTGCAACTCATCGCCACGGGAACCAAGATGAACGAGAGTACCGAGGGCAAAATCACTACCACCGAGTGGAAGACCGAGACACCGCTTCCAGTGGTTGGTTTCAGTCTGGGCGATTTCAAGACCGAGGAAGCAAAGTTTGGCAATCCCCTGACAGGGCAACTGACGATCGATGCCTATGCCAACAACGGACGACCGGACGTTGTCGTCGCCCTTGCCCAAGCGCTTGCTGACAATGATCAGAGCCTGGGCACGCTCGACACCACACCTATGCTGGCCAACGAGCTAAGCCAAGGCGAAACCGCGGCGAGAATCTACACTGACTACTTCGGTCCTCTGCCCTTCCCGCACATCGCTCTTACGCAACAGTCGGCGTGCGATTACGGACAAAGCTGGCCGATGCTGGTTTACCTGCCGATCTGTGGCTTTTTCGATGACACGCAAAAACACTACCTGGGATTGGGCGGCGAGAACCTGAACAAACACATGTATTGGGATGTGGTGACGCCGCACGAGGTTGCGCACCAGTGGTGGGGACATACGGTGGGGTTCCGCGGTTATCGCGACCAGTGGATGAGCGAAGGCTTCGCCGATGCATCGGCGTCGATCTTTCTGCAGCTTACGAGACCCAAGCTCGACGATTTCATCCATTTCTGGAAAGAAGAGCGGCGGATGCTAACCGAGAAGAATCAGTTCGGCTTCCGCCCGATTGACGTCGGCCCAGTGACGATGGGCATCCGGCTCAGTTCACCAAACGCCGGTTGGAATATCTACGGCGATCTGGTCTATCCCAAGGGCGCGTACATTCTGCATATGATTCGCATGATGATGTGGTCGCCCAAGGACGGCGACGCGCGTTTCAAGGCCACCATGCAGGACTTTGTGAATACCTACCGGCTGCAGGCGGCCACGACCGAGGACTTCAAAGCGACTGTTGAAAAACATATGAGCGCAGGGATGGACCTCGAAGGAAATCATCGCATGGACTGGTTTTTCAGGGAGTACGTGTACGGCACGGATCTGCCGGCCTACCATTTTGAGGGTCAGGCGACGCCCAACGATGCCGGTGTGAGCCTGCATGTTGTGCTGACTCAGTCGGGCGTACCCGCGAATTTCAAGATGCTGGTGCCGATTTACCTAGAGTTTGTCGATGGTAATGTGATGCATTTGGGTTCGGCCAACATCACTGGCGATTCGACGGTTGACAAGACGATTCAACTGCCCAAATTGCCGGCGGCGGTGAAGAAAGTTTCGATCAATAACTACTACGACGTGCTGTGCGTGGACAAGTAGGGGTTGCGATCCGAGACGCGTGTGCGGGAAGGGGCAGGGTGCGGACCTTGCGGTCGGCGCTTTTGTTTGGAGGGGGTTTGGGTTGAGATGTCCGGGCTAAAGCCCGGACATTTCGTTTTGTTGGCTGCTTATTGGCACGACTGACGTCGTGCCCTGATACAGTGCCCGTCGGTTGGCGTTCGCGGTATCCCACCCTTCGCCAGAAAGAAGGCGAAGGATGGGGCACCCATTTCTGTGGGTGGAAGAGAACGGGTTGTGGGCGGAGTTGGTTCGTGGTATCCCAGAGGCGACCTGATGCAAGACGAAAGACAAAAGCAGGTCCGTCGGCTCCGCTGAAAAGCGCTTCGCTCGGGATGACAGTTCTTGGGGGGCGAAGCGAAAAGCAACCGCGGGTCCTTCGACTCCTCGCTGCGCTCGTCACTCAGGATGACAATTCATTGGGGGGAGAAGAGAAAAGCAACCACAGGTCGTTCGACTCCTCGCTGCGCTCGTCGCTCAGGATGACAATTCCTGGGGGTGCGGGCATTGTTTGGTTGCGTTTAACCGCGCATCGGATCCATTGCACGCTTAAAGTCGGCGGGCTCCACGTCGTACCAGTCCTTGCTCAGGTCGACCCACGCTGGGTTCATCTTCTCAATCAACGCGATCTTCTTTTCCCGCCTCCAGCCCTTTAGCTGCTTTTCGCGCGCGATGGCCGCTGCTACGACTTGGTAGCTCTCGAACCAGACGAGGCGGTCGCAGTTGTATTTCGCTGCGAACCCGTCGCGCTCCTTCCATTTGTGTTCGAAGATGCGCTTTTGCAGATTACCGGTGACACCGATGTAGAGAGTGTGGCTGCGGCTGGCCACGATGTAGGTGAAGTAGCTGCCTTCGTGCATGGTGTGCATGATACTGCGGAATGGTTTTTTGTGCGGTGATGTAGGGCCCGAAAAGCAACCACGGGTCCTTCGACTTCTCGCTGCGCTCGTCGCTCAGGATGACA
>CAZANC010000206.1:0-6499 GCA_964486495.1 uncultured Occallatibacter sp.
TCCGCATTGGGTAGCCAATCAGTCGTGGTTGATGTTCGGATTCCCGCAGCCATAATACCCGTCAACCGGGGTGGACCGTCCTCGCGCACTCGGGAGAAGGGGCGAGCTCATATCCAGGAGAACGGAATTCGATTTCAACGAGGAGAACAAATGACAACAAAAGGAAAAGTCCTGGTGCTAGTCTCGAGCGGATACGGCTTACCGTTGAAAAATGGCGGGTGTTATCGCGGCGCCGGCTATTACCTGAACGAGTTGACGGTTCCGGTCCGCGCCCTCATGCAGGAGGGCTACGAGATCACTTTCGCCAACCCCAATGGCAACACGCCGCAACTGGATCTCCATTCCGCTGTCCCCGATTTCTTCGGCGGGGACGAGGCCAGGCTCCAGGACTATTTCAAATTCCGCGATAGCCTGACTGGCCTCAGAAATCCAACTCGCATCTCGGATGTGATCGCATCGGGTCTGGATCAATACGACGCTGTTTTCGTCCCCGGCGGCCACGGCCCGATGATCGATCTTCTCGATGATCCCGACGCGGGCATCGTGATGAGACATTTCCATGAAACATCGAAGCCTACTGCGGTGCTCTGCCATGGCCCGATTTCACTGCTCTCCGCGCTTCCCGAATCGAAGGAGTTTGTCGCCGCGCTGTCGGCGGGCGATACCGCTGGAGCACAGGCAAAGGCTCAAGGATGGATCTATGCCGGATATAAAATGACGATCTTTTCGACGGCGGAAGAGCAGCAGCGCGAGCCGCTTGAGATTGGCGGTAAGGTTCTCTTCTACCCGGACTTCGCCTTGAGTACGGCGGGCGGAGACGTAAGTGTCCTCGCTCCATGGTCGAGCTACGTCGTTCAAGATCGCGAATTGATATCGGGTCAGAACCCGTTCTCGGACGAAGCGCTTCTGAAACTTCTTCTACCGGCACTCAATGAGAAGAAGAAGCTGGTTTCAGCGGCATGAGATCGGGAGTATGCAAGAGATCTGGACGGTGATTTGGCTGACGAACGGGGAGGAAATATGGCGACTCTGGGTGCGCTTCCGAGCAGTGAGCCGGTTGGCGGCGCCAGCTCCGAAAGAGTAGATATGAAATTCGAGGTGGCCGTCGTTCCGGTCGCGGATGTTGACCGCTCGAGAAAGTTCTACACCAAACTCGGGTGGCGGCTCGACGCCGACTTCCCTTTCGATAACGGCTTCCGGGTTGTTCAATTCACGCCGCCCGGCTCAGGGTGCTCGGTTCAGTTTGGCTCGAAGATAACATCCGCTGCGCCAGGATCGGCCCAAGGCCTTTACCTGGTCGTCTCCGATGTTGCGGCTGCGCGCAAAGATCTCGTCGCACGCGGTATTGAAGTGAGTGAGGTGTTCCACCCCGGAACACCAGGCGCTCAGTTCCGGAACGACGGCAGCGGTCGCGTCGGCGGGCCGGCGCCCAAGCATGCCACCTACGGCTCGTTCGCCACATTTCGTGACCCCGACGGCAATGGATGGCTGCTTCAGGAGGTCACAACGCGGCTGCCCGGCCGAGGACTTAGTAACTTGGATGTCGCGACTCTGACCGAACTCTTGCAAGAGGCTGAGAAGCACCACAGCGAATACGAACCTACCGCTCCAAAGCACGAGTGGTCGGCCTGGTATGCCGCCTACATTGTCGCGCGTCAGGACGGCAAGACCCCCGAAGAGGCATCCAGAGACGCCAAGCTCCATATAGAGGAGACGCACTGATCGCGCCATGAAGCACTTCGATGCAATCATCATCGGGACGGGTCAGGCGGGCCCGCCCATGGCAGCGCGGTTTGCGGGCGCCGGCAAAACCGTCGCCATTATCGAGCGCGGTAAATTTGGCGGCACATGCGTGAATACGGGATGCACCCCGACAAAGACGCTCGTGGCGAGTGCCTATGCGATCCACGTCGCCGGCCGGGGAGCGGAATATGGTTTCACGATTGGCGATTTGCGGGTCGATATGACGCGAGTCAAAGCCCGCAAGGATGCGGCCTCGGCGAGGTCCAGCAAGGGAGTGGAAAAGTGGCTCCGAGGGACCGCAAATTGTACGGTCATTCAGGGCCACGCCAGTTTTCAGTCGTCGAACACTGTCGTGGTCAACGATGAAGTTCTCGAAGCCGACAAGATCTTTATTAACGTGGGCGGGCGTGCTCGGATTCCAGAAATGCCAGGCATTCACGACGTCCGGTTTCTCGACAACTCATCGATCATGGACATTGATTTCTTGCCCGAGCATTTCATCATCGTCGGCGGAAGCTATGTTGGGCTGGAATTCGCTCAGATCTATCGCCGCCTTGGGAGCGAAGTCACGATTGTGGAGATGGGACCGCGCCTGATCGGACGGGAGGACGAAGACGTCTCCCAAGCTGTGCTCGAAATCCTGAAGGCTGAGGGCATAAACATCCGCCTGAACGCGAAATGTATCTCACTGGCGAAGCGCAATGACGGTGTCGCCGTCGGCCTCACATGCGAAGAAGGTCCGCCAGAAGTAGTGGGCACTCACGTTCTTCTGGCCGTGGGACGTACTCCCAACACGAGCGATCTGAGACTGGACCGGGCTGGAGTTGCCACCGACCACCGCGGCTACATAGTGGTTGACGATCAACTGCAAACGAACGTGCCCGGCATCTGGGCATTGGGAGACTGTAACGGCCGCGGCGCCTTTACGCATACTTCCTATAACGACTACGAGATCGTCGCGGACAATCTCTTTAACGCTGACCATCGCCGGGTTTCCGACCGGGTCCAAGCCTACGCGCTATATATCGATCCGCCGCTAGGACGGTGCGGCACGACCGACGCAGAAGTACGGAAATCCGGCCGTCGTGCCCTCGCTGTCAAATATCCGATGAGTCAAGTGACCCGGGCTTACGAAAAAGGTGAGACACAAGGATTCATCAAGATCTGCGTCGATGCGGAAACAAAACAAATTCTCGGAGCTGCGATTCTTGGAGTCGGAGGCGATGAAGTGATTCACGTTCTGCTCGACGTCATGTATGCGAAGGCGCCGTACACGGTCATCCAGCGTGCAATGCATATTCATCCGACGGTCGCGGAATATCTTCCGACCATCCTCGGCAAGCTCGTGCCGTTTGCGTAGGGTTGGCGACGCAACTTTGTATTGGGTTCGCGCCTCTAAACGAAAGGTCTTGCATGCCGGGCAAACAAACAGCAATTATTACCGGAGCATCAGGGGGTATTGGCGCGGGTTTGGTCGGACGGTTTCTGGAAGAGGGTTATAACGTCGTCGCAACCTCTCGTGACGCCACTCGAAAGTTGGCGAAATCAGATGGCCTCGTTCTCATCGATGGCGATATCAGCAAAGAGCAAACGGCTGTCCAGGCGGTCGAAGCTGCAATCGACAACTTCGGAGCCGTCGACGTTTTGGTGAATAACGCCGGCATCTTCCTCAACAAGCCTTTCACTGACTTCACTACCGAAGACTTCGAAGCCCTTGTCTCCACCAATCTACTTGGATTCTTCTACATCACGCAGCGCACCGTGAAAGAAATGCTGAAACAGAAATCGGGGTGCATTGTGAGCATCTCAGCAGCGCTTGCAGATCGGCCCATCGCCGGTGAAAATGGCTCGATACCGATGATGACGAAGGGTGGGTTGAATTCGGCGACCCAGAATCTCGCAATCGAGTACGCCAAAGATGGCATTCGCTTTAACGCTGTCGCTCCGGGCGAAGTGGACACACCAATGCACCCGAATGTTCCCAACGACTCGACACAGCCGGTTGTGAAAAAGGCGACGGTAAAGGATATTGTCGATGCCGTTTTTTACCTGGTCCAGGCGGGTCATGTAAGCGGAGAGATTCTTCACGTCGATGGCGCCGCACCGGCTTGTCGCTGGTAGACGCAAGAGATTGTCATTCCGGCCGTTCGCCTGCCGGCTATTTGCAAGCGGGTCGAGACTTTTTGGACGTTGGCTACCTGGAAGCCGACGCGATGCATCGAAAATAGGAGGATTCCGGATCTTTTAGGTATCCCCATCGACTCAAGGGAGGAGTCCAATCATGCGTTCTGATATCGTGCCCGGAGGCATTTTCCCCGACTACGAACTGCCCGATCACACGGGCGAAATGCGCAAGCTCAGCAAGCTACAGGGCGAGGATCCGCTGATCCTTACGCTTGCGCGCGGCCACTTTTGTCCAAAAGAGCACCAGCAGCATTTGGAAATCGCCGCGTTCTACCCCAAGATCGCGGTGGCCTACACTGAAGTCGTCACGATCGCTACGGACGATCACCATACGCTACAGGAATTCCGTGCGTCCGTCGGAGCCCAGTGGACCTTCCTTTCGGACCCCGGCCGAACGATTCAGAAGGATCTCGACATCCAGGAGTACACCGACCCCGAGCATAATCCGATGATCCCGCATACGCTCGTGCTCAAGCCGGGCCTCGTGATTTACAGCATCTATAACGGCTACTGGTTCTGGGGCCGTCCATCGCTCGCCGACCTTTGGCACGATCTGCGCGCCGCGACGAGTGAAATTCGCCCAGACTGGGATCTGAGCGCCCCTGGTCTCCGCGAGGCGTGGAATGCAGGTGACCGCTCGCGCTTCCACGGGTGGAACAAGCAGGCCAGTAACACGTGAGGATGTAAAACTATGTCAATGACTGAATCAGCGACCGAGCAGAATCCGGCGAGTGGTTTCGCAGCATCGCCTGAGGAAAGTGAAATTCAGTCGGGAACTCCGCTTCCGATTGGGGGCCCACATCAACAAGGAGACGGAGTTTGTTTCGTTTTGTTCAGCCGTCATGCGACCGGAGTCCGCCTGGAGCTCTACCGACATCCCGACGATTCCTCTCCGGCGAGGGTCATTGACCTGGATCCAATGCGTCATCGGACAGGTGACATTTGGCACGTATGGGTGCGAGGCATTGCCGACGGACAACTCTACGGTTATCGCATCGAGGGACCTTATCAACCGGAAAAAGGCCATCGCTTCAACCCGCACAAGTTGCTCCTGGATCCGTATGCAAGAGCAATTGCCGGCGTCGAGAATTGGGATTTTTTAGCCGCCCGTGGCTACGATTCCTCCAGCAGACTGGCTGACTTAAGCATTTCGACCGTCGATAACGCCGGCACCACACCGAAATCGATCGTCACCCGCGACAATTTCGACTGGGAGATGGATTCTCCTCCAAAACATTCCGCCTCCGATACGGTCATCTATGAGACACACGTTCGCGGCTTCACAATTCATAACAGTTCGAAAGCGGAGCGCCCTGGAACCTTCGCCGGGTTGACCGAAAAAATCCCTTATCTCCAGGACCTGGGAGTAACCGCCATTGAGTTGATGCCTGTCCTCGAGTTTAACGAAAATGAGTTGCAGCGGCTCAATCCAATCACGGGAGAGAAACTCAAGAACTACTGGGGCTACAATCCGGTCGCCTTCTTTGCTCCCAAGCAGTCCTATAGCTTTGAAGGATCGCACTGGCGGCAGATCGTGGAATTCCGAGAGATGGTCAAGGCTTTTCATCGCGCCGGCATCGAAGTGATCCTGGACATCGTTTTGAACCACACAGCTGAGAACGATGAGCTGGGACCCACGATCTGCCTGCGCGGCATTGAGAACTCAATCTTCTATATGTTGCAGGAGAACCAACGCCGGTACTACAAGGATTTTACAGGCGTGGGCAATACGCTGAATGCCAATCACCCTGTCGTAAGAGAGCTGGTCATGAGTGTGCTCCGTTACTGGGTAATGCACATGCACGTTGACGGATTTCGCTTCGACCTCGCTTCCGTCCTGGGCCGGGATGAGCACGGGAACATTCTGCGCGACGCTCCGCTTCTCGAAAACATTGCCGAAGATCCCATTCTGCGTGACGTAAAGATCATCGCGGAAGCCTGGGACGCCGGCGGTGCCTATCAAGTGGGAGATTTTTCCACCAGGCGTTGGACGGAATGGAACGGCCGTTTCCGTGACGATGTGCGCCGCTTCTGGATTGGCGACCCGAACATGATCGGATCGTTCGCGCAGCGAATCTGCGGGAGCGCGGATTTGTACCAAAGCTCAGGCAAGGGACCGGCGAGCAGCCTCAACTTCGTCACTTGTCATGACGGCTTCACACTGAACGACTTGGTCAGCTACAAGCAGAAACACAATAACGAAAATGGCGAGTCCGGCCGCGATGGGACCGATGCCAACTACAGCGATAATTGCGGGGTGGAGGGGCCGAGCCAGGATCAAGCTGTCGAGGGCATGCGTATCCGCTTGATCAAAAATTTCCTGCTAACCCTGTTTATCTCTCGTGGGGTTCCCATGTTGCTCGGCGGCGATGAGTTTCGCCGAACCCAGCGCGGCAATAACAATGCTTACTGCCAGGATAACGAGGTGAGCTGGTTTGACTGGAGCCTGCTTGAAAAGCACAAAGAGATCCAGCGCTTCACTCGGGGAATGATCGCCTTTCGCCGTGCCCATCCTGTTTTACGAAGAGAGAATTTCTACACGGATGCAGACATAAAGTGGTTCGCGCCGAAC
>CAZANC010000207.1:0-6466 GCA_964486495.1 uncultured Occallatibacter sp.
GCGGGATGGCATCGAAGGCGCCTAACTGTTCGGCCGGAACGCGCCACGCATCGGCGAGCGCTGCAAGGTTCCCGTCATACTTCTGGCGCAGCCACTTATGCCAAGCGGCTGTCTCGGTCGGGTCGCCATTGGGATAGTTGCCCTTGAAGACGTGACGAGGATTGGAAAAGCTCGGTTCGTTGATCAAGTCCCAGGAGAGCCACGGCACATCTTTGAAGCGCTCGATAACCGAACGGATATATGCCTGCTGCAATTGCACCTGTCCCGGATCGGTGTAGGGATTGGGCGGCGTGACATCCGGATCCTGGGGGCCAAAACCGCCCCCGCGAGGAGTAAAAGCAAAAAACGTAAAGTTGACCGCGATGTTGTGTTGCTGGGCGCAATGCAAGAAAGCCTCGAGGTTGCGCAGAAAGCGCTCGTTCGCGCCGCCGGTGTTCATCTCCACAAAGCGCAGGTTGGGCATCCACACGCCGGTGCGCACAAACGTGACCCCATGGCGCTCCATGTCGCTGAAATCCTTCTCCCAAATCCACGCGTTCCTCGGCCCGGAGAAGTCTATTCCACTCGGTTCGGTGGAGAAGTAGTTGGTGCCGACAGGGAAGAACGGCGCGCCGTCGCGGGTGAGAAAATCGCCGCGCACTCCAAGCGCCGGCCCCGCCGCCAGAGCCGACGTTTCTGCTACCCAGAAACCGTTCTGGTAAAACTCGAGCAGGCGTCCGCTCTCAGTCAAGACCGCGGTGACTTTATAGAAACCGGGATCGAGAGCCTTGTGAAAGGGCGCAACGATATCCGCGATCCGGCCGTCTGAGATGGGAAGCGTTGCCGAATCGACGATTCCCTTCGCCGAACTGAGCGTGAGTTTCACCTCGCCGCTGGATGAAACGCCAGGCAACTGCTGGCGCAGGCTGCGCAGGTGCACGGTGATGAGCGGGGGCTCGCCGGGCCGGATTGTACTGAAGAGCAACTCGACAGAAAACTGTGTAGCGCCCTGGCTGGCATACAGGGCGGATTGCCGGATGAGAGCAACGCCGTCCTGGGTTTGCCAGTAGCCCGGATCGGGATCGAAATCAAGCGCGACAACGCGGCTGCCACTCATGGCGCCGAAAGCGTGGTCGGCGACGATGACGGGAGCCGCAGTCAAGTCGCCGCCGGCATCCACCATATAGCCCAGGCCGTCGAGTCGGCCCTCGACGGCAAAGAACCGGTGCGCGTGAACCTGCGGCGATTGCGGAAAATCATAGCCAAACTTCCATGAAAAACGCGCGCCGGGAGGAACGGGAACCTCGTAAGTATGAGAAAAACCGAGACTGCGGGCGTAGGTGTCTTGCGGAAATGCCGCGACAAACTTGCCATCGGCCTCGCTGACTGGCACATGCAGAGGCTGCCCGCCCACCACGAGCAAATTGCCGCCCGCATGAAGGTACCCTTCAATCGCCTTCCAGGCATCGGTCGGGACTGCGGAACCGTAAGGCAGCACGAGCAAATCGGTGTCCTTGAGCGCGGCTGGGTCGGACAGTGATTCCAGATCCAGGAACTGAGGGTCCAACCCGTCAAGAGCCTTCGCCAGAGCGTCGCGTTCCACGGGTTGACTGGAGGGAACTGGGAACCCGGGCTGCCAGAAGACTACGGTCTTGGCAAACAACGGCGGCGGCAGGAGAATGGCAAACAATGCGGCCAGAGCGAACCAGCCCAGGCTGCGGGTTTCTTGAATATCTGCGGCGTACTGATTCTTGTGCATGAGGAATCTCCAGGCCCGTACGGTCCCTTGGAGTCGTTCGGCGCTACGAGCACTGCAATGGCGGTTAGAGCGCCTCCATAGCGCCGTCTGGGGTGTCCCCGGGGGCCAAGACGGTACTGCTGCTTACGGATTTGGATTCAGCCGATTCCGCCGAGCTATTCTCAGAGCGGAACGCAGCCACGCCACAACCGACCAGCGCGGCTTTGTCCTTGAGTGCGGAGACGCGCAGTTGGGTCGGGGAATCACCGAGTTCGTTCTGCACCGCGGGCAAGAAAAGATTCGCGGAGCGGGAGATTCCGCCGCCCAGTACGATTACGTCCGCGTGAAACGCCGCGAGCAGCGTGCGAATTACTATGCCAAGATGTTGCCCAAATTCGATGAAGGCCTGTTTCGCCGCCGGATCGCTGGGAACGGCGGCGGCGAGATCAACGACTTCGCGCCGCTTGCCGGTGCAGCGTTCGTAGTTCCCGGCGATCGCTCGCGACGAGACAAAGTCCTCGACGATTCCGCCCTCGTAGGGAAGATTCCAGATCTCGCCGCCAGCGGGCACGCCGGGTCCCTCGGTTACGAGATGACCATCGACGGCAAATGCTGAACCAATGCCCGTGCCCAGCGTGAGACCGACCGCGCGCCGGAAGCCGCGTGCCGCTCCTGCTCCGACCTCGCCGAGCAGATACGCATCGGCGTCGTTGAGAAAACGCACCTGGGTGGCCTGCAAGCCGAATCGCGCGGCGAGGGCCTGGCGCAGATCGACTCCATATAGGTAGGGCAGTTTGTGGCGCATCAGGCTCACGCCAGCCTGAAGATCGAAGGGTCCAGGCACGGCGAGCATGGCTCCGATGATCCCGTCGTGGCCTGTCCGAGCCTTCATTCCCAAGTCGTAGAGGAGATCGACAAAGGCGTCGGCGGTATGCGTGGCCGAATGAGGCGCGCTGGCGACAGGCCCGATGCGGAAATCCGGGGCGCAGCACACCGCAGCAGCGACGTGACTGCCGCCAACATCGAATGTAAGCACGCGACTATCCACAAGGTCAGCCATCATGAACACCGCAGGCCTCAACCGATGAAAGCATTCCCATCTGCAGTGGGATTGTTACCATTTGTACCACAACTGGCGGCGGGAAGCTGGGAATCTTTCAGAGAAATCTGGCGACAACTCTGACCCGTTGCCGCTATGATGGTTCCCGGTTTCTGGGGCAAGATGTTCTTCCCTGGAGGGAGACACATCTCTGCCGGTGATAACGATATCTTTTGGGTCACTTTGGATTGCTGCGTTGGCCAGGCCCGGAAATCGAAAAGGTACTTTGCGCTTCAATTCGCCAGTCCTATAGGATGGTCTGCCATGCTCAAGCATCCCACATTCAGTCCTGCGGCCGGAGTCCGGCTTCGCGGTCGCGCAGTTATGCAAGTGGCCGTTGCCGTGGTTGCCGCCGCCCTGGCTGCTCAATTGCACGCGCAAGCGCCGGCGCCACCAGCGGCAGCATACGGCCCCTTCAATGCTGTTTTTCTTGCTGACGGGCCCGGGTTGAACAAGCCGCTGTCTTCGTCGACTTCGCTTGACGGCCTCACAGCCGTGGCGATGGACGGCCAGGGATCGGGCCAGCCCTCGATGCAGGATCCTATTCTGGCCGGGCGCGCATCATGGACGCTGGCATTCTGGTTTGAGTCTCCGGAGCCGAAGCAAGGCACCGCGTTGCTGGCCGGCATTGGCGACCCCGCCGCGGAGGATGCGCGCTTTATTGGCATCGAAAATAATCGGCTCGGCCTGTGGTTGGGCCGGGCGCAGAGTTCGGCAGGATTTGTGCCGGGAGATCAGGCACTCGACGCGGGAAAGTGGCACATGGCCGCGGCGGTGAGCGACGGAGAACAGATTGTCCTGTATGCCGATGGCCAACGGGTGGCTGCGAGCGCGCTTGCCCAAGGCAGCGTTGCTGCGGTTCTGGAGATGGCTCCGCCGCCATTGCCAAATGTCGCGGACGGCCACTTCGGCGGCAAGATCGCGTCGCTCAGAATCTACCGCGGAGCACTGACAGCCGAACAGGTGAAAGCGATTGCCGATGCGCCGCCGGACTTCAGCCTGGCCACGTACGAGGAGGCCTCGCAGCATTGGCCGGTGCAGACTCGCGCACAGGCCGGATACAGCGCGCCGCAGGATCCGTCCACGATGCCGCATGGCAAGGGCGAGATTCAGAAGCCGGTGGCGAAAGAGCCGACTGCGGCGGACCTGCATTGCCAGTTGAAAGGCGATGATCCGTGGAAACTCGCGGGCGGCTGGAGGCTGGAGGCGGCGCCGCATGTGAGTGCAACCGGAGAAGAGATTTCCAAAGCCGGATTTGACGACAAAGGCTGGCTGGTGGCCACGGTGCCGGGCACGGTGCTGACGACGATGATCGACCGCGGGCTCTATCCCGATCCCGATTACGGGCTGAACAATCTGGCCATACCCGAGAGCCTGGCTCGTCAGGATTATTGGTACCGCGTCGAGTTCAAGACGCCAGCCGCAGCGCGTGGACGCAGCCTGACGCTCACCTTCGAAGGGGTGAATTACGCGACCGAAGTGTGGATGAACGGCAAGAAACTCGGCGGATTTACCGGCGCATTTTTACGCGGGAAATTCGACGTGACGGACGTTGCCGCCGGCGGCGAGAATGCGCTGGCAGTGCGTGTTTCTCCACCGCCGCATCCGGGGATTCCGAACGAGCAGTCGATCAAAGGCGGCCCGGGTGAGAACGGCGGAATTGAAGTGCTGGACGGGCCGACCTTTTCCGCCGCCGAGGGCTGGGACTGGATTCCCGGCATTCGCGACCGCGACACGGGCATCTGGCAGGACGTGACATTGACGGCGACGGGGCCGGCGGAGATCGGCGACTTGAATGTGATTACAACGTTGCCCAAACCCGACCGAAGCGAGGCCGACATCGAAATCGAAGCGCCGCTGACCAACACCGGCGCCGCCGCGATCGATGGCGAGCTCACGGCCAGCTTCGACGACGTAAAAGTGACAAAGCAGGTTCATCTGGTCCCGGGGGAGACGGTGGTTCGGCTGGAGCCTGCGGAGTTTGCCGACCTCAAAGTTCAGAATCCTCGGCTGTGGTGGCCGAATGGGTACGGAGATCCCGCGCTGCACGCGCTGACGGTTTCGTTGGCCGTCGGCGGGAAGGTCAGCGCGGCGAAGCAAATCGAATTCGGCATGAGAGAGGTGAGCTACGAGCTTTCGCTCTTCGACGCACCGGGAAATCTGCGGCGCGTGGAGGTGCTGCCTAGCCGCACTCACGATGAGGCACTGCCGCTGATCGACGGGACGCACCAGGGCATCAGGCAGATTTTCGATTGGACGCCGAATCAAGTGCTGCCTGGACAAACGCTGCCGGACTGGATGTTGCACTCGTGGGTGCAGACACTGGAGGCGGGCGCCGCGGATTCGCAGTCAATTCGTCCGGTCGATGGCGGATGGCCGGGAACGGACATGGTGATCAAGGTGAACGGCGTGCGCATTGCCGCTCGCGGCGGCAACTGGGGCATGGACGATATGCTGAAGCGCGTGAGCATCGAGCACCTGGAGCCGTATTTCCGGCTGCATCGCGACGCACACGTGAACATGATCCGCAATTGGATGGGCCAGAATACGGAGGAGAACTTCTACGCGCTGGCCGACAAATACGGACTCATGGTGTGGAACGACTTCTGGGAATCGACGCAGACTTACAATCTGGAAGCCGAAGCCCCCGTGCTGTTCTTGGCGAACGCGCGCGACACGATTCTGCGCTACCGTCATCATCCGTCGATTGTGGTGTGGTGCGGGCGCAACGAAGGCGTGCCGCAGCCGACGATCAACGAGGGATTGGCCGAACTGGTGCGCACGCTCGACCACACGCGCTATTACACGGGCAGCTCGAATCAAGTGAATCTGCGCAACTCAGGGCCCTATCAATTCCAGCCGCTCGAAACCTATTACCGGATCAACCGCGGATTCAGCGTCGAGCTCGGGATTCCCAGCGTGCCCACGCTGGAGAGCATGAAATCCTTCATCCCCGAGCCCGACCGTTGGCCGATCAGCGACACATGGGCTTATCACGACTGGCATCAGAGCGGGAACGGCGCGGTGCAGCCGTACATGACCCACATGGAGACGGAGTTTGGCGCGCCTACGAGCCTGGAGGATTTCGAGCGCAAGGCGCAGATGCTGGATTACGTTGGCCATCGCGCGATCTTCGAGGGATTTGCCGCGCATCTTTGGCAGCCCAACTCGGCGCGCATGATCTGGATGACGCAGCCGTCGTGGCCGAGCATGGAGTGGAATTTTCTGAGTTGGGACTACGACACGCAATCGAGCTTCTACGGAACCGAGAAGGCTTGCGAGCCGGTGCACGCGCAACTGAATTTGTCCGATGGCTCGGTGGATCTGATCAACCTGGGAGAGGCGCGGTCCTTCAAAGTGCGCACGCTTGTGGAGGGCCTGGATGGGAAGACGCTGAGCGATCAGGCCAACCAGGTTCAGGCCGCCGCCGATGATCGAACGCCGGTGGCGAAACCTGATCTGTCAACTTTGGCCGGAGGGCACACGATCTTCGTGAAGCTCGAAGTAAGCGATGCTGCCGGCGCGCCGGTGAGCGACAACTTTTACTGGTGGGCGGCGGACGAAGCGAGCTTCCGCGAGCTGAACTCGCTTCCGCCTGCTACGCTATCGGCCTCGGCGGCCTCCGCAACGGCGAACGGCGAACGCACGGT
>CAZANC010000208.1:0-6434 GCA_964486495.1 uncultured Occallatibacter sp.
CCGCTTTCACGTTCCGAGGGGAACGAAGGAGCTCTCATGCCGATTCCCAATCATCCGCGCTCAACTTTCCGCCGCGCCTCGTCTCGGTCCTGCCAGGCTCTGCCTCGCGCGTTTGCCGTCGGATTCCTCGTCCTCTGGGCCACACTCTGTTCGGCCGCTTCCATTCGCGGCGTCGTCACCGACGCCAGCGGCGCCAAAGTTACCGGCGCCGCGGTTTCGCTCATCTCGAACGGCAAGGTCGTCGCCTCAGCGGTTTCCGTGTCTGATGGCAGCTTCCAAATCACCACCGGCTCCGCTGGCCGATTCTTTCTCGTCGTCACGGCCAAATCTTTCCGGCAGCTGCAGACACCCAACTTCTATGCCGGCCAATTTGATTCGATCGAGCGCAACGTCGTGCTGGAGCCGGCCTGGGTGCGCGAATCGATCGTCGTCACCGCTACCGGCACGCCCACTCCGCAGCCGCAAACCAGCGCCGCCACCACCGTGATTGGTCCGCTCGACATCGCATTGCGTGACGATCTGGTGAGCGCCCTGCGCCTGATGCCAGGCACATTTGTAGCGCAGGACGGCCAGCTTGGAGCGCAGACTTCGCTTTTTGTCCGGGGCGCCGATTCAGACTCCTCGATGATCCTTCTCGACGGCGTCAGCGTGGACGATATGGGCGGCCGATTCGACTTCGGCCCGCTCTCCACGACGGCTTTGGAAAGCGCGGAGGTTTATCGGGGGCCAAATTCGAGTCTCTATGGCGCCGATGCGGCCAGCGGCGTGGTCAGCCTCACGACGCCGCACGGCACTACCAGCTTCCCTTCTTTTCTTTTCCAGGGCGATGCGGGCAATCTCGATACTTCGCGCGAGGAGCTTGAACTTGCCGGCGCGCACAACAAACTCGACTACCTGGGCGCATTAAGTTGGCTGCAAACTGCCAACAACATTCCCATGGACGAGTACCACGTCGCCACATCGGCGGCTAACGTCGGCTGGGCACTCAATGGCAAAACTCAACTTCGCGCCTCGCTGCACTATGGCGTCGATGCTACCGGAGTCCCCAACCAGTGGGACTTTTATTACATTGCCGATGACCGCAAGGAAGGCGATCAGAACCTTTATGGCGACGGCGCCGTTGAAAACCAGACCACGGCCAGCTTCCACAATCGCTTCCAGTACGGCCTGACGCGCAAACGCGAACAGTCTCAGCAATGGTATCCAGCCGGCATCTGCATTCCCGCCGGCAGTTGCGACGGCGCTCCAGATTCTTTCACCGGCGGCAACTTCTATGGGTACCCGGTGGACATCAAGGGCGCCAACGGCTACAGCGCAGTTGGGCCCGCGCTGCTGAATTACAGCGCCGCCAACGGGAGCGTTTACCCCAACCGCCTTGACCTGATTTCAAATCGCGATCAGTTCCTCTACCAGGGGGACCTCCGTCTCACGCCGCATCTGCAGCTACTGGCGGGCTTCCACTATGAGAACGAGCGCGTCGCCGAACGCGAGCCGGCCTACTTGATCGACGAGTCGCTGAATATCTCCGATTACGATTATGTTTTCGGCGCGCATGGCGACTTCAAGGACCGCTTCTTCTATACGCTTCGCGGAAGTGTCGAACACTACCAATTGTTCGGCACGGTCTTCTCGCCAAATGCCGGCCTCAGCTTCTACGCGCTGCGCCCGCGATCCGGCGTCTTTAGCGGCACCAGGCTCAACTTCAGTTTCGCGCAAGGCGTGCGCGAGCCCGCCCTCACCGAGGAATTTGGTTCCCTGTTTGAGTTCCTCAAACAAAACGGCGGCCAAGCGACGATCCAGCAATACGGAATCTCTCCAATTGAGGCGCCAACAACTCGCACATGGGAAGGCGGCGGTGAGCAATCTTTCTGGGGAGAGCGGATGGTCTTCCGCGCAAACTATTTTCACAATGAGTTCGGACGTTCAATTGAATCGGTAGGCGCGGGACTTGTGCCCGCTCTGCTGCCCAACTTGACTCCGCAACAACAGCAAGCCCTGGAATCTACGCTGCAAAGCGAAAACGCCTACTCCCTGGATCTCAACTCCCTTGCCTTCCGCGCCCAGGGCATCGAGACGACTGTAGAGAGCGGCATCGGCAAATACATTTTTCTTCGCGGCGGGTACACCTACCTGGATTCTGTCGTGCAGCGGTCGTTCTCCAGCGACAATCAGGCGCTGCTGGGCGGCTATGCGCCAACTTTTGACGGGATTCCCGTTGGCATTTACTCGCCGCTCGCAGGCGCGCGGCCCTTCCGGCGCCCGCCGCACACCGGCTTTTTCACCGCCACTTACGCCAACAAACGAATCACCGGAGATTTCACAGCGGCCTTCGCCAGCCGCAGCGACGACTCCACCTTTCTCGGCTACGAAGATCTCGAGCAAGGGAACTCTCTTGTGCTGCCCAATCGCAATCTCGACTTCGGCTACGCGAAACTCGACCTCGGCGGCAGCTACCAGTGGTTCACGTGGATTGACGTCTACGCGCAGGCCGAGAATCTTCTCGACAACCAGCACATCGCGCCCATCGGCTATCCGAGCCTGCCGTTCACGCTTCGCACCGGCGTGCGCATTCGCTGGGGCCCCGGTAGTGGACATTGAAAGGGGTCCCCAGTAGTGGACCCCGGTAATGGACATTGAGACCAGCGGCCACTGATTCAGTTCTGCTTCGAGCTGTGCAGACCCGTTTGCTGGCGCAGCCCACGAACGGTTTCACCCGGCGCATGTTCGGCCGCAGTCCACTTGCGCCTGCTCCATGGCGCATCTTCGCTGCAAGATCGGGCGCGGGACCGTCTATGAATAGGCCCCGTTTTCCACAAGTTAACGGCTAAACCGTTGGTTTTCCCGAATTGCAAGAAATTTCTTAAATTACCTCTTGGAAGATTGCTCGCTTCTGTCCTACAATGACTGCTCCTGAGAGAATGCTGTACACCCCAAAGTGCCGTACTTTGAGGGAATCCTTCAGCCCGCGTTATTGGGGCGCAGCTGAAGTTTTAGATGATTTCAGACACGAGTCGACTGCGGCGCAATGGCACAATCGCAATCTCTGAGAAGCCTCCTCGTTGCAGCCGGCAAAGGTTGTTTTCGCTAGAGACATTAGTGCTGCTGCATTTGAAGTTTATTTTCGTGAGGGCATAACAGCCGATTGTCACGGGCCAACATGGACGCATCTCCCCCGTCCGATGGCCCCATGCACACGTGGACCGAGGTCCGAATCCCGGGTTGCATGCTCACGACGTTTCACTTCGCTTTTTATCGCAAGTTCATCGAAGATTTGTACGCTCAAGTCTCAGGGATTTTTGAGCAGGCACGCGTCCATGCCGGAGTCGGCCCGGAGTCGGCTTTGACAGCTGCACGGCGCTTGCTGCAGGTTTCGCCGGGTTCTGCGCGTTGACCGAAACGCCGATTCGTGGCGCCGGCAACGACGCAATCAGTTCTCACGGAATATGGCTAAACGCAAAACGACCACTTTGGAGGGCAGTTATGACATTCAATAGAATTCGCCTGGTGCTTTGCTGCCTGGCGCTTCTCATCCTCGCTGTGTGTTTCAGCTCCATTTCCTTGAACGCGCAGTCAACGACGCAAGGTTCAATTGACGGCACCGTCCTCGATTCTTCCGGAGCCGTAGTCCCGGGCGCTCCAGTCAACATCGTGAGATTGGCCACTGGCTTTACTGTCAACCTCGCCTCTGACAGTAGCGGCTACTTCAAAGCGCCTCTGCTCGAGCCGGGTACGTATACTGTCTCCATTTCGGCTCCCAACTTCGCCAAGTACCGCGCCGACAATGTCATTGTTCTGGTAGGGCAAGTCACGAGCATCGAGCCGCGTTTGGCCGTGGCGTCATCCGCCACCGAAGTCGTCGTGACCGAACAAACCCCGGTCATGAACCTGCAATCGCCCGATTTCACCGATACCTTGGACACCACGGCGCTGCAGAATATTCCCATCAACAACCGGCGCTGGTCGGCCCTCGCCCTCACCACTCCCGGCGTCACTGTGGACGCCAGCGGCTATGGTCTCATCAGCGTCCGCGGCATCAGCACGCTGCTCAACAACGTCGAAATCGACGGCGCCGACGACAACCAGGCTTTCTTCGCTGAGGAGCGCGGGCGCACCCGCGAAGCCTATTCCACCGCAGGCAGCGCCGTCCGCGAGTTCGCCGTGAATACCGGCGTCTATTCGGCTGAATACGGCCGCGCCGCTGGCGGTGTCGTCACCTCGGTCACCAAGAGCGGCACCAACCAGCTTCACGGCCAGGCCTACTTCTACGACAAGGAAAGCAACTGGAACGCGTTTAACGACTATGCGTTCGTGACGACCTTCGCCAACGGCGCCACAACCAAGTCGCACATCAAGCCTGAGGACCTGCGCAAGATTTACGGCTTCACCGCGGGTGGGGCGCTCATCAAGGACAAACTTTTCTGGATCTACACCTACGACCAGCACACGCATGTGTTTCCCGTGCTGGGTGTTCCTTACACGCCTTCGCAGTTCTATACCGTGCCGTCGACCACGTTGACCGGCACAGAGGCCTGCAACACAACCACCGGGGCACTCACAGGAACAGCAGCCGGCGGGTCGAACCCCCTCAACGACACAAACGTCTGCGCGTTGGCCGCGCGCCAGGGCATCAGCTACACTCAGGCCTCCTACGACTGGGCCGCTCTGCTCTTCGGCAGCTCGCGCGTCACCGTCGGCAGCTATCCCGGCGCCACCGCACTCTCCGATTTCGGCCTCAACTCCGAGCTCGGGCTGGTGCCGCGCTTCGGCTTCCAGGAGATCAACACCCCCAAGCTCGACTGGCAGGTTAGCCCCAAGCATCACGTGAGCGTGCTCTTCCACCGCCTGCGCTGGGATTCGCCCTCTGGCGTGCAGACTACGAACCCCGACATGTACGCCGAGGATTCGCAGGGGAACGACTTCGTCAAGCTCGATTACGGCGTGGCCAAGCTCACCAGCCTCCTCAGCAACAGCATCAGCAATGAAGTGCTGTACCAATACGGCCGCGAACTTGACTACGAGACTCAGCAGCCGCTTACGGCCTACACCAAGGCCGACATTGCCACCAGCACCAATGTGCCGGAGCTTGAAGCTGGTTATAACTACGGCTTCAATGCCGGCTCCGAGTACTACGAGCACCGCACGGCCTATCCCAATGAGAATAAGTGGCAGGTCGGGGACATCCTTTACTGGAACAAGGGCAACCACAGCTTCAAGTTCGGCGTGGATGCGGTCCACAACTACGACTTGATGAACAACACCTATAAGAACAACGGCGACTACACCTACAACTGGGTCGGCAACTACTTTAACGACCTGCTCAACCTGAAGCACGGCGTTGTCCCGTCAGTCGCCAATCCCGTCGGCTGCGACGTGAACGGATCACAAAACGGAAGCACCGTAACCGGCATCTATCCCTGCTACACAACCTTCGTTCAAGGGTTCGGCAGTCCTATTTTTGACTTGGCAACGATGGACACGGGTGTCTTTGCTCAGGACAACTGGAAGTTCAATCCGCGCCTGACGCTGGAGCTCGGCTTGCGCTGGGACCACGAAACGATCCCGGCCGCTATTCCGAACCTGACCTCCGCCGTCGGCACGTTTGTGCCTTACACCGGCATCGCCAACAACCCGAGCGACTGGATGAACTTCGGGCCCCGCGTCGGGTTCTCATACGATGTATCCGGCGGAGGCACCACCGTGCTGCGCGGCGGCTGGGGCATGTATTTCGGCCGCATCACCAACGGCAATATCGAAAACGTTCGTCTCGCCACGGGCAGCCCGAACGGTCAGTTCGATCCAACTTGGAACGCCAACACCGCCGGCGCCCCAATCTATCCGAATATCATCGGCTCGGGCTCATCGTCTGCCAAACCAACCTCATACTTCATGGCACCCAATTTGAAGCTTCCTGAGGTACAGGAGTTCGATCTTCAGGTTCAGCAGGCTGTCGGCAGGGGCACATTCCTCTCCGTGAGCTATCTTGGCGGGTTGGGCCGCGAGTTGCCCAACTTCCTCGATGTCAACCTGAATCCGACCACCACCGCCAAGACAATTACGGTCGCCGGCGACCCCGGCGGCTTTGGTCCGCTGGGCCCCAACGGATCCACCGTAACCGTCCCGGTGTATACCGCCTACGGCAACACGGCCCTTCTCGGACCATCGGCAACGAATTTCCAGGCAGTCACCGAGATGATCAGCAACGTCAACTCCAACTACAATGCCTTGGTCGGCGAGATCCTCAACCGCTCGCTCAAGAGCGTTACTTTCGACGCCAACTACACATGGTCACACTCGCTCGACTTCGAGCAGAACGCCAATACTCTGGGAGCGGGTCAATCCTGGTACGACCCCTATGGCAATGCCCGCGTGAATTACGGCAACTCGCAGTGGAACATTCCCAATCGCTTCGTCGCATACGCCATCTACAACTTCCC
>CAZANC010000209.1:0-6399 GCA_964486495.1 uncultured Occallatibacter sp.
GTCCGCAGATCGATTCCTACTCCGCATTTTTTGAAAACGACCGCACGACGCCGACGGGTTTGGCCGGCTATTTGAAGGAGCGCGGGCTGACGCGCGTGTTTCTCGCCGGCCTGGCCTACGACTATTGTGTCGGGTATTCGGCGCTTGATGCGCGGCGGTTGGGTTTTCCTGCGTTTGTGCTGCGCGATGCCTGCCGCGCCATCGATCTCAACGTCTCCGTCGCCGCGATCGAAGCCGAGTTCGCAAGAGCGGGGGTCGCCCTCATCGACTCGGCTGAGCTTTCAGCGTGAACCTCAGCGCCGTAGAATTTAAGCAGGCCGAGCCGAGCTCGAGCCGATCGAATCTCACGCCAAATCGCGCATGTCCCGCAACTTCTATATTCTCGCTGCTACGCTTGGGTTCTTCGCTCTGATCTCCGGCGCCATGACGCTGGTGCCGTCGAGCTTTCAGCCCGGCTTGCCCGCCAATGGCTCGCTCTGGCGCACGATGGCACTGCTGCTGCTGCTCGCTGCGCTTGCTTCCGCTCTTATCGGAGTGCTGAGCAACCTGTTCGAGCAGGTGGACCGCCGCAGCGAGGAAGCACGGCGCGCGGCACGAAGCAAGCGGCGCGGCAATCGCAAGCCTTAGCCAAGCCGATCAAATTAGAATGAGAAAGTGCGGGGAGTTTCCCGCGCAGGATCGAGCAGGCGCAAATGTACGAAGTTACCGTCGAGGCGGATTTCTCCTCCGGCCACTATCTCCGCAACTACAAGGGCAAGTGCGAGAACCCGCATGGCCACAACTACAAGGTCCGCGTGACGCTGGCCGGCGCAACGCTCGACGAGGCTGGATTGCTCGTCGACTTCAAGCTGCTCAAGCAGGTGCTGCGCCCGGTTATCGACCGCCTCGACCACCAGATGCTGAACGACCTGGAGCCATTCACGACGCTCAATCCCTCGGCGGAAAACATCGCCAGGTATTTTTACGATGAGACGAATCGCCAGCTTGCCGGAATGACAGCGGGCCGCGTGCGCGTGAAAGACTGCACGATCTGGGAGACGGACACCACTACAGCTACCTATTACGAATAGCTGCCAGGGTTATTCAGCCCGGGAAGGCCGGCGGGGTCGCGCAGGTGCTTCTTGGCTATTTCCTCGATCTCCGGCTCCGCGAGCGCAGAAAGATCCGCAGTCTCAACGGCGATCACCCGTGGAAACGTCTCCGGATAATGGGTCTTCAGGTATTCGCTCAGGAATTCGGCCGCGTTGCTCTTTCCCGTGGCATGGCCGATGAGGATGATTGCCTCGGCGTGAGCCAGATCCTTCGCAATCTCCTCGTAGAACGAAGTTTCCTCGGGCACGCGTTCGCCTTGGTAATGAGCTTCCTTGCGGTGGATCAAGTGGCGATGGAACCCAGAAGGATCGTGGGGCCTGACGTTGACTTCATCCTCAGGTACGCTGCTGCCCACGTCGTGGTAGATGCGGGCGATGCGATGGTCGATGACCACAACGACTCGACCGTGTGGGTAGGTTCCGGACGGTTTTCCCTCGACGCCGGCTTCTCTCAGAAATCTGCGCAGCCGCGAAATCTCTTCGACATCGAGATTGTGGCCACTGCCGCGTTTGAACAGGCCCCTTTGTGATCCGACTTCGAAGAGAAACTCGTCGTTGCCGTGCGGCTCGACCTTGCCGATTTGCCCTATCAGGTCGACTACGGCGCTCCAACTGAGATCGCGCGGCAGCTTGCCGCTGAGAAGGCTCTCCAGCAACTCTTTATGGTCGCGACGCAAGTGTGCGCTCATTCATTCAGTATCGCATCGGCGAGGGCGTGGGGCCGGTGAGATTTCCAACGTGCATTCTGAGGCCAGGACGAAAACGGAGGAGGTATTTCGGCGTTTTGCCCTGCCCGTCAGTTCATCTGGTTCGACTTCGACTGCAGATATTTATCGAAGGGAATTTCAAAATAGAAGAGCTGTTTGCCGTCTGCGTCGCGCAGGTCGTGCAGATAGAGCTTCGCACCTGCCAGCGGGTTCTTCAACCCAGAGACGTCGTAGAAGAGGAATCCGGCGCGCGTCGTGTGCGGTTCAACCGCCAGGGCCGAGTACTCGAAGGTATTAAAGTCGTCCTCAATCTCCTTGATGCTGCCCTTTGGCTTTACGTGAATCGGAGGCAGCGGCGCAGGCAAAGGGATTCTCGACCCCTGCCGCTCCTTTTGCGTCATCATCCGCTCCACGTCGTCAGGCTCGGCAGCGCGAATCCGGTCGCCGTCCGCCGTTTCAAACAGGATCCGCGCATCGACAAGCGAAATGGGCCGATCGCCCTGGTTGGTCACGATGAGGCGAATCGGCATTACGTCGTGGCTCAGGTAGTCGACGCGGAAGATGGACTCTTTTTCTCTCGTATCGTAGGGTTCGGCCGCGATGGCCACATGCTCATCGGGGTGAACTTCGACAGCGGGGAATGAAGTCGCCGGCTGCACCGGAGGCGGCGTGCGGTCGCTCGCCGTCAGAGGCAAGGCGAACCAGAGCAACAGCAACGGGATTCCCCGCAAAGTTTTCATCGCGGTCAACTGTATCATTCCAGGATCAGACGCTCTACGATTAGACCTGCGGAAGACTGGTTCGTTAACGCATGATTCTTTTTTTCTATAACCTTGCCTTGTTTGTGGCTCTCGTTGCCGGCGCGCCCTGGTGGCTGTGGCGCATGGCCACCACGCACAAGTACCGCGAGGGGCTGTTCGAGCGCCTGGGCCGCATTCGGCGGCGGCTCGTTTCTACTTCTGCTCCGGCTGGCGAACGCCCGCTCATCTGGCTTCACGCTGTCTCTGTCGGCGAAGTTCTCGCCGTCACGCGCCTGGTCAGGACGCTTGAATCGGCTCTACCCGGCACCTTAATTGTCGTCTCCACCACAACACGCACCGGCCAGGCACTGGCCCGCGAGCGCTTCGAATCGAATCGCGTCTTCTATTGCCCGCTCGACCTGC
This sequence comes from uncultured Occallatibacter sp., assembly GCA_964486495.1. Classification (GTDB taxonomy): domain Bacteria; phylum Acidobacteriota; class Terriglobia; order Terriglobales; family Acidobacteriaceae; genus Telmatobacter. Next base: position 2,962 of record CAZANC010000209.1, read on the forward strand.
CCTGGGCCGTCCGCGCCTATCTCAACGCTCTCCAACCGCGCATGCTCATCCTGGCGGAGACCGAGTTCTGGCCCAATCTGCTTCATGGCTGCTTCAGCCGCGGCATTCCCGTTGTCGTGGTCAACGCCCGCATCTCCAACCGTTCATGGCCGCGCTACCAAAGGCTGCGCCGCCTGTGGCGCCCGCTGCTCTCGCGCCTCAGCCGCGTGCTGGCCCAGAGCCAAATCGACGCTGATCGCCTGCTCGCGCTTGGCTGCCTCCCCGATCGCGTCTCCGTCACCGGCAATCTCAAGTTCGACGTGCGCGCCGCTCAGGAATCCGAAGCCACGCGCCTGTTGAAGTCGATGGCAGCCGGTCTGCGGGTTGTCGTTGCCGGCAGCACGCTTGAGGGCGAGGAATCCGCGCTCGCTGATGCATGGCCGCGGCTTCTTGCCGCCGATTCCGAACTCGTCCTTGTTCTCGCCCCGCGCCATCCCGAGCGCTTCAGCGTCGTCGCGGCGCTGCTGGAGAAATCCGGCCTTCCCTGGTGCAAGCGCTCCGATTGGTACTCTGAGCCATCGGCCGCGGCGCGCGCAACTCGCGCGCTCCGGCCCGGCGAGATCGTGCTTCTCGACACCATCGGAGAATTGGCTTCTGTTTACTCTCTCGCCAGCGTTGCCTTTGTCGGTGGCAGCCTCGTTCCGGCCGGTGGCCACAACCCCCTCGAGCCGGCCCAGTTTGCCGTTCCCATTGTCATGGGCCCGCACTACGCCAATTTCGTCGCTATTGTTGAAAGCCTGCGCAGCCACGACGCGATGCGCATCGCGGCTAAGGAAGATTTGGCCTCGATACTCATTGAACTTCTTCGCGACCGTGTCGCCGCCGGGGCTATGGGCGCGCGCGCCAAAGAAGTGTTCGACCGCCAGGCCGGCGCCACCGATCGGTGCGTCGCAGCCATTCGCGAGTTGCTCGACTCGACTTCCAGCAGGGAGCGTGCGTCGTGACTCCCACGTCCGCCTCGCGACCTTTGCTGTGGCCACTCGTGCCCATCTATCGCCTCGGCCTCGCCCTGCGCGAGTTGCAATTGCGCAAGGGCCTCAAGCCGATTCGTCGTCTTCGCTGGCCTGTCGTCAGCATCGGTAATCTCTCCTCGGGCGGGGCAGGGAAGACTCCGCTCACGATCGCCCTCGCCAAGGCGCTCACCGCGCGTGGCCTGCACGTCGATGTGCTTTCGCGTGGCTACGGCCGGCGGCGCTCCGCGCTTCCACTGTTGGTTGACCCCGGCGGGACAGCGCAGGAATTTGGCGACGAGCCGCTGGTGATCGCGCGCGAGACTGGGGTCCCTGTCTACGTCGCTGCCGAGCGATATGAGGCGGGACTGATGGCAGAGGCGGACGAATTTAAGGGAGCAAGTGAGCGAGGGAGCGAGGGAGCAAGGGCCGCGCGAGACACTGCATCGTGGCCCGGCGTTCATCTGCTCGACGACGGCTTTCAGCATCGCCAGCTCGTCCGCGACGTCGATATTCTGCTGCTCAGCCGCAGGGATCTGACCGATCGTCTTCTTCCCGCCGGAAATCTGCGCGAGGCATTGCATGCCGCTGAACGCGCACACGTGATCGCGATTCCTGCGGACGAATCCGATGTGGAAACTGAAATAAGAGCGCGCGGCTGGAAGGCCCAGGTTTGGCGCGTGCGCCGACGTATGGAAATTCCGCACGTCGACAATTCACTTGACGGTCCTGTCTTAGCTTTTTGCGGCATCGCACGGCCCGATCAGTTTTTCCAGGGCCTGGAATCCGCAGGCGTGAAGCTTGTCGCTCGGATGGCGTTCGCCGACCACCACAACTACACCGAGCGCGATTTCGAAGGCCTTGCGAAAGAGGCCCGCGATGCCGGAGCCACAACCCTACTCACCACGGAAAAAGACCGCATCCGCATCGGCGCGCTCTCCGCGTCGCTCCCGATTCAGACCGTGCCGTTGCGCATCGAGATTGAAAACGAGAAGGCCGCCATCGATTGGCTGATCGGCCGCATTCCTGGAGGACAGATCGAATCAGCGAGCCTCGGGTAATCCGGCAGCGGTTGATGCTAAAAAGCAGAGACGCTCAAAGACGCTGGCCTCGAAGAGGCTCCGCGCTCTCGTCTTGCGTCGTTCGGCCAGACGCTCTCCTCGTCGTCCGCTTGCGACGGGATCTCTTTGTCTCGAAGGCATTGCCCGGCGGTCGCCGTGACGCTTTTCCATTCACGAGGCGAATGAGGGAACTCTGCTCGGCCTTCGAGAGGCCAAGCTCCTTTCCGATCTCGCCAAGAGTCGACATCGGTGTCGAAATGATCACAGGGCGCGTCATCTCAATCACATCGTACAACGACCCGTGAAGAGCGGCGGGGCAGATTCAAAGGGGCCATTCCCGCCGCCTTACAGCCGCTCTTCCACTGGAATCCACGGGGAAGGATACACCGGCCCGATGTATTCGGCGCGCGGGCGGATCAGCCGGTTGTCGTCCAGCTGCTCGATCACATGCGCGGCCCAGCCGGAGATGCGGCTCACCGCGAAGATCGGCGTGTAGAGATCGATGTCGATGCCCAGCGTGGCGTAGGTCGAAGCCGAATAAAAATCCACATTGGCGTTCAGCTTCTTGTCCTGATTGATGTAAAGCTCGATCGCCCGGGACATCTCAAACCACTTGGGCTGGCCTGCGTCCTTGCCCAGTTGTTCGCTCATCTTGCGCAGGTGCGTGGCTCGTGGATCTTCGGTCTTGTACACGCGGTGCCCGAAGCCGGAGATCTTTTGCTTCGCCGCGAGCATGTTCTTCACGTACTCCACCGGATCGGCGCCTTGCTTGTCGATCGTCAGCAGCAGCCGCATCACGCCCTCGTTGGCGCCGCCGTGCAACGGGCCCTTCAAAGCGCCAATGGCGCCGGTAATTGCGGAATGGATGTCGGAGAGTGTTGCGGCGATGACGCGGGCGGCGAAGGTGGAGGCGTTCAGTTCGTGGTCGGCATGAAGAATAAGAGCGATATCCAAAGTTCGAGTGGCCGTTTCTGAAGGCTTTTCGCCGTTCAGCATCCACAAGAAATTCCCTGCGTGTGAAAGCGAGCGGTCAGGCGGGACAATTTCCTTGCCCTTGCGCAGCCGGTCGTAAATGGCCACAATCATGGCGATCTGCGCGGTCAGGTTGTAGGCCTTGCGCACGTTTGCGTCGTGCGAGTTGTCCTTCTCATCAGCGTCGTAAAAGCTCAGCGCCGAGACCGTCGTGCGCAGCACCTCCATCGGCGTGGCCGACGTGGGAAAGCTGCGCATCAAATCGATGACGCGCTGATCGAGCGATCGCGCAAGCGCCAGTTGCGATTGGAACTCGCGCAGCGCCAGCTCGTTGGGCAGGATTCCGTTCCAGAGCAGGTACGTGCATTCTTCAAAGGTCGAGTGCTCGGCCAGCTCGTGAATGTCGATGCCGCGGT
>CAZANC010000210.1:0-6369 GCA_964486495.1 uncultured Occallatibacter sp.
CCCGACTCCTGCACCGTCGTCATCCCCAGCTTCTTTGACGACATCTCGAAGATCACATCGGCCATCTGAGTCGAAGGCGCGACAACAGGAACGTCCTGGCCGATGTGCATCAGGTCGCGCACCTTGGCAAGCTGCTTGCCCAGCTTTCCGCCGGGATGCAGCTCCGCGAAGTCCTCAGCGCGGAATCCCTTGCGCAGACTCACCGCAACGGCCAGAGCATCGCCGAGCGCGAGCATCGACGTTGTCGATGCGGTCGGAGCGAGATTCAGCCCGCAGGCCTCGCGCTCCACGCTGCAATCGAGAGCCACATCGCTGGCCGCGGCTAGAGTCGAGTGCAAATTGCAGCAAAAGCTAACGAGCGCATCGCCTTTGCGCTTGACCGTGGCCAGCAGGCGCAGAATCTCCTCTGTTTCTCCTGACGCCGAGAGCGCGATGACCACGTCGCCGGGCATCAGCACTCCCAGGTCGCCGTGCACAGCCTCAGCCGGATGCAAAAACAGCGCCGGCGAGCCGGTGGAGCTCAGCGTGGCCGCGATCTTCTGCGCGATGATGCCGCTCTTGCCCATGCCGGTGACCACCACGCGGCCATTCTGCCCGCCGCAGTGCAGGATCATGTCCACGGCGCGTGAAAACGGCCCGGCCATCGGTCCATCGAGGCGCGCGGCCAACGCTTCAAGCGCGGCGGCCTCAGTGCGCACCAATGATGCGGGCTTGAACGGCTCGTCTTTCCCGGTGGGGCTCATTGGCATTTCATGCTATCAGCTTGGAAGCGGGGTTTCAGCCCTCGGCTCTCAGCTTCCAGACCCGATCGGGAATCCCTGGAGCGGCTGCGACTGACCACTGTCCACGGTTCACAGTCCACCGTCCACGGCCCACGGTCCACGTTTTCGGCCCTTACAATAGATCTACGAGGTCGATTCCGTTGCGCCGAAACACCATCGTTCTTATTGCCGTTCTCTTCATTTTGGCCGTCTTTGCCTGGGCGGGCTGGGCCAACTGGGAGTATCGCAAGCAGGCCGCCGAAAGAATACTCGCCGGGGCCGCGCAGGGCGAGTTGGTCCCAACGTCCGGTGGCGATGCGATGAATTATGTTTCGCCGCTCGATGGCAAGCCTGCTCCCAACTTCGCGCTCGAAAACCTGAGCGGCAGCAAAGTCTCGCTCGCGAGCTACAAGGGCAAGGCTGTGATGATCAACTTCTGGGCCACATGGTGCGGCCCGTGCAAGGTGGAGACGCCCTGGATCGTCGAGCTGCGGGACAAATACGCGGCGCAGGGCTTTGAGGTGCTGGGCGTGGACACCGAAGGCGATGACCTTCAGGCGAGCGACAAGGCCGGATGGGCCAAGGCTGAGACCAACGCAAACAAATTCGTGACCGAGATGAAGGTGCCTTACCCGGTGCTGCTCGACGGCGACAGCATCAGCCGCGACTACGGCGGCCTCGACGACTTGCCCGCGTCGTTCTTCGTCGATCGCAGCGGCAAAGTGGTTGCAGCGTCCGTGGGCCTCACCTCGGAGAGCGACATCGAGGGGAAGATCAAGAAGGCGCTGACGGATTAAGAACAGCCTTCAGCCATTAGCCGTCAGCTTTCAGCTCGTTCGTTTCGCAGTTCGGAATTCGGTGGGGTTGGAATTGATGGGTCGAATGAATCGGAATCGGATTTGCGCGGCAGTTGTGTTCCTTGGGCTGGCCGCATTGGCGGGCCGGGCGCAGGTGATCCCGCCCGCCGCGCAGAACCGCTCCATCATCACGACCGATGCGGTGCAATATCTTTTCCCCGAGCAGGTGAGCGTTCCCGCCGGCAAGCCGAGCCCGGTCACGCTGCATTTCCGCGTTGCGCAGGGGCTGCACATCAACTCGCACACGCCGAGCGACGAGTTTCTGATCCCGACGGATTTCTCCATCCCCGACGGCATAGGCGTGCGGCTCGGCGCAGCCACCTATCCGCCCGGCACCATCATCTCGCTGGCCTTCGATCCCATAACCAAGCTGAGCGTCTACACCGGCGAGTTCGACATCCAGGCGCGCATCATTGCAACGCCGGGCAATCATCTCGTTCAGGGCAAGCTCCACTACCAGGCTTGCGACCAGAACCAGTGCATGCCACCCAAGACCATCAGCGTGCCGATCGACGTGATTGGGAAATAGATTAAGGAAACCCGTGGCCGGTGGACCAACCTCCGGCAACCTTGCGGGCTCAACCATCGGTCATTGCGTCGAGCCATTGTCGTCGGCGGGCAAAAACTGATAGCTCACAAAGGCAAAGTGCGCGCCATCGGGCGCCCAGTTGGATACGTTGTCAGTTCCGGACCCACCCACAATCTCGACCAGGTCGCGGATCTTTCCGTCGGCAGCGTTGAGAATGCGCAAGGTCACGTCCTTATTGGCGGCGTGATTGGTTACATCCTTGTCGTAGGAGAGGATCAGGATCGATTTTCCGTCCGGCGAGGGATGCGGCGTCCAGTTGCGCATCTCGTCAAACGTCACCTGCTCGGGAGCGCTGCCATCGGCCCGCATGCGCCAGATTTGCATTCCGCCTGCGCGGTCGGAGTTGAAATAAATCCACTGGCCATCGGGCGAAAAATCCGGATCGTCGCTGATGCCGGTCCCCGTGGTCAGCGCAGTCTCCGCTCCGCCGTCGATCGAAATGGAATAAATGTTTCCCGAACCGTGGCTGGGCCGCGTAAACAGAATCGTCTTCCCATCCGGCGACCAGCTATGGAAGTAAGAGTCAGGATTGGCAGTCACCATGCGCGGCGCGCCGCCCGTTGCAGGCACGATGGCGCCTGCGGCGGGAACAATATAGACGCGCCGCCCGGGATGGTCAGGCGTGGTGCAGGTCATCGCGAGCCATTTGCCGTCGGGAGAGAGACCGTGGCTGCCGGTGCAGTCGCTGGCATTGCCGATGTCGATCGGCGTGGCCGCAGCAAGCGAGCCATCGCCTTCGCCCGCAGGCACGCTCCACAGCTTGCCCGCGCGATTGAAGATCAGCGTCTTGCCGTCGCGGCTCCAGTTGGGCGCTTCCATCTGTCCCTTGCCGGTCTGGATCACGAAGGCCATGCGCGCATTGTTGTCGATGGCGATGGTCTGGAGAGTGCTGTAGAGCGCCATGGGCGCCGGTGTTGACGTGGGTGTCGCCGCGGGTGTTGCTGAAGCCGCAGGCGCGGATGTTATTGGTGCCGTCAACGGCTCAAGTTCCACATGCGCGAAGGTGGCCTGCTCCACCGCGTCTTTGTTGTGCGCGCAGACTCCGAGGCCGGCGTAGAAATCCCCGTCGAAGTGCAGTTTGATGGACGCTCCCACCTGGTGCAGCGGCTCGCCATGCGCGCTCAGAAAGAGCGTGATGGTGTCGCCGCGTTTTTCAAGCCGCAACCGCTGCGGCGCGCCGATGTTGAAGGCGATGTCCTGCGTGGTGTCGCCCTTGTTGCGCCGGTATTGCAGTGCCGTTTCACCGGAGCCGTGAATCGCCGCGTCGGCGTACATTGCATCTGAATCGAGCGTCTGCCGGAACATCAGAAGCGCTTTGCGATGAGGACTCGCGGTGGGGCCGGCGTCGCCCAGCTTCACGTCGGCGGTCAACGAGACATCGCCCGAGACCTTCTTCCATACGAAGTGGAATGCATCGACGTTGACCCACAGATTCGCGCCGGCGGAGCGAACGGTGTAAACGCCGGTTGCGGAGTCGAAGGTCGCAACTCCCGGCGGCACGACGCTCCCCACATCGGACTGATTCTCAAAGATGCCCAGTCCGCTGCCGGCTGTTTGCGCGGCCGCAATGCCCAACCCGACTAATCCAAACCCCAGCGCGGTAACTGCCGCAGCTCGTCCTGCGATTTTCATGTTCCGATGCACGATGAGTCTCTCCCTTGTGGACGGAACCACTCTAAGGCAAGATGGCGGCTGTGAGCCAGCAAGCCTCAGGCAGAGTGGGACAGGACACGGCTCGCGGTTCTCAAAAAGGGCAAATCGCGGTAAGATTGTCTTACCATGCAGACCAAGGTCTCCACCAAAGGCCAGATCGTGATTCCGGGACCGCTGCGCCGTAGGCTGGATATCCGCGCCGGCGACTCGCTCGACATCTCCGTCGAGAAGGATCGCATCGTGATGACAGCCCCAAAGAGATCGAGGAAGCGCTTCAAGGCCAGAATCATTAAAGACCCCATCACGGGTTTTCCGGTGATTGACGCAGGTCCCGATGCGCCGATTCTGACCAGTGAGTTGGTACGGGAGTTGCTTAAAGACTTTCCATGAGATACCTTCTGGACGTCAGCGCGCTCGTCGCCTATGGGTTCAGGCGGCATGATTTCCATGATCGGGTTGGCGCCTGGATTCGTTCCCGAAGGAGCGATCGTTTTCTGACCTGCTCCATCACCGAGCTTGGATTCGTTCGGGTGCTGGGGAATGTTCGCGCCTATGGCATGGACGTGGCGCACGCAAAATCTCTGTTGCAGGAACTGAAGGCGTGGAAAACTTTTCCGCTCGAATTCCTGCCTGACGGCAACGACATCTCCGCTCTTCCCGCGTGGGTAAAATCTTCAGCGCAGACCACGGACGGACATTTGGTGCAACTAGCAAGCGCCAATGGAGCGGTTCTGGCCACGCTGGATGAGGGAATTCCAGGGGCGTTTCTGATTCCGTAGGAGAGTGTCGTGGATTCCCAGGCCCCAGAAGCGAGAGCTTGGGAAAGCACAACATCCATGCGGGCGAATAGCACGCGTCTGCCCCACCGCAGGTGGCTAGTTTCCAGCCTTCTTCTCGATCTTGGCCCAGGAATCTTTCAGCGCCAGCGTCCGGTTGAACACTAACTTGCCCGCCGACGAGTCCGGATCCAGACAAAAATAGCCGACGCGCTCGAACTGGAAGCGGTCCTCGAGCTTGGCGTTTGCGAGCGACGGCTCAAGCTTCGCGCCCGTCAGGATCTCCAACGAGTTGGGATTGAGATTGTCGAGCACGTCCTGGCCTTCTTCCAGGTCGTAGGGATCGGCCTTGGTGAAGAGCTTGTCGTAAAGGCGTATCTCGGCGGAGATGGCGTGTGCGGCCGAAACCCAATGCATGGTGGACTTGACCTTGCGGCCGTCGGGCGAGTTGCCGCCGCGGCTCGCCGGATCGTAGGTGCAGTGCACCTCGACTACGTTGCCCTGCGCATCTTTTACCACGCTTTTGGCGGTAACGAAGTAGGCGTTGCGCAGGCGAACTTCCTTGCCGGGCGACAAGCGGTAGTACTTGGGCGGAGGAACCTCGCGAAAATCATCGTGCTCGATGTAAAGCTCGCGCGAGAACGGCACCTGGCGCGTTCCGGCCGATGGGTCTTCGGGGTTGTTACTGACCTCGACGAACTCGACAATATCCGTATTGGGACCTTCCGGGTAGTTGTCGATGACCAGCTTGAGCGGGTGCAGCACGGCCATGGCGCGGCTGGCGCGGTGGTTCAGGTCGTCGCGCTGGAAGTGCTCGAGCATTTCAACGTCGGTGCTGCCATTGGTCCGCGAGGCGCCGATCGCGGTGCAAAAAGCGCGAATGGCTTCGGGAGTAAAGCCGCGGCGGCGCAGCCCGGAGAGCGTGGGCATGCGCGGATCGTCCCAGGCGTTCACACGCTTTTCCGTTACCAGCTGAAGTAGTTTGCGTTTAGAGAGCAGCGTGTAGGTGAGGTTGAGACGATCGAATTCAATTTGCTCGGAAGGGAAGATTCCGAGCTGGGCAATATACCACTTGTAGAGCGGCTGATGGTCGGCGAACTCGAGCGTACACATTGAATGCGTGACGTGCTCAATCGAGTCCGACTGGCCGTGCGCAAAGTCGTACATGGGATAGATGCACCACTCGTCGCCGGTGCGGTGGTGCGTGGCGTGGAGAATGCGGTACATCACAGGATCGCGCAGGTTCAGGTTGGGCGAGGCCATGTCGATCTTGGCGCGCAGCACGCGCGAGCCGTCGGGGAACTCGCCGGATTTCATTCGTTGAAACAGGTCTAGATTTTCCCCAACTGTCCGGTCGCGATAAGGACTGTCCGTGCCGGGTTCAATCAGCGTGCCGCGGTGCTGGCGAATCTCATCGGCCGTGAGGTCGTCGACGTAAGCCTTGCCGGCCTTGACGAGCTTCAACGCCCACTCGTAGAGCTGGACGAAATAATCTGACGCGTAGCAGAGGCGATCCCAATCGAAGCCCAGCCAGCGCACGTCCTTCTTAATCGATTCAACGTACTCCGTTTCTTCCTTCTCGGGATTGGTGTCGTCAAAGCGCAGGTTGGTCTTTCCGCCGAAATCATCGGCGAGACCGAAGTCAATGCAAATCGCCTTGGCGTGGCCAATGTGGAGGTAGCCGTTGGGCTCGGGTGGAAAGCGCGTCTGCACAACTGCGTCGCCGTACTTCT
>CAZANC010000211.1:0-6362 GCA_964486495.1 uncultured Occallatibacter sp.
CCGGCCGGCGGATGAATGGCGCCGAAAGGTTCATGCGCTCTCCGCGCCCGGCTGCCGTTCAGCGGCCACCGCAAGCTTCGAAAGACGCCGGCCCTTGACGCGCTCAGCGAGCCGGTCGAAGAAGATGTAAATCACCGGCGTGGTGTAGAACGTGAGCATCTGGCTGAGCAACAGCCCGCCGACCATGGCAATGCCCAGCGGCCGGCGCAGCTCCGAACCCAGGCCGCCGCCGACCGCCAGCGGAATGCCGGCCAGCAGCGCGGCCATGGTGGTCATCATGATGGGACGGAAACGCATCATGCTGGCCTCGTAAACTGCTTCCGTCGAATCCTTGCCGTGCTTGCGCTCGGCCTCCAGCGCGAAGTCCACAATCAGAATGCCGTTTTTCTTCACGATTCCGATGAGCAGGATGATGCCGATAATTCCCACCACGTTAAGATCCTGGCGGAAGATCATGAGCGCGAGCAGCGCACCCACGCCGGCCGAGGGCAGCGTGGAAATAATGGTGATGGGATGGATGAAGCTCTCATAAAGGATGCCCAGCACGATGTAGACAGCGACCAGAGCGGCAAGAATCAGCAGCGGTTCGTTGGAGAGAGAATTTTGGAACGACGCAGCGGTGCCCTGGAAACCGGACTGCAAGCTGGCAGGGAAGTTAAGGTTCTTAGCCACCTTGTCAATGTCGCTGATCGCCGTCCCCAATGAAGCGTTGGGCCCGAGATTGAATGAAACCGTGACCGAAGGGAACTGTCCCTGGTGATTGATGGAAAGTGCCTCGGTGATGCTGGTCTCCTGGGTGAAGGCGCTGAGCGGAATGGCATTCGCGCCCGCCGCGGATGAGTTTGAAGTCAGCGCGACTCCTGGCGCCGTGCCCCCGGCGAGAACCGTAGCCGGCGCGCTGACCGCCTGCGAGGACGGCGTATAGCGCACGGAAGTGGTGAGCGCGTTCGATCCCGCCGATGACGAAGCGGAAGAGGAATACGATGTGGCTGCGCCCGCGCCGCTCGCGCCCGACGATGCGTTCGACTGAATGTAGAGGTCGCTCAGCTTCTTCGGATCGAGTTGCCACTCGGGCTGGGCTTCCAGAATCACATGATATTGATTGAGCTGCGTATAGAGAGTGCTGATTTCGCGCTGCCCGTATGCGTCGTAGAGCGTATTGTCGATGGTGGTCGGCGCAATGCCGAGCCGGGACGCCGTCACTCGGTCGATCGCGAGCTGGATTGCGCGCGCGCCGGTCTGCTGGTCCGTGGCTACATCTTCAAGCTCGGGCAGTTTCTTCAACTGCGCCACGAATTGGTTGCTCCACTCATTTAACTCGTCCGTGTCAGGATCCTCGAGCGTGTACTGGTACTGCGTCCGGCTGACGCGGTCGTCCACCGTAATGTCCTGCACCGGCTGCATATAAAGGTGCATGCCGTGCACCTGGCTCAAACTCGTCTGCAAGCGGCGGATGACGTCGGAGGCGCCGACGCGCTGATTGATCGGCTTCAGGTTGATCGAGATGCGGCCGCTGTTCAGGGTGGTATTGATGCCGTCGGCGCCGATGAACGAAGACAGGCTCTCGACGGCGGGGTCTTTCAGGATGATCTTCGCCAATTCCTGCTGTTTCTCGCTCATGGCGTCAAAAGAGATGGATTGCGATGCCTGCGAGATGCCCTGAATCACGCCGGTATCCTGCACCGGGAAGAATCCCTTGGGAATCACGATGTAGAGGACGATGGTCAATATGAGTGTGGCCACCGCTACCAGGAGGGTGACGGTCTGGTGACGCAGAACGACGCGCAGCGTGCGCCCGTAAAAAGCAATCAGCCTGTTTACTGCTCGTTCCGAGGCCTGGTGGAAGCGGCTCTCCTGGTCTCTGGGAACGTGGCGCAGGATGCGCGAGCACATCATGGGCGTTAAAGTGAGCGCAACCACCGCCGAAATGACGATGGTGACGGCCAGCGTGACCGCGAACTCGCGGAACAGCCGGCCCACCACATCGCCCATAAACAGGAGCGGGATGAGCACGGCGATGAGCGAAACAGTCAGCGACACGATGGTGAAACCGATCTGGCCGGCGCCGGTCAGCGCGGCTTCCATCGGGGGCATGCCTTCTTCAAGAAAGCGGGTGATGTTTTCGATCATCACGATGGCGTCGTCGACCACAAAACCGGTGGAGATGGTGAGCGCCATGAGAGAGAGATTGTCGAGCGAGTAGCCGAGCAGGTACATCACGGCAAGGGTACCGATGAGCGACAGCGGCACGGCCACGGCGGGAATGATGGTGGCCCGCCAGCTGCGCAGAAAGAGAAAAATGACCATCACAACCAGCACGACCGTCAGCAACAGCTCAAACTCTACGTCATGGACTGAGGCTTGAATGCTCGTGGTCATGTCGGTCAACGTCGTGACCTTGATGCCCGCGGGCAGGTTTGACTCCAGTTGCGGCAGAACCTTCTGGATGGCGTCGACAACGGTGATGGTGTTGGCGCCGGGTTGGCGCTGGATATTCAGAATTACCGCCGGCGTCAGATTCATCCAGGCGGCCTGCTTGGTGTTCTCCACGCCATTGACCACGTTGGCGACATCTTTGACAAAGACCGGCGCGCCATTGCTGTACGCGACGACGACGTTGCCGTAGTCGTTGGCGGTGCTGATCTGGTCGTTGGCGTCGATCTGGTAGTCCTGGCGCGGGCCGTCGAAGTTGCCCTTGGCGGAGTTGACGCTGGCTTGCGTCAAGGCCGTACGCATATCCTCCATGTTCAAGCCGTGGGACGACAACGCAACCGGGTTCACCTGGATGCGGACCGCGGGCTTCTGGCCGCCGCTGATCGAGACCAGCCCCACTCCAGTCAACTGCGAGAGCTTGGGCGCCAGGCGCGTGTCGACCATGTCCTCAACCTGAGAAAGCGGCAGGTTGTCGGAGGTAATCGCCAGCGTCAGGACCGGTGCATCCGCGGGATTGGTCTTGGTGTATACCGGCGGGACGGGCAAATCGGATGGAAGGAATGTCGAGCCGCCGTTGATCGAGGACTGCACCTCTTCCTCGGCGACATCGAGCGTAAGCGAGAGGCTGAACTGCAGAACGATGACCGACACGCCGCCCGCGCTGGTCGAAGTCATCTGGCTCAAACCCTGCATCTGGCCAAACTGGCGCTCGAGAGGCGCCGTGATGGTCATCGCCGTGACGTCCGGGCTGGCTCCGGGATAGAAAGTGACCACCTGAATTGTCGGGTAGTCCACCTCCGGCAGCGCCGACATAGGCAACTGAAAATAGGAAACCAGGCCTGCCAGCAGAATTGCGGCCATCAGCAGCGAGGTAGCGACCGGCCGCAGGATGAATGGCCGAGATGGGCTCATGGAGCGTCCTCGGTGGTGTCGGACGATGTGGCCGGAATCGTAACCTTCGAGAGAACAATGGGCGATCCGTTGGTCAACTTTTGAAAGCTGCTGTTGGCCACAACGTCTCCCGGCTTGATACCTGTCACCGCAGTGTTTCCTTTATCCGAGATTCCCGATTTCACGGTTCTCTGGACAGCTTTGTTGCTTTGGATGAGATAAACAAAGTCCGCGGCGCCATTGTGCTGGACTGCCGAGGAAGGAATCAGCGTCTGGTTATCGAGCGTCTTCACCAGCAGGCGCATGTTGACAAACTGATTGGGAAAAAGCATGCCGTTCGAGTTGTCGTATTGCGCGCGCGCCTTCACCGTCCCTGTGACCGTGTCGATCTGGTTGTCGACGGTGATCAATTTTCCTTTTGCCAGCAGCGTTTGCTGTGTGCGGTCATAGGCATCCGCCTCGAGTGCCTTGCCGCCGCGCATCTGTTTCAGAACATCGGGCAAACTATCTTCTGCCAGTGCGAAGATCACGGTGATGGGATGAATCTGCGCAACCACGACAAGCGGGGTGCTGGAGTTCGCCGTCACCAAATTGCCCGGATCGACAAGCCGCAGTCCCACCCGCCCGTTGATGGGCGACGTAATGTGGCAGAAGCCCACCTGAACCGTGTCATATTGGACCGTGCCCTGGTCATTTTGCACCGTGCCCTGATCCTGAAGCACGATCTTTTGCTGGTCCTCCAAGGTCTGGCGGGGAATGGCATTTTTGGCCCAGGCATCCTGATAGCGCGTCAGATCCATCTGTGCTTCACCCAGCAGGTTCTGGTCGCGATCCAGGGTGCCCTGAGCCTGGGCAAGCTGCGCCTCGTAGGGCCGGGAATCGATATCGATCAGTGGATCGCCTTTGCGAACATCCTGCCCTTCGCGGTAATGAACCGCGGTAATGACACCCGTCACCTGCGCAGTGATGGTGTCGGTGTATGTGGGTGTAACCGTCCCGATGGCATCGAGATAAACGCCGATGCTGCCCTTGGTTGCAGTGGCGACGGTAATCGGCACTGCCCCGCCCGCGGCTCCGCCGCGCCCGCCTCCCGCAGCGGGGGTTGAGCTGGCGCTGTGCTGCTTCCACACCCACACAAACAGGAGCGCGAAAAGCACAAGAATGATCACCCAAATCCAGCGGTGGCGGCGTTTTTTTGTTGGTTCTGCGGGCGGTTGCCCAAGATCAGAATTTGAAACAGACAAAGGTTGGTCCATCGCCTTCTTCTTTTCTTATGTCCGGTGACGAGCATTCAGTTTGACAGGGACATTTTCTCATATTCGAACTGGTGGCCGGGACGCACGAACCGTCCCGCTGGCGCCACGTGTTCCGGAATGATACGAAGCGTACGCGCGTGAGCCGTCGCCACTGGGTTTCAGGGTGGGCAATGGCAATCGGATTTCAGCAAGGCGCAGATCAACGTGCCGCGCGCACGAGCACGTTATTGCACGGACGAATGAGGACGGCGAAAAGTTGCATGAAGGCTCGAGATGTGAAATAACTCTCCCATTCCTGACCGTCTGGCCTCGTGAAGCAGGTTCGTACCGCTGCTTCAATTGGCATTGGATGCTTGCAACGGTCGATCAGCGATTCTCAAAGGGTGAGAAAAATCGCACCATCTTCCATGGCCAGTTCAAGGCCAGCCGTCTTTGCCGCTTCCTGTAAAGCCGCGCCCAGCATCACCACCGGGTCCGGGCTCACATCAAGCCGGCGCATGAGACCCTCGCCTTTCTTCGTGCCCGCAGAGAGGGTGATCTTCAAGCCACGGCGCTTGCATCGCACCGCGGTGCCATCCTCAAGTTTGGTGTTCATCGGCTTGATGTAGGCGTCGATGTAGTGAACGCCGACGCCGGACTTATCTTCGGTCTTCGGGGGAAGCTTGTTTTCCGCATCCGGATTCACATCACAAAGTTTGACTTTCACGCTGCGCTCCCACGGTCCGATTCTTAGAGGGTTCGATTCCTTTTGCTTCGAGAAACTCGTCGATGACTTTTCTGAATGCACGAATGTGATCGGGCGTGCTGCCACAGCAGGCGCCGATGATGTTCGTGCCCGCCTCAAGCAGCGGCAGCATACCCTTCACCATCTGCTCCGGCGTCTCGTCGTACAGAATTTTCATATTCACCAGCCGGGGCTTTCCCCCGTTTGGCTGCACCATCATCGGCAGACTGGTCGCGCTCTTGTATCGTTCCACCGCCAGGAGCGCGTGCGGCATATCCATTCCCGTGCCGCAGTTCAGCGCGACAATATGCGCGCCGTGCTCCTCCATGAATTCGGCAGCGCGTTCCGGCTCAATGCCCATCATGGTGCGGAAAGTCGATCCGTCGAGCGTTACGTCGTAGGCCATCGATCCGATGATGCTCTTCGCGCCGGCTTGCTGCGCCGCTTCGATGCCGATCAGCAACTCCTCCAGCGATGTCTGCGTCTCCACGATGATCGCGTCAGCGCCGCCCTCGACCAGTGCAGCCGCCTGCTCTTCGAAAGCGCTGCGAACCTGGGCTTCAGTGAAGTCGCCAAACGGCTCAAGCAGCCCCCCGAAGGGACCAATGTCCCCGAGCACGTATCCCTCTTTGCTGCCAAATGCCTGCCGCGCGATCTCTACGGCTGCCTTGTTGACCTCGGTCACATGCTCCGATTCGCCATGCCGGTTGAGCATGATGCGCGAGCCGCCAAAAGTATTGGTAATGATGCAGTCGGAGCCGGCTTCGGCGTAGCGGCGCTGGATGGCGAGCACGCGCTCCGGGTGCGTCAAATTCCAGGCCTCGCCGCAGTTGCCCTGTTCCAAACCGGCAATCATCAACTGGGTGCCCATCGCTCCATCGCCCAGCAAAGGCCGCTCCACGGCTGCCTCGTGCAATAGCTTTTTCATAAGGTCACAGTCTCCTCGCTCAATTCTTTTTGCATCAAAGCGAAGTGGATGGTTTCGAAAACCAGGCCCCATTTATGATTGCGGCTCGATGCTTCGCAATAGCAGCCGGCGGCGTTCGGTTCGCGCCGCC
>CAZANC010000212.1:0-6315 GCA_964486495.1 uncultured Occallatibacter sp.
GCGCGCTGCTGATTTTCACCTGCTCAGGCGTGAGCTTTGCCCACGGATCGAACGATGGGCAGAAGGGCATGGGGCTGATCATGTTGATCCTGATCGGCACGGTGCCAACAGCATATGCGCTGAACCACGCGGTGACGGCGAAGGACGTTCAAGCGTTTGTTGCGTCTTCGCAGGCAGCCGACGAGGTGATCAATAAGCACGCGGATCAGAGTGCCGTGATGGGCGCCGACGCAAGAGCTACAGTGACCCAATACATCGCCACCAAGCAGTTGCAGCCGGACACGATGCTCGCGCTGCGGGAACTGGTGAACGATTTGAGTAACGAAGTGGGGCTCTACAAGGAGTACAAGGCGGTTCCGGCGAGCCAGCAGACCAACGTGCGCAACGACATGTATGTGGCCAGCGAGGCGATCCGGCTGATGCTGAAGAGCAAGAACCCACAGTTCAACGCGGATGAGAGCGCCGCGCTGACGAAGTACGAGGGCCAGGTAAACAAGGCGACGAAGTTCATTCCGGGCTGGGTGAAGGTTGCGGTGGCGCTGGCGCTGGGACTGGGAACGATGGTGGGCTGGAAGCGCATCGTGGTGACGGTGGGCGAGAAGATCGGCAAGGAGCACCTGACGTATGCGCAGGGCGCGTGCGCGGAGCTGGTGGCGATGGGAACGATTATGGCCGCGGACAACTTCGGACTTCCGGTATCGACAACGCATGTGCTGAACTCTGGCGTGGCGGGAACGATGGCGGCGAACCATAGCGGCTTGCAGTTCTCGACGATTCGCAATATCGCGGCGGCGTGGGTGTTCACGCTGCCGGTCGCGGCATTGCTTTCGGGATCGCTGTTCTGGCTGTTCCGGCAGATGTCGCTTTAGTTCAAGGGGTGCAATGATGGGGGCGTCCGCCACGGCGGACGCCTTTTTTGTGCGTTGAAAAGGGGTGGCGGGAGCGGGCGAACAGGCAAAGAAAGAGGCGCATCCGGTACCATACAGAATGGTGCGTCGAGAAGAATGAGCCTGAAAGCCAAGCTGGAAGCAGTGATTTATGCCGCCGAAGAGCCGGTGACGCTGGCGCAATTGTCCGCGCTGTTTGCCGATGAGGCGATGGAGTGGAAGGCGGAGCAGGAAGCGACAGCTGCGGCGCAGGTTGCGGCGGAGAGCGCGGGTTTGCCGCAGCTGAACGAGGCGTTTCCGTACCTCGGGCTGGAGCCGGTTGAAGAGGGCGAAGCTGAGGGCGCGGTTGTTGAAGATGCGGGTCTGGAGACCGGCGCTACATCCGAAGCAGAGACCGACGGTACAACTGAAGCGGAGGCCGACGCTACAGAGGCAGCGGTCGCGGAAGGCGCAGCTGGCGAGGGAGAAGCTGGTGCGGGCGATGAGGCTGGGGCCGAGGCGGAGGCGAATCGTGCGGCGAAGTTGCGCGAGCGCGAGGCACGCGCGGCGATCAAGCAGGTTCTGGATGAGTTGGTTCGGGAGTACGCGGCCGATGGGCGGGGAATCGAGATCCGCGAGATTGCGGGCGGGTACCGGATGGGAACCAAGCCGCAGTGCCACGACGCGGTGCGATTGTTTGTGAAGAGCCTGAAGCCGCCGCTGAAGCTGTCGTTGCCGGCGCTCGAGACCCTGGCGGTGATTGCATACAAGCAGCCGGTGACCGCGCCGGAGGTGAACGAGATTCGCGGCGTGGATTCGTCGGGGGTGTTCGGTTCGCTGCTGGCGCGGAAGCTGATTGTGACGGCGGGGCGCAAGCCGGTGGTGGGGCGGCCGATTCTTTACAAGACCACGCGGGAGTTTCTCCTGCGCTTCGGCCTGAAAGATGTGACGGAACTGCCATCGATGGAAGAGTTCGAGAAGATGGCGGCGAGCGAGCTGGACGAAATGGCGCTGGCCGCCGGAGAAGAGACAGCTCAAGAAGCGGCGGAGTTCAACCCGGATTTGAGCGCGGAGACTGAAGAGGCGGCGGGCGAAGCACCTGCAGAAGAAGCGCCAGCAGAAACTGAAGGAAATACCCCACAGGCCGCGCCAAGCGGTGCAGAGTAAGCGGAAACTGAGGCTCCCCCATGAAAAAAGAGTTGAAGTCGAAGGCGAATTCCGGGGCGAAATCGCCGGCGGCCAAGCGCACGCCGAAAATCGCGGCGAAAAGCACGACAACAACGGACAAAAGCAAGTCAGCGGGCGCGAGCAAAATTACAGCCGTGAGCAAAGTTGCAGTCGTGAGCAAGGCTCCGAGCGTGAAGGCCAAAACGGCAACGGTGAAGGCGAAGACGAAAGCGACAAAGGCCAAGCCGGCGGAAAAGCTCGAGGCGAAGAGAAAGAAACCTGCCACCGAATCGAAAACTCCCGCCGCAAAGGCAATTCCGACTCCACGGACCGGGAAACGCGCCGCCAAGGCTGAAGAAGCCATTGTCAGGGCCGGCGAGCCGGTGCTGGATCCGATTGGGGATGTGACAAGCGGAGAGGCTCGGAGGTACCTCGCCGAGGCGGAGGATTCGGGCAGGGCCGAGATGAGCGCGCACAGGGCGGCGGCGGAGACAGAGGCGGCGGATGGAACTGTTGACGCTGGGCCGGGGATGGCGGCGGCGAGCGGAGCCAATGAAGCCGGGAATAGCGCAGAAGGAGAAGGGACTGAGGAAGGCGCCGGCGTAGTTGCGCGGCCACCGGCAAAGCTGGAGCGGCTGCAAAAGATTCTGTCGCAGGCGGGGATTGCAAGCAGGCGGCACGCCGAGGAGATGATTGTTGCCGGCCGCGTGATGGTGAATGGGCAGGTGGTGACGCAACTGGGAAGCAAGGCCGACGCGGGGCGCGACCACATCCGCGTGGACGGCAAGCTGCTCAAGGGGGCGGAGCGGCACCGGTACTTTGTGCTGAACAAGCCGAAGGGCTACGTGACGACGGTGAGCGATCCCGAGGGACGGCCGACGGTGATGGAGTTCTTTTCCAAGGCAAGTGAGCGGTTGTATCCGGTGGGGCGGCTCGACTACCAGAGCGAAGGCCTGCTGCTGATGACCAACGATGGCGAGCTGGCGAACCTGGTGACGAAAGCCGGATCGGGCGTGGAGAAGACCTACCTGGTGAAAGTGGCGGGACAGCCGAGCGAGGAGGAGCTGGATCGGCTGCGCAGAGGCGTGGCGATCGAGCGCGGCGAGGCGGGATCGGAGCGCGTGCGGACTGCGCCGGCGCGGATCAGACAGGTGCGGGTTGGCG
The DNA here is from genome assembly GCA_964486495.1 of uncultured Occallatibacter sp. GTDB lineage: Bacteria > Acidobacteriota > Terriglobia > Terriglobales > Acidobacteriaceae > Telmatobacter. Next base: position 3,198 of record CAZANC010000212.1, read on the forward strand.
ACAATCCGTGGTACGAGGTGGTGCTGACCGAGGGACGAAATCGCGAGCTGAGAAAGATGTTTGCGGCGATCGGGCACTTTGCGGAGAAGATCCGACGCGTAGGGTACGGGCCGCTGGAGCTGGACGTGGAGCCGGGCAAGCTGCGCGAACTGACAGCGGATGAGGTGAACGCGCTGCGGCTGACGGCCGAGGGAAAGATGAAGCCGCGAGCCATGAGAGTTACGCTACCGAAGGAAGCGAGACGTGCGCCGGGGGCGCGGGGCGAGAGGCCGGCTTGGCGAGACAAGCCAGCGGGAAAGCGCTTTGAGGGCGCGCGCGGCGCAGCGCGAGACGGGGCGCCGGGGCGAGGCGGAAAGCCGTTCGGGCAGAGGGAAGAACGCGGACCGAGAACGGAGTGGAAGCCACGCGAGCGGACGTTTGGCGGCGGGAGTGGGAGTGGCGCGGGGCGTAATGAAGAGCGGGGCGGAGAACGGCCGAGGTTTGACAAGCGGGCCGGCGGATCGCCAAGAACCGATTCGAGGTTTGGCGCGCGGCCGAGCAGACCGTTTGGAGCCAGGCCTGCATTTGGCGGCAGCCGCGAGGGCGGTGCGGGGCGAACTGGCGAGCGGGCCGGAGAGCGGAAGGAATGGAAGCCGCGCGAGGGTGCGGCAGGCCGGTTTGGCAGTGCGCCACGAAAGCCGTTCCGCCAGCAGGGCGAGCGTCCGGCGTTCGTGAGGCCCGAGGGCTCATTCAAGCCGGGCGACGGACCGAAGAAGCGATTCGACAGCGGACGAGGCACGGGCGCGGGCAAGAGCTTCGGCAGCGGTAGGCGCACGGGAAGCAAGGAGCGTTGGGTGCCGAGGCCGAATCGCCCGCGGAATGAAGAAGGGCGCGGGCAGACTGGCACTGGAGAACGGCCCGCACCGCCATCCGGCGAAAAGCGCTGGGAACGAAGCGGCGCGGCGGCTGGAATGGGGCGGCCGAAGCCACCGTTCGGCGCGAGGCCAGGTGGTTTCAAGAGGCCGGTCAAGCCAGGCGGTTTTCAAAGGCCGGGCGGGTTTTCAAAACCGGGCAGGCCAGGCGGAGGCGCGAGTCGAAGCGGACCGCGGTTTGGCGGAAAGCGGCCTGAAGGGCGGTAAGTCTCGGACGGGAGGGGATTCCTTTGGCGAACAAGTTTGGCACGGACATTCTGATTCAGGCGCCGGTCCCAAAAGTTGCGGCTGCGTTTTATGTAGGTCAACTGGGATTCAAAATCAGTGGCGAAGATGGCAATATGATCAGCCTGCACGGAAAGCACATCAACCTTTTCATCGAGGAGGGACCGGCGCTGGGGCCGGTTCTGGAAGTGACGGTTGAGAATGTGGAAGAAGCGAAGAGACGGCTGGTAGCCAACGGGTGCGAGATCGTGAAGGACGAGCCGGAATTTCCGCGTTGCTATGTGAAGGATCCGTTTGGGCTGATCTACAACCTGACGGCGTAATTCTCGCTGCGAATTCCCTTCCCCTACTCCTGGCGCGCGCGAAAGCGCCTCATGCGACCGACGAGCGAGGCCGGGCCGCTGACGCTGAGGCGGACGAGATTACCTTCGTAGTCGCGTGAGTGAATGACCGTGCCGGCTTCAATGGCAGCGAGAGCGGCGCCCTCGTGTTGAGGAACGCGCAGCTCGGCTTCGACAATGGGATCGGAGTGGAGCGCATCGTCAATAGCAGCAAGCAGAGCGGGAATGCCTTCGCCGGTGATCGCCGCAACTGCCGTTGTTTCAGGTTTTGGACGAGAGTTGTGGGAGAGCAGCGCCGCGCGCTCGTCCTCCGGAAGCAGATCAATTTTATTGAGGACTTCGATGCGGGGTTTGGAGAGCGATTCGAGCTCGCCGAGGACTTTCTCGACTTGCGCCTTCTGCTCACCACCGTAGGTGGAGGAAGCGTCGCGGACGTGGATGAGGATTTCGGCCTGAGCGACCTCCTCCAATGTGGCGCGGAAGCTGGTGACCAGCGTGTGCGGCAGGTTGCGGATGAAGCCGACGGTGTCGGACAAGAGAACGCGGCGGCGGCTGGGCAATTCAATGGCGCGCAATTTTGGATCGAGAGTGGCGAACATGCGCGCGGAAGAGAGCACCTGCGCGCCGGTGATCGCGTTGAAGAGCGTGCTCTTGCCCGCATTGGTGTAACCAACCAGAGCGACGGTCGGCACGGGAACCGCTTCGCGGCGCTGGCGTTGCTGGCGGCGGACGCGCCGAACCGAGTCCAGATCGCGCTTGAGCTGATCGATGCGGCGTTGAATGCTGCGGCGATCGGTTTCGAGCTTGGTTTCGCCGGGCCCGCGAGTGCCGATACCGCCGCCTAACTGGGACATGGCTTTGCCGCGACCTGTGAGGCGCGGCAGCATGTATTCAAGTTGAGCTAGCTCGACCTGGAGCTGGCCCTCGCGAGTGCGTGCGTGGCGGGCAAAGATGTCGAGGATGAGCTGGGTGCGGTCGAGGACGCGGCAGGGCAGAGCGGCTTCGAGGTTGCGTAGTTGCGTGGGCGAGAGGTCGTGATCGAAGAGAACGAGATCGGCGTTGGTGGAGGCTGCGACGGCTGCGATCTCTTCGACCTTGCCGGAGCCGATGAGCGTAGCGGGGTCTGGGCGAGGGCGGCGCTGAACGAGTTCGGCAGCGACCTGGCCACCAGCGCTCAAGAGCAGCTCGCGAAACTCGGCGAGAGATTCTTCGGCGCCAAAACCGGGAGCGTGGGGGCCGGGCGATTCGTGGAGCGGACCTAATGAGGCTTGCGAACGGTTCGAAGGCGGAGGTGAATACGCTTCCGGCGTGGAGGGATCTGAAGGTGCGGCGTCGAAGCGCACATCTGGCGCGTTCGCGCCTCTCACTCCCGCGCGGCTGGCACGCGAGCGGACGTCAAGGTCCACTGCGACGAGGACGGCGCGCTCAGGCCTGCTATCCCATCGGCCGGAATCTGCCGATGAGGATTGCGACTGGCCAGCAGCGCTGCCCGACCTATACGCCTCGCGTGTCAATCGAGGACGCTCCCGCGCTAACCTTGCTCAGCAGCCGCCTGGGATATCGATTGCACCGGCGCCGGAACGGCAGACGGTCCGATGCCCGATGACACTGCACCCGGACGGTGCTCGCTATGCATCACGC
>CAZANC010000213.1:0-6305 GCA_964486495.1 uncultured Occallatibacter sp.
TGGAGCTTATCCCGAGTTTGTCATCCACCGCGACGAGTCCTACCGCTGAGCAGGAGTTTACTTCGGGCGCCGCGGTTTCGCACTAGGATGGAATGCGCATGGGGTTCTTTGCTTCGCTGTTCTACCCGTGGGGCCTGCTGCTTCAGGCAGCGGCTATCATCCACTTCATCCGCCGCCGGCCGGATACCTATTGGATTTTCATCATTCTGTTTCTGGGCCCCCTTGGCGCGCTCATCTATATCTTCGTCGAGGTCCTACCCGATTTTGGACTTCTGCGGCAATCCTTCAAAACTTTCCCGCGGCGCAAGCGCATCTCCCAACTGCTCTTCGAGATTCACGACAATCCGTCCCCTGGGAACTGGGAGGAGCTCGGCGATCTTTATATGGATGAAGGCAAGCTGCAGTTGGCTCGCGACGCATTCAACAAAGCGATTGCCGTCCGCCCGTCCGTCCAATCTGACACTCCGGACTCGTTTTACCATCGCGGCGTGTGCGCGGTCCTGCTGGGCGACGCGGCAGCCGCCGTGCCGGACCTGGAATTGGCGGTCGGTCGCGATTCCGGCCACGACTTCTATCGCGCCGTAGGACTGCTGGCGCAGGCTTACGCGCAGACAGGGCAAGACAAAAAAGCCGGGGCGTGCTTCTGCCAGGCCGTGGAGCGATCGACACTGTCGGAGACCTATCTAAACTACGCCGATTTTCTGGCCTCGCAGGGACGCAACGCCGAGGCTCGCGAGTGGGCGCAAAAAGTGCTGGATAAGCGGCCGACGATGCCCGGCTATCTACGGCGCCGCGAGCGTCCGTGGTTTCGCCGCGCCAGGACGCTGCTGAGGCAAGTGCCGGCGTGAGACGCGATGCCGAATCGAGGGCCTGTTCACACTACTGAGGAGGCCCTAGTTAGCGCCGAGCCAGCAACAACATCACCACGAACAATGCCAACGGCACAATCGCCAGAGCCGCGTAGAGCGCCAATTTGCTCCGGTTGATCGCGAATCGTCCCAACATCACGGGCCGATGCGAGCCGCTATCGACTCCCACAAGCTCCTGGTGCTCCAACTCCCAGGCCATCTCGGCTGCCGTGGCATAGCGGCGGCGGGGGTCGCGCGCCAGCGCGCGGAAGAGAATCTCTTCGAGTTCGGGCGAGATCTCCGGGTTCAGCTCGCGCACCGGCGCCGGATCGGTCACCACGCGCTCGTTCATCACCGCCAGAGGGCTCGGTCCGGTGAACGGCGGCTGGCCGGTCAGCATCTCGTAAAGCATCGCGCCCAGCGCGTAGACGTCGCTGCGCTGATCGCCGCGCTGGCCCATCACCTGCTCGGGAGAGATGTAATCGGGCGTGCCCAGCGCCGGGGTAAGCCCGACATGCGTGATGCGCCGGGCATCCTCCTTCATTGCAATCCCAAAGTCGATGATCTTGATGCGGTCGCCATCGCACACCATGATGTTCTCCGGCTTCAGATCGCGATGCACCACGCCGTGCTTGTGCAGGTTGTCGAGAGCGTCGCAGATGGCCACAGTGAGAGCCACGGCGCGATCGATGGGCAGCTTCCCTTCCTCGTTCAGAATCGCGCGCAGCAGGCGGCCGTCCACCCACTCGATGACCATGTAAAGGCGGCTGCGCTCCTCGCCGTCGAAGGTCTTCACCACTCCGGGATGGTCAATTTCCTGGCCGATCTCCTCCTCGCGCCGGAAGCGCTCAAGAAGAACAGGGTCAGCTTCCATCTCCGGATGCGGAACCTTTACAGCGACCCGGCGGCCGGTGCGGAGATCGGTAGCCCGGTAGAGCGTGGACATTCCGCTGCGCGCAACCTCCGCGTCCAGACGGTAGTGGTCCAGCGTCTCTCCGGCTTCCAGTTTCGTCATGACTTCAGTCAGCATCGCAGGTTCGATTGTTGCACGCAATTTGTAAGAAAATCGCAAGGATCGGCGAAGCCATCAAGGGCAGCGAAGGGGGATGAATCGGGGAACTCTTGACGGCTGAACCGGCATTCAAACGGCTGACTTTTCGCGGCTTGCGGGTGAAATCAAAAACTTCCGACGATCCCGCCGGGAATCACTATGATGAAGGACACGATGTCCCGTTTACTTCGCATATGCGCGGCCTGCCTGGGGCTGGCCTGCGCAACCTGGCCTGCGATTGCAGCTGCACAAGCAGCCGATGTAAGCGCAGCCAAGCCTCATCCCGCCAATCCGCAGCCGCCGCAGGATACGGGATTCCTGAATCGGCGCATCGTGCTCAACGGGACGACATACCGCTTCCAGGTCTACCTGCCTGAGGAGTGGCGGCGCGACGACGGCAAACACTGGCCCATCATCCTCTTCTTGCACGGCCGGGGCGAACGCGGCTCCGAAGGCATGTGGCAGACCCAGATCGGGATTGCCGAAGCGGTACGCAACCACCCCGACCGCTGGCCATTCGTGATCGTGATGCCGCAGTGCCCGGACACGGCGCATTGGACCGACCCGGCAATGCTCGATATGGCAATGGCCGCGCTCGATCAAGAGGCCTCCGAGTTTCACGGCGATCCTTCACGCACTTATCTCACCGGGCTTTCGATGGGCGGGTACGGCGCCTGGGAACTGGCGCGTCTTCATCCCCATCGCTGGGCCGCGATCTCAATTGCCGCGGGCGGCGTCTTCTGGAGCTACGAACCGGACCGCTGGCAGGAGGTTTCCATCCTGCCAGCCGAATACGCTCGCGCCGTGGGCCGCACACCCGTATGGCTCTTCCACGGCAGTCTCGACGCCACAGTGGTGCCGCGACAAAGCGAGCTGATGTACGACGCCTTCAAATCCGCCGGAGGGGACATTCGCCTTTGGATTTACCAGGGGCTCAAGCACGATTGCTGGACCCGCGCCTACGATGAGCCCGATCTGCCTCGCTGGCTGCTGGCCCACCACCTTCCCCAGGCGCCTGAAGTCCTGGCCGAACGCATCGTGATCCCACTGCGCCCACCCACCGTCAACCTTTCCGCGGTGCAGCTTGACAACTTCGCCGGCGATTACCGGGAATCCAACGGGCACGAGATTCAAACCATCTTCCGCCAGGGCGACCAGCTTTTTGAAAAGGGTCCCGGCGGCGATGTCGTCGGGCTGGAGGCGGAGTCGGCCGACAGCTTCTTCCGCCCCGTTGATCCGACCGGCGCGCATAACGTCCAATTGACCTTTGAATACGATTTGAGTGGGCATGTCACCGGCTATCTCCTCCAGGACAATCGTCATCAGGAGCACTGGGTGAAGCTGGGTGCAGGAAGCAAGTAACGCAGCCCGTTGCTGGCCGGCGGAGATGATTCAGCCGGCTGGAACATTCCAAGTCAGGGCTGCGTATTTGTCATTCGGGAGCGAGGAGGCAACATGTTTTGCAGTGGTTGTGGCCGATCGTTGGTAAAGGGGCAGGTTGTTTGCCCGCAATGCAACCGGCCAGTAGCGCCGCCGGTGCCTCCAGTGCCCGGCTTCCAGTTTGCTTTGGCAGGCTACGCCAGCAAGGTCAGAGTGCTCGGAATCCTGTGGCTGGTTTACGCCGGAATCACTCTGATCTTCGGCATTGTCGGACTGGCTTTCGCGCACGCTTTCCTGTCGGGCTTCGGTCCCTTCGCGCACAGCCACGTACCGCAGACGTGGTTCTTCTCAGGGCTTCTGCGCTTCGCCTGGTTGTTCATGGTGGGCCGGGCGGTTCTGGCAGCCATCGCCGGTTGGGGACTTTTGGAACGCACGCAGTGGGGACGGATCGTCGCCATCATCGCCGCCATCCTCAGCCTCATTCGCATTCCCCTTGGCACGGCACTCGGAATCGCCACCCTGATCATCCTGATGGGGGCGCGAAACTGGATGCTCTACGACGAGTTGTGAAGACAGCTGTCTTACAATCACTTCATGGCCTTCCCAGCCAATCGGATGCGGCGGATGCGGCGCAGCGAGCCGTTGCGCGCGCTGGTGCGTGAGACCGTCCTCGATCCCGGCGACCTGATCTATCCGCTGTTTGTCTGTCCCGGCAAGGGCGTGCGATCGCCCGTAGGGTCCATGCCCGGCGTCTTCAATCTGTCGGTGGACGAAGCGGTCCGCGAGGCAGAGGAGGCCGCGCGCCTCGGACTGGGTGGACTGCTCCTTTTCGGTTTGCCCGAGACAAAAGACGAACAGGGCACCGGCGCCTGGGACGATAACGGCATCGTGCAGCAGGCGCTGCGCGCGCTGAGGCGGTCGGAAGCGGCAAAAAAGCTCGTGTTGATCGGCGACGTTTGCCTGTGCGAGTACACCAGCCACGGCCACTGCGGCGTGGTGGTCAAGTCGGGCGATGGCCCCAATGCGAGCTTCGAAGTAGACAACGATCCCACGCTAGAGTTGCTGGCGCGCACCGCTGTGAGCCAGGCCAAGGCAGGCGCTGACGTTGTGGCTCCCAGCGACATGATGGACGGCCGCGTAGCAGCCATTCGCAGCGCGCTCGACGCCGAGGGTTACGCACAAACGCCCATCCTCAGCTACGCTTCGAAATTCGCTTCCGCCTTTTACGGACCCTTTCGCGAGGCCGCGGATTCCGCGCCGCAGTTCGGCGACCGCAAGACCTACCAGATGGACGGCGCCAACCTGCGCGAGGCGCTACGCGAGATCGATCTCGACATCGAAGAGGGCGCGGACATGATCCTGATGAAGCCCGCCATGCCTTACCTCGACGTGGTGCGCGCGGCGCGCGAGCGCGTTGATGTGCCCATCGGCGCTTACCAGGTTTCGGGCGAGTATTCGATGCTTAAGGCCGCGTTTGAGAAAGGCTGGCTGGATCGGGATCGCGCCATGATGGAGTCTCTCATCGGCATTCGCCGCGCCGGAGCCGACTTCATCGTGACTTATTTTGCCAAGGAAGCGGCCAAGCTGCTTTCATGAATCTCGCCCCGGCCCCAACCGGCGGAAAAGGAATGTCACTACTATGAAGCTCCTCTTTGCAACCCTCGGAATTGCGTTGCTGTGTGCCGCGGCGGGTGCCCAAACGGCTCCGCAAGTGATTCATCTCTGGGAAAACGGCGCGCCGGGGTTCGAAAGCCGCAAGGACATCCCGGAGCAGGCACAAGATTACTGGGTGCGAAACGTAAACGATCCTTCGATCACCGTCTTCCTGCCGCCCAAAGACAAGGCCAACGGAACGGCAGTTGTGATCGCGCCCGGCGGAGGCTTTCGCGAGCTGGTCTTCAATGCCGAGGGAGTGCAGGCCGCGCAGTTTTTGAACAGCATCGGCGTAACGGCGTTTGCGCTGAAATATCGTTTGCCCGGCGAGCCAAACTCACCCTACACCAAAGAGAATGTGCGCCAGGATGCGTACCGCGCCATGCGGCTGGTGCGCAGCCGCGCCAAAGAATGGAACATCGACCCGCACCGCGTGGGCGTTCTCGGTTTTTCCGCCGGCGGCGAAGTGGCCTCCATGATCGCCTACGCACCAGGAGACGGAGACCCTTCCGCGCCGGACCCCATCGACCGGCTGAACGGCAGGCCCGACTTTCAGATGCTGGTCTATCCCGGCGGCGGCGTGCCCGACTCCATTTCTGCGAATGCTCCGCCGGCTTTCCTGCTGGTGGCCGATGACGACCAGTACGGCTGCGATAAAGTCACGCTTGAACTCTACGAGAAACTGCATGCGGCAGGCGTTCCCGTTGAGGCGATTTTTCTGGCCCAGGGTAAGCACGCGTTCAATATGGGTGACCGCTCCAAGCTGGTGACCGTCAACACCTGGCCGCAGCGGATGGCCGATTGGATGCAAGACAGCGGCTACCTGACACCCGCGGCAACAACACCAGCTCCGCCGCAACCGTAAGAAGGCCGAGTCGCAACTGCGCTTTGGGAATTCTCTTCATCCACCTGCGGCTGACAGGCTCGCGCGCACAATTTACTTTGTATTCGCGCCGCACTGTGTTTTTCTAGCAAGAACTCGCCTATGCGCAAGCGACTCGAAAACTATTTTGAATTTGCCCGTCTCGGGACCAACTGGCGCACGGAGATTCTGGCCGGCGTCACGACGTTCCTGACCATGGCCTACATCGTGCTAGTGAACCCGGCGGTACTGCACGATGCAGGCGTGCCGTTGCCCGCGGTGACAGCAGCCACCTGCCTGTCGGCTGCGTTCGCCTCCATCCTGATGGGCATCGTTGCACGCTATCCCATTGCGCTAGCCCCGGGCATGGGCCTGAACGCTTATTTCGCCTACACGGTCTGCATCAAGATGCACATCCCCTGGCAAACTGCGCTGGGGGCGGTGTTTCTCTCCGGCGTCATTTTTCTGGCTCTCACCACCGTTGGCATCCGGCAGATGATTCTGCGCGCCA
>CAZANC010000214.1:0-6269 GCA_964486495.1 uncultured Occallatibacter sp.
CAGGTCAATCAGAAAGTCGACATCTACGATGAAGGCAGTCAGCGAATTTGCGAACTTGCAGCGCTGTTTTACAACTCACCCCCTTACTTGCGATGCGCCGCTACGAGCGTGGGTGCGTTTCGCCTTGTGGCAATTACGCAGTCGGTTTCAAGACGAGATCATTGTCCGCTGGATTGGAGGACAGCGACTGGCAGTCCGGCACGGCATGACTGGGGCAACCGGGAACATCTATGTTGGTCTGCATGAATTCGTGGACATGATGCTTGCTCTTCACTTTCTTCGGGAAGGCGATTTGTTTCTGGACATTGGATCCAATGTGGGCACTTACACCGTGCTCGCTTCTGGCGTTTGCCGGGCAAAAACGTGGGCGTTTGAGCCAGACCCCGGCACCGTGCAGCGCCTCAGGAGAAACATCGCGGTCAACAGGCTGGACACGTATGTACAGGTCCATGAATGCGCCTTGGGAGCGGCGCAAGGCGAAGTTGCGTTCACTGTCGGTTGCGACTCCGTGAACAGAATTGCGACTGCCAATGACAGGAATGTACGGGTGGTCCGCCTGGAGCGGCTCGACGCCGTTATCGCCAACTCCGAGCCGATCATGATGAAGGTCGATGTCGAAGGAGTTGAGGAAGGTGTCCTTCAGGGAGCGAAAGCGCTTCTCGCAAATCCATGCCTTAAAGTAGTCGAACTGGAGACGGTCACGCCAGAGAGCGCCAGCATTCTAAGTAGAAATCAATTTGAGAGAGCGTACTATGATCCGTTTTGCCGCACCTTGCATCGAGATCCAATTCATTTCAAATCATCGAACTCTCTGTTTGTGAGAGATTGGTCTTTTGTTGCAACCCGTCTGGCAACAGCCAAGAAAGTTGAGATCCTCGGCCGTGAGATTTGAGAAGCCACCGGATTCGTTCTTCCCACCACACAAGCGCCGGAAGCCATATTCGCGAATGTCGTTGCTGGAGATCGCATGCGCCAGTGGCCAGCCGAGCGATGGAATTGTTCAGGAGAAGCGGCTTACTCTGCGAGACGCCTGAGGAAGATGGAGCTGGGAAATTGCCCGCTCTGCATGGTGAGGCCATCTTCGAAGACTGCAGGGTGAATATCCGGGAAGATTCTTCGCAGGTCGGCGGGACGCTGATGGTGAAGCATGGACAATGAGCCGGCGATCTCAAAACTGCGGTTCATCAAGAGAAAAGCGTAGAGCAGCGCGGATTCATGGGAGAAAAACAGGGCCGTCGACAGCAAGTCGGGAGAGTAATCGTAGGGAAAGTAAATGTCGTGAAAGTGGGCGTAGACGCCTGGCGCAAGACGGGGCAACATTTCCAGGATAATGAGGTTCAGTTCGCCGGCGGGGGCAAGGGTGTGGCTGGAGTCGACAAAGAAAAGATCTCCGGCGGCCAGCTCCTGAACGCATTCGGCGCCAGCATCCTGGACCTTTTGAGGGAGGAGATCGATCCGGCCCGTTTTGCTTTCGCGTTGGAGAAAAGCGGTTGGGTAGGGCTCAATGCAGACGATGCGCGGCGAATAGCCTTCATCCTGCGCGGCCAAAAGGCAGACAGCGGTGGAAACGCCGCAACCGATCTGAACGATCTGCTTTGGCCGGCGCGCGCGAACAAAGCAATACAGGAAGTCTGCCTCGACTTCGCCATACCCCTCGTCGCTGCCGTTCATTCCAACGGCGGATTTGTGGATTGTGAACTGCTTCAAAGCATCGCGGTAGCCCTTCGTACATTCGTCGATCCATGCCACCTGTGAATCGATGTCACCCAAAACGCCGTGGAAACTGCGCGGCTTCCGCCAAGATGTACTCCTGCGCAAGGTGCGGATATCGGGGATCTCCGAATAGAAGTGGCGCGGGAGAATATCGATACGAAATCGTTGGCCGATCTCGAAGGCGTCCCTTAGAAGGTTTTTGCTGCGCGTCTTAAGAAACCGCTTGAGCGAGGTTGGCATGACTCGTAATCTCCTGTATCGGCATCAAGCCGCTAAAGTTTTGCTTCGCTCTGGTCAAGTCATGAGGCCTAAGACCGATCTCCCTACTTTCCCGAAACAAATAAACCAGAATAAGCGGCGGAAAACCGCATGAGAATCAGTATTGTTACATTGTCCTATAACCAGAGGGCTTTTCTGCAGGATGCGATCGATTCAATTTTACAACAAGGCTATCCCGATTTGGAGTTCATTGTTGTCGATCCTGGCTCGACGGACGGTAGTCGCGAATTATTTCGGAGTTATGGAGAGCAGATATCTCATGTTATCTTTGAACCTGACCGGGGCGCCGCGGATGGTCTAAATAAGGGGTTTGGCCTAGCAAGCGGTGAGGTTTTCGGATTTCTAAATGCCGATGATTTTCTGCTGCCCGGCGCTCTGCACCGGGTTGCGGAGTTTTTCCAGTCGCATCCGCGTTGCGATATGGTCTTGGGAAACGGGTATGTTGTGGACGCCCACGGCCGGCATCTGCGCCAGGTGAAGGCCAGAGATTTCACGGTTCGGCGTTATCTCTATGGAGGGACGCGTTGGCTCCAGCAATCCACGTTCTTCCGTCGCGAGGCATTCCTGCTGTCGCCTGGTTTCAATACTGAGAATCGCACCAGCTGGGATGGCGAGTTATTCGTGTCCATGGCACAGATGGGAGCGACCGTCGGCTATATCGACGCAGACCTTGCTGCCTTCCGAATTCACGGCGCATCCATTTCGGGAACCGGCAGGTTATTAGATGCCTATCGAGAAGACTGCAAGCGCATTTTCAGGCGGATTCGCGGGCGGGACTGGCGTGTAACCGATGACGTATTTCGGCTAATCTATAAAGTGGAAAGCCTGCTTCTCCGCATAGGATCGTGGCTGAAAGATCCGGCCGGAAAGAGGGATGCAGCATGAGAGCCGCCGTTCTTTGGACTGGCCTGTCGGGATACCTCAACGCGTGTCTCAAGGAGCTTGCCAGCCGCGAAGGCGTGGAACTATTCGTAAGTCATCAGGCATCTGTGCAGGAGGCTCCCTTCGATGACAATCAGTTTGCATGGATACCCGATCGCCTAGTGTGGCAATCGAGGGTCGACGTCACTCCTCTAAGGACCCGGCTGCGCGCGTTTGATCCGGAGATACTGGTCTTCTGCGGTTGGCACGTGCCCGGGTATCGGCGGGTCACGAAGGAATTGGCCAAGCGGTGCTTTCGCGTTATGGCCATGGATAACTGCTGGAATGCGACGGCGAAGCAAAGGCTGGGTACACTCATCGCGCCTTGGTATATTCGGCCTATTGCAGATGCAGCATGGGTTCCAGGCGAGCGGCAGGCGGTTTTTGCAAGGAGGTTGGGCTTCGGGCAGCGCGCAATTCTTCGGGGATCGTTGTCCTGCGATCGGGCAGCGATCGAAACCGTGCACGAGTCGCGTCTGGCTAATGGACGCGCCCTCCCGCACTCATTTTTGTTTCTTGGGCGGTTCGTCTCGGACAAAGGTGTGGATCAACTTGTCAAGGCCTACCAGTTATACCGCGAGAGCTCGACCGACCCCTGGCCTCTGGTCTGTTGCGGTGCTGGCCCCCTGGGATCTCGTCTCGAAGGCCAACCCGGAATTCGCATCGAGGGGTTTGTCCAGCCGGATCGCCTGCGCGACTTATTAGCCTCATCGGGATGTCTGGTCCTCCCAAGCACCCTTGAACCCTGGGGCCTCGTAATCAACGAAGCAACCACGGCAGGGTTGGTAATTCTCGCATCTGAAAAAGCCGGCGCAGCCGTCCACCTCGTCCAGGATAACTACAACGGATTTATCTTCGACGGCGGGGACGTGAATGGGCTCGCGGCTCTTATGTCTCATGTCGGCAATCTGAGCGAAGAGCGACTCGACGCCATGTCCCGCGCAAGTTATTTGCTGTCAAAGCAGTTTTCACCGGCTCGATGGGCCGATACACTTCTCGATGGCTTCCATGCTTTTTCGCGGCATTAAGGTGCGATATGTCAAAGGTTCGATTCGCGATTTCGTACACAGTAAAAAATGAATCACGGTTATTGCCATCTGCAATTGACTATCACATTGCTGTTGGCTGTTCGCGCATCTATATTTACTGGGACGGAGGATCGGATCACTCGGATTTGTTGATTTCTACATATCCTTCGGTTGTAGCTCGAAACTCCATCACTCCTGACGAACTAGAAGATCCGCCGCAGTGGATCACTGAAATCCTTCCCGCGTGGGAGACGGATATGGACATTCGCAAACACATTAACACATATTATGCAGCAAAAAGCGCCGCAATCGAGGGTATTGATTGGTTGATAAGTCTTGATCCCGATGAGTTGATTTTAATGGACCGCAATAGTCCAATAAATCAAGATCAAATTGTGAAGCAATTAAGTCGTGCACCTGACAAGGTTGACCAATTGCTTTTGCGGAATCTTGACTGTGTGCCTACATCCGCGGAATCCAAGAATCCGTTTTCGGATTGCGTTTATTTCATGAATCGCTTTCCAATGACCGAATCCATTTGGCGATACTCGCGTGCGTTCTTCACTCGGATCTTGAAAGCACCGGCGCTTGCCGCGTGGTATGACTACGTGTTTTATCAGGTTCGGTTTGCTGGAGCACTGCCTCGGTTGATGCGCGACCCCAGAAGCCATCGCGCCATTCCAGTCGGCTATTTCTTAAGTTACAGTACTTATAAATCTTTCATTCGACTAACGACAATCTCGAACTTCAAGTTCGCAACACATCGCTGGATGCGTGATGTGAGAGAACCCCGAAGCATAGCGCTTGGTAATATCCTTCACTACGATATGCTGGATGCGGCCTACTTTGCTGATAAGCATCGGAAACGGCAAGCAGAGTATATTAGGAGAACCTTCTATTTGATGTATCGACTTGCGCAAGTGGCCAGGAATTGCTCCGATAGCGAGGTCAAGGAGTTCTTTGAGAAGTACATAGCAATACGGGACCCGGCTCGCATTGCGCGTTTAGAAAGAAAGGGAATCTTGTTGAAAATTGATGCGGTTGCGAAGTTTATGAAGGGAAGACATTGAGAGACATTCCGGGGAGAATTTCCGATTTTGCCGCCGATTGTGTCGCGTTGTATTGTTTTAAGGATCAACGAGAGCCCGGTGCCGAGATTCGTTGTGCTTCAACGAGGGCCCGTCAGCACAGAGTTCCAGTAAGAGGGAGTCTGACTTGAAAAAAGCGCTTCCGCAGATGGTACGAAATTATGAGGTAGACCGGCGGCACGTGCTGCCGGCATTCCGCGATGCGGTAACATTGGCCGCGCTCGGCCTCACCGTGAAAAAGCACCGTTCGCAGCTGGTCCGGCTCGGCCGGTCAATTCGCCAACAGGCGTTCGAGATGCGCGATGAGCTGCCGTCAGTGAAGATTGTGGAATTGAGCAAGTTTCTTGGATGCAACGAGACAAAGGAGCTTGTAATTCCGCCGTTGGACGTGATTGTCGAGGGGGGCCTTGGGTACGTGGAGCTCTATGCCTTGCTGGCCACCGTGGTGAGCGCCATTCAACCGCGGAAGATCATGGAAGTGGGCACCTTCAGAGGCGTGAGCAGTTTGACCATGGCATTGAACGCGCCGGAGGCGGAAATCTATACGTTCGACCTGCCCGACGAAGTGGAGGGCACCATTGCCGAGGGGCTTACGAAAGGCGACCAAGCCTGTGTGGAGTTTTCTCGGGGTTACAAAGGCGCGGCGTTTTTGGGGCATCCTGTTGAAAGCCGCATCCATTTGATTCTCGCCGACTCGCTGAAGATGGATGTGCGCGATTACATGGACAGCGCGGATTTTTGCTTCATCGACGGCGGGCACTCGTACGAATGCATCAAGGCGGACACGGAGAACGCCTTCAAGGTGCTCTCGCCGCGAGGCGTGATCTTGTGGGATGACTACTCGTGGTATTTGGAAGGCGTGGGCCAGTATCTGACAGAGCTGGCAAAGACGCAGCCGCTGTGGCACATCGCCGGAACCAATTCTGTAATCTATCGTCGCGATTGATCGCGGAGCGCGAAGGCTGATCCGCGGAGATCGGTGGTGGTTTCTGACTTTGAAGAAACCTGACTCGATAGAGTGATGACCGAATGACCAGGGAAATTCACTACAACGCTGCGGATCACATCTCAGCAAAGACGGCAGAGGACCCATACCTCCGCCCGGCTTTCTCGTTCCAGGACAGACTGGCGCGCCAGCTGTGGAACATCTGCTGGTTGCTCCTGTATCGACCATCCCCGCGCCCGCTTCATTCATGGCGTGCGTTGTTGCTTAGGCTGTTCGGGGCCAAGATGGGGCGGA
>CAZANC010000215.1:0-6241 GCA_964486495.1 uncultured Occallatibacter sp.
TTGCGAATCATGATTTTCCTCGTTTTGGACTGGATTTGAGGCGAAACCGAGACAATCACATAATACACAATTTTGTGGTTTTTGTGGTCAGTTATTGTGAAAAAAATCAGCCTGGGCCGGAATTTGGGCAAAATGGTCCCTATTTGGCCCTAAAGTTCCCGGAATCTGTACAATTCTTGTTTGGCCGGGTCCATTGTTGGGGTCTGTTCTCCACGGGAAATGGGCGGCAGAAGGTTGCAGGAGTAAGTCAGGAGCGAAGGATATGACCGACGCAGGCGAACTCGAAGCCCTTGTAAGTCAACAGATTGTGACCGCAATGAAGGCGCACGACGCAGTGCGCACAGGCACGCTGCGGCTGATCAAGAACGCCCTCAAAAACCGAGCCATTGACAAGCGCGCGCCGCTCACCGTGGCCGAGAGCGAGCAGGCGCTGGCCACGATGATCAAGCAGCGCCGCGACTCGATCGAGCAGTTCGCCAAGGGTAACCGGCCCGATCTGGTGGCCAAGGAGCAGGCCGAAATCGTAGTGATCGAGGAGTTCCTGCCCAAAGCGCTGGACGAAGCCGGGCTGGCGAAGCTGGTGGCGGAAGCGATCGGCGAACTGGCCGCAACGCTGGGACATAAGCCGACAGTAAAGGAGATGGGCCCGGCGATGAAAGCCGTCCAGGGCAAGCTGCAGGCGGCGGGACTGCGCGCCGATGGGAGTCTGGTGAGCGAGTTGGTCAAGAAGGAATTAGCCGGCTAGGCGACCCGGCGCTTGGGCGGCGGATTGCGGCCTCGCGCCCAGCCGCGGCAGGCCAAAAACTATTCTCTCCAAAGGCAAAACTAATCCCCTCATTTGGGGTCTCATGAGTTAGCCCTCTCCCCGGGCTGCCGGAACTCCGTTTGCTTCGGCTCCATTTGTTTTGAATGGACTGGAGGTCGGCAATTGCCCAGGCCCGGAGCTGACTGTGAGGGACCATGAATCCCCGAACGATTCTGCGAGTTTCGCCCTTAGCGCGGCCTGCCCTGCAAATGAGCCAATCACCTAGCCAATCGTTTTCCCACGTGCCGTTCGCGCGACGGAGAACGAGCGCTTTGGGGTTGATTCCCTGCTCGTTGCTTGCGGTGCTCGCGATCACCTCGGCGGCTCGTGCGAATGCCCAGCAGCCGTATCCGGGAGCGCCGAACGACAATCCCGGCAGCCCATACCCGAGCGGCCAATACGCGCCGCAGTACGCACAGCCCGCACCTCAAAACGGCTACACGCAGCCGCAGTATGCGCAACCGCAGGCCCCGCAAGATCAGCAGCCCCAATACGCGCCGCAATATTCCGCGCCACAACAGCCTTACCCACAGCAACCGTACGCACCGCAGCCGTACTCAGATCAGCAGCTCGAGAGCACACAGGCGCCGCCGTACCCTCCGCAGGATCCGAACCAGGCGCCAGCGCCGGCTCAGGCGCTCAGCGCCGAGGATCTGGAGCAGCTTCTGGCTCCAATCGCGCTCTATCCTGACTCGCTATTGGCGCAGATTCTTGCCGCCTCAACTTATCCTGCGCAGGTTGCAGTCGCCGACCAGTGGGTGCAGCAAATGCGCGCGCAAGGATATAGCTCGCCCGATCAGATCGCCGCCGGCGCAAACACGCAGACCAATTGGGACCCGAGCATCAAGGCGCTCACGGCATTCCCTGACGTGCTGGACATGATGAACCATGATCTGGAATGGACCTCGAACCTTGGGAATGCGTACTACAACCAGCCGCAGGACGTGATGCAGACAGTGCAAGTGCTGCGCGACCGTGCCGAGCAAGCCGGCAATCTGCAATCCACGCCGCAGGAAGAAGTGAGTAACGACCAGGGCTACGTTGAGTTGGCGCCCACAAATCCGCAAGTTGTGTACGTGCCCACCTACAACCCGTGGGACGTTTATGGGGAGCCAATCGCGCCGTATCCTGGCTTCTCGTTCTTCGGCGCGCTCGGCGACTTCGTCGGCGGCGCTCCCATTCAGTACGGGCTCAGCTTCGCTTTGGGAGCCTTCGATCGCATGCCGTTCGGCTGGCTTGCATGGGGTTGCGACTGGCTGGGGCAGGGATTGATGTTCAACCACTCCGGCTACAACACGCACAGCAATCAAGTGGCCGATTGGGGCCTGCCGCGGGGTGGACCTCGCGCCTATTATGGCCGCGGCGGAAACGGCAGCACACGTGGCGGCCAGAATTGGTCGCGCGACAGCCAGAACCGGTCTTATGACCAACGGCCAGGCTACAACCAGGGCGGCAACTACCAACGCGGTGGAGGATCGAATAATCCTGGCGGGCGCGGCGGCGCTCAGTCGCCCGCCCAATCCTACGTACGGCCAGCACAGGGATTCCCCGAGCCGGGGCGGCTCGATTACTCCAACCGCGGCTATTCCAACCGCGGGTCACAGCAACCGGGCAACGGATACACCCGCCCCGCACTCCCCTCGCAGACGTATGACCGTCCCGCGCAGGACTACTCGCGTTCGGCGCCGCAGCAGAACTACGGCTATCGTCCGCAGACCTACCCGAACCGCGCACCGGCGTACACGAATCCCGGCTATTCCAGCAGGCCGCAGACCTATAGCAATTCCGGCTACCGGTATGGCTACACGGGACAAGCAACAAATACCTATCCTGGGAACGGCTACTCCCGGAACAGCTATTCCGCGCCGCAGGCCTATGCCACTCGCCCCGGCTTCAGCTACTCGAACCCATCCGGTTCGTATCGCGCAGCACCGCAGCCGGACAATTCACGCGGGTCGCGCGGATTTTCAAACCGCTCCTATGAGAACTATGGAAATACGATGGCGCGCAACGAGCGCTCGGGCGGATTCCATCTTTTCGGTGGTGGGCAGCCCAGGTCCTTCGCTAGCCAGCGCGCGCCGTCGTACTCCTATAAGGCACCGAAGAGCTTTGGAGGCGGACACCAGAGCTTCGGAGGCGGACACATGAGCGCGCCCAAAATGAGCCACTCCGGCGGCGGTGGAAATCACCGCCGCTAAGTTCCGGATTTCAGCAAGCGCAACATGAACGCGCGATGAATTCCACGGGACCGCATAGACCGGAGCGGCCCTCAAGCACTAACATCGACTCTCTGTAAGGCCATTTGCGGGCTCTTTCATGGATTGTCGATGAATTTCCCCGGTGCCCCAAAAATCCTGACCCTGTGCCTATTGTGCGCGCTCGCCGCTGCGCGAGCCGGCGCGCAAGGGCCGCCGTATCAAACCGACGATCCCGTTCCCGTTGACCTGCATCATTACGAGTTTTATATCTTCGGCGGCGTCGACGGCACCACAGCCGAGATCGACTCCACCGGGCCGGCCTTCGAGTTCAACTGGGGCGCTCTACCACGCGTGCAGTTGCATGCGATTCTGCCCTGGGGCGTTGCGGCTCCGTCGAACAACCCCGTCTATCTTCCCGGCGGCGCCGGCCCTGCGGAATTCGGCCTTAACGATATGGAGCTCGGCGCCAAGATTGCCTTCATCAAAGAGAGCAAGCACTTTCCTCAGATCGGCAGCTTCACCATGTTCGAAATGCCCACCGGAAATTCAGACAAGGGCCTTGGCGTGGGAAAAGTCTGGTACAAGCTGCCCATCTGGCTGCAAAAAAACTCCGGCAAATGGCTTTTCGACGGGGGCGGCGGCTATCAGGTGGTTCCGCAGACCGGCTACCGCAACTTTCCCTACACCGGCTGGTTGATCAAGCGCGAGCTGAGCGAGCAATGGGAGCTTGGCGCCGAGGTTTTTGCGCATGGCGCCGAGGGATCCGCAGCGGCGCAAACGCAATCCTCCGCCATGATCGATGTGGGCGGCTACTATCACTTCAAGCACAACACCAACGAGCAGTTTCTCTTTTGCTACGGCCACTCGGTCGCCGGGCAGACCGAGAATTACGCTTACGTTGGGATGTACTGGACCTGGGGCAAGGACGCAAAGAGCGGCTCGCCGGACGAAAAGAAAACGGCTGCGGACAATCTGGTCTTCCCTACCCCGCCAAACAGGAACGGGCTCTGACGGGCGCGGACCGATCCCGGATCTCTCATTCGAGGCCTTGAGCACCCCGCGCGGAAAGGAAATCGCGAATGGAAATCACTGTACGCGGCCTTTGGACGATGATCCACGGCATGGGATTCGGTGCGCTGTATCTGATGGCCTGTTCCGGCGCGCTCGTTGAGCTTTACCGCCGGTACAGGTCGCCACTCGGGCCGGAGATCAAGCTTGAAGATGAGAGGTTCCTGCGGATCTACCTGGCCGCGATGGCCGTAATTGCATGGATCACCGTGCTCACCGGCGCATACATCATTTATCCGTGGTATCGCGCCGTGCCGCCGCCGGGAACGGCAAGCCTGGCTGCATTTCCGCAGCGCCTGCTGATGTCGAACCCCTCGACTGTCGCGTGGCACTCCATCGGCATGGAGTGGAAAGAGCACGTTGCCTGGCTCGTGCCCATCTCCATCACCATGGCGGCGGTGGTCTTTTCTCAGTATCGCCGCAGCCTCAGAATCCACCCCGAGCTTCGCACCGCAGTTCTGGGATTCGTCTGGGTCTCGCTTCTCGCTGCCGGCATCGCCGGCTTCTTCGGCGCCATGCTCAATAAGAACGCGCCGGTGAATGGCGGAGCGGCCATACCCCTTCTCCATGGAGAACAGAAATGAGCAATCAAAGCGCATCTTCTACCGCGCAAGCGAAACTGAACTCTAACGGCGCCGGCGCGGCGGCCGTGCTCACGGCCGGCATTGGTTCGTTCCTGGTTGCGGTCTTCGCCATCCTCGCCGAAAAAGCCCCATCCATCAAGAGCCTGATGAACTTCTACAAGCCGACCGGACCGCTCTCCGGAGTGACGACGTGTGCGATCGTCGTTTGGCTCGCCGTGTGGGCGTTGCTGCACTGGCGCTGGTCGTCGCGAAACGTCGAAATAGGGCGCGTGACCGCCGCAGCATTTATCCTGCTCTTCCTGGGTTTGCTGCTCACTTTCCCGCCGATTGCCGACTTGCTCTGAGGAATTGGCCGCACAAAAAGAAAGCGCCGGAGCTGGCACATGGCCAGCTCCGGCGGTTGGTTGCTCTTGCGTCTGGCTTACTGCCAGGCTGCCGTCGTCGTGTCGGTAAAGCTCAAACCGTCAATGTGGCGAGCCAGCAGCACCAGGTTGCCATTGGTGGAGTTCTTCAGCAACAATCCCACCACGCGAACCTTTGTGCCGTTGCTCAGGTCGTTGAACGCCCCGAAGCCATAGCGGAAGTCGCAGAACGGCCCAAGGTACACCGTCACGGTTGACGGGACAACCTGGCCCGCAAAACCGTTGATCTTCATCTGGAACAGCCCCTGCGCTGAGCTCTGGCTGCCAGTCACAACCGTGCCCATATAGCCCCAGTTCTCCAGATGGATGCGATTGACCGTGATTGCCGTGCCGGTTGCCGGTGTTGCTTCGGCCTGCGTGCCGCCGACTGCGATCTCCTGGCCAGGCGTCAAGGCAGACGAGTTAAAGAGGAGCTGCGTGAATGCATTGTGCATCCAGTAGATGCCGTACTTCTCGTTCCCGGTGATATCCACCTGAGCAATGCCGCCCAGCGGAACATCAGCCAGCGAAGACGGCTCGACCGCGCGCACATAGAAGTCAAGGTTGGTGGCCGGGCCCGACGCCGGTGTCACGTACGTGACCAATCCTCTTGCGTAGAATTTGCTGTCGGTAACGAGCGCCACTTCATCGGCGTCCAGAGTTTGATCGGCTGGATCCAGAGAGCCGGCGACCTCCACGACGCTGTTGGTATTCAACGAGCTCAGGCTGGCGCCGCCATCCCACTCGGTCGTCGAGCTGGTGTTGATGGTGAACTGCTCGCCGTGTGGGCCCTGAATTGTGAACGAACTGGGTTCCGTGGTGCTCGTCGGCACAGTCACGACCGATCCGTAAAGCAGGTCGATGTGCGCAAATGTGTCGGTGCGGGTAACGGTAGAGACGTCAATCGTCGGATTCACCGTGACGTCGCCGCTCGAGTTCAATTCAATATTCCCGTTCGAATCCACGGGAATCGACTGGCCCAGATCGAAATCCATGCGCAGACCCACCGGCGGGGTATTGGTCCCGATGGTCAGAGATTTCGGCAGATTGAAAGTGACTGTGGACGTTGAGAAGGCAGCCGGGGCTGTTGCAATAGTCGGCGCGCCTCCACCGGTGGTGTTCAGGTAGCCCACTGTTCCGGTGCCCAGAACGAACGTGACGCCGGTGTAGGTTCCTGCGGGAACC
>CAZANC010000216.1:0-6176 GCA_964486495.1 uncultured Occallatibacter sp.
TGATCCTGAAGCCGCCACCAGTGAATGTGCAGGAGCTGTATCTCGAATCGCTCGAAGCCATGGGCATCGACCTGAAGCACCACGACCTGAAGTTCGAAGAGGATAACTGGGAGTGGCCGGCGGGAGGCGCGTGGGGCGTGGGCTGGCAGGTGATGCTGGATGGGCTGGAGATTACGCAGTTCACCTACTTCCAGCAGTGCGGCGGGATGGATCTGGACCCGATCTGCGCCGAGCTGACGTACGGCATGGAGCGCATTGCGGCGTTTTTGCAAGACGTCGACTCGATTTACGACATTGTGTGGGCGCGCGACAAAGAGACGGGCGCGGTGGTGACCTACGGCGACGTGCGGCTGGCCGAGGAGCTGCAATTTTCGGTGTACAACTTCGAGATGGCCGATGTGGCCAAGCTTTGGGAGCACTTCAATTCGTATGAGGCTGAGGCGCAGGCGCTGCTGGAAAAAGCGAATGCTGTGCTGACCGACGAACATGCCAGTCCAGGGGAAAAGAAGAGATTTCCGCTGCTGGCGACGTACGAGCTGGCGCTGAAGTGCTCGAACCTTTTTAATTTGCTCGACGCGCGCGGGGCGATCAGCGTGACGGAGCGCGTGGGCGTGATCGGGCGGATTCGCGCGCTGGTAGTGGGCGTGGCGAAGGCGTGGGCGATGCAGCAGGAAGCAGGACAGCAAGTCAGTGAGTCAGCAGGGTAGCGAAAAGAAGAGCAGGCATGGCGGATTTTCTACTAGAGATCGGGCTCGAAGAGGTTCCGGCGCGGATGATTGCCGGGGCCGAGGCCGAGCTGGGCAAGCGCGTGAGCGGGCTGCTGAAGCGCGAGCGGCTGGCGGGCAACGGCGCGAAGGTGGCGACGTATTCCACGCCGCGGCGGCTTGCGGTGCTGGTTGAGGGCGTGCAGGCGAAGCAGGCCGACACCGAAAAAGTGGTCATGGGCCCGTCCTGGAAGATTTCGTTCAAGGACGGCACGCCGACGGCGGCGGGCGAGGCCTTTGCGAAAAAAGCGGGCGTGGAAGTTTCCGAACTGAAGAAGATCGAAACGCCGAAGGGCGAGTACGTGGGGGCGTCGGTGAAGCTCACGAGGCGGACTGCGAGCGACATCCTGATTGCCGAGTTGCCGAAGGAAGTGCTGGGGCTTTACTGGGCCAAGAATATGTACTGGCGCGCGGGCAAACCGGAGCGCTTTGTGCGGCCGGTACGCTGGGTGGCGGCGATGCTCGACGCCGAAGTCGTTCCGCTGGAGATTGCGGGGATTGCCGCCGGCAATGCGAGTCGCGGACATCGCGTGCTCTATGGTGACCACTCCGTGGTTTTACCTTTGGCCAAGAGCTATGCTGATACGCTACGCGCGGCGAAGGTTGTAGTGGACGTGGCGGAGCGGCGACAGATCATTCGGAAAGCATTGGACGCGGCGACGCGATCGGTCGCGGACGCGCGCTGGCGCGAGGATGAGCCGTTGGTGGAGACGGTGGTGCACCTGACCGAATGGCCGGCGGTGATTCTGGGCGATTTTGAAGCTGAGTATCTGGAGCTGCCGGAAGAGGTTCTGGTGACGGTGATGCGCGACCACCAGAAGTACTTTGCGGTGGAAGACGCGCAGGGCAAATTGGCGCCGCATTTTCTGGCGGTGCTGAACACGCAGGCGGACGAAGAGGGCGCGGCGATCATACGGCACGGGAATGCGCGCGTGCTGCGGGCGCGGTTCAAGGATGCGCGGTTCTTCTGGGACATGGACCAGAAGACGCCGCTGGCGAAGCGTATGGAGAGCCTGAAGAACGTCACGTTCCAGAAGGAGCTGGGCAGCTACTACTGGAAGACGGAACAGAACCTGGCGGTGGCGAATGCGCTGGCCACGATTGTGAAGAGTGCCGACGTGTCCTTCGACGAGCGGGCTCTTTTCAAGGCAGTGGAGCTGGCCAAGACCGATCTGTCGACGGAGCTGGTGAAGGAGTTCACTGAGCTGCAGGGCGTGATTGGCGGGCTGTACGCGCGGGCGCAGGAATTGAACGAGAAGATTGCGCAGGCGATTTACGACCAGTACACGCCGGCCTCGACGGAGGGTGCGATTCCGTCGACCGTCGAAGGGCAATTACTCGGCCTCGCCGATCGCATGCAGACGATTGTGGCGATGTTCGGGATTGGCAACGCGCCAACGGGATCGAAAGACCCGTTTGCGCTGCGGCGGGCGGCGAACGGGATTGTGAAGATTCTTGCCGAGTCGGGACTGCCCTTGACGCTGAGCGATGTGGTCAATGCCAGCAGCGTTAGCGATGCCGGCAAATCGCAGGTGAACGAGTTTTTCCGCGAGCGGCTGCAGTTCTATTTGAAAGACGTGCGCGGATTCGCGTATGACGTGGTGAATGCGGTGCTGGCCGTGGGCGCGGACGATGTGCGCGACACCATCGCGCGGGCCGAAGCACTGACTTCGGTACGGGGCTCGGAGGATTTCGCCGCTGTGTCGGCTGCATGTAAGCGCATCAAAAACATCCTGCGGCAGGCTGAGGAAAAGGGTTTTCGTCCCGACGAGCAGAAGGTCGGCAAACTCGCCGGCAAGCTTCCTCTCGAGGGGATTGACCTTTGGGATCGGTCGAAAGAGATTGCGCCGCAGATTGCCAAGCTCGGCGAACAACGGAATTATGGCGAAGCGCTGGTGCTCATTGCAACGCTGCGGCCGACGGTCGACCAGTTCTTCGACAAGGTGATGGTGCTCGATCCCAACGAGACGGTTCGCAGCGCGAACCTTGGACTGATCGCCGAAGTTCTGCACAATTTTTCGACGATTGCGGACTTCAGCGAGATTGTGACCAGCTAGGCAGCCCTCCTGCAACCGATCCCTTTCGATTTGCCCAGCGCTTGTGCGGCGACCGAAGGCCACAAACGTCTAAAATCGAGAGAGATGGCGGACACGCTTTATTTGAGCCTGTGGTATCCGAACCTGCGCCTGGAGGCGCTCCCCGACAAGCTGGTTGCGGTGCTGGGCGCCTTTGCCGCGCATGGGGGCGAGGCAAAGGTGTATTCGGCAACGGTGTGGCCGGTGAGCTGGAATGAGACGCCGGTGTTCGAGCGCGTGTATGGGCGCATGATTGTCGGGCTGGAACCGGGTGAAGCACCCGGCGTTGAACCTCGGTTGGCCGTGGAAGAGGCGATGGAACTGCTGCACGAGGACTACGCGTACGAGTTCCAGATCGGGTGGAATTTGTGGGAGCTGGAGACGGGGCCTTCGGCTTTGCAGTCCGCGCGGGTTAGAAGAGAAGAAGCAACCACAGGTCCTTCGACTCGCCCCGCGCTTCGCGCTGGGCTCGCTCAGGATGACAGTCTGGATTTGAGTGCTCGGGATAACAGTACCGAAGGAGGAGGTGCGGGCGAGGACGCCCGCACTACAGCCGGTCTTCCACCCCAGCAAGCCAAGAGCGGGCTTGCCGGGGGCCCCGGTCTGGAGACCGGCGGTACGGCGCGATGGGCGCGGGGCCCGAGGCTGGTGCGGGTGACGGGATACGGGCCGCTGTTCGACGAGGGCACATACGAACAGGATGGGCACATAAGGATCGACTTTGGATCGGACGCGCCGTTTCTCGAGGAGGACGTCGACCTAAGTGAAGTCGGCGCGAAACACATTGCAGAGAATGTGCGCCAACTGGTGGAACTGACGGCTGGGGTGGAGAAGGCGTCGGGGGCGACGGCGCGGCTGCTGTGGAGCGAACTGGGCGAGAGTTTGGCGCAGCGGCTGGCGGCTCGTTTGGGAATGGAAAACTAGAACCGGTCTCATAAACGGTCGTTGTCATCCCAACTGAACTCATGGGAGCCGCCTTGGTGTCGGGTTCCATTCTTGCCCACGATGCGGCAGAGGAATTTATGAGACCGGTTGTAGGCGTGCGTTTCACGATCGAGCGAATCCGGACGCTGGTGCTGGTGGCGGGAGCGCTGCTGCTGATGACGCTGGGCGTGTTTCTGGTGAGAGCCAAGTGGAAGAACCTGCTGAACCGGCACGATCTTCCGCATCGGCTGGCCAAGGACATTGTGCAGGAGGCCGACGGGTACACGTACGTTCACGCGTTTGGGGCGCACTCGCAGTACAGGATTCACGCGTCGCGCGAAGTGGAGCTGAAGAACGACTTTATCGAGTTGCACGACGTGCAGATCGACCTTTACGGCGAAGATGGCAGCCAGATTGACCGGATTTCCGGCGACACGTTCGAGTACGACCAGAAGACGGGCAAGGCCACGGCGCAAGGACCCGTGGAAATGCTGTTGACGCGGCCGTCGGCGAGCACCACGGCGGCCATGGAGACGGCGGGCAGGGCTATACCGGGGAAGGCCGCGGGTCATGTGATTGCCGATGTTGGCGCGGCGACAGGCCCGGCGGGACAGATTGACGTGAAGACGAGCGGAGTGACCTTCGACCGGAATTCAGGGTTGGTGACGACCGAGCAGCGGGTGGACTTTTCCACGGCGGAGGGAAACGGGAACGCGATCGGCGCCAGATACGACTCGCAGAGCGGAAACCTGACGCTCGCACAGGCTGTGGAGCTGACGACGCATCGCGGCGCCAATAAAGTGCAGATTCACGCGCAGCAGGCGGAGTTTGACCGCGGAGAGCAGACGTGCCTGCTGGAGAAGGCGCAAGCGGAGTACCACGGCGCGCGAGCAGACGCGGCTGAAGCGAAAATCCTGTTTCGCACGGATGGGTCTGCGGAACGGCTGGATGCGAAGGGTGGGTTTACGCTTGCGACCGCGAACGGCGGGAACGTGGCCGCGCCCATAGCGTGGATGGACTTTGACGAGCACAACGAGCCGCGCCAGGGGCACATGGAGGGCGGCGTAACGATGGACTCGACGAACGATTCCGCGAAAGGGGGGCGCACGATGCATGGGACCTCTCCGACCGCGGAGCTGGCGTTCGGCGCGAAGGGCGAACTGAAGCGTGCGCACCTGGAGCGCGGCGTGGAGATGGAAAGCGAGGAGACGAGCGAGGAGAGCGCGGGACAAGATTCGGGAAAGGATGCGCTGCGTGTGAGCCGGACGTGGCGCTCACCTGTGGTGGACATCGACTTTCGGCAGGCAGGGGCAAAGGGCAACGGACAGTTGGAAATGGAGACGATGCGCGGGTCGGGTGGAGTGACGATCGCGAGCGAGAGCCAGCGAGGGAATGCGGCGGCAGCGCCACAAAAGATGAGCGCTGATGAAGTGACGGGGATCTTCGGCGCGGGTTCGGTGCTGCGCGCGGTGAACGGCGTGGGACATGCGGGGATTGAACAGACGACGGCGACAGGGACACGGCAGACCGCGAGCGGCGACCGGCTGGAGGCGAGTTTTGCGCCGCCTGCTGCGGCGCAAAACAGGGACCAAGAGACCAAGGGAACAAGGGACCGAGGGACCAAGGGAGCTGTGCCCGGGAGCGGTGCCGTCGTACCTGCCGGTGGCGCGACTCTCGTGCAGTCAGCGGAGCTTGACGGGAATGTGGTGCTGTTTGAGCAACCCGCGCAAAAAACCGGCGCGCAGTCGCAACCACCGTTGCGCGCGACGTCCGGCAAAGCGATGTATGAGGGGAAAGGCGAGTGGCTGCACCTAACGATGAGTCCGCGAGTTGAAGACGGAGGGATGGAACTGACCGCGGAGAAGGTGGATGTGTCGCAACAGTCGGGGGATGCGTGGGCGCGAGGCGACGTGAAGGCGACGTGGACGGAGGCGGGCGCGAGCGGACAGAATGCGGCGAGCAGCAGCGATGGGAACGACGATGCAAGAGGGGGCGGAGTAACGCTGGGCGGCAAGGGGCCGGCGCACGTGGTTGCGGCGGAGGCGCAGCTGAGCCAGTCAACGGGCGAGGCGACTTTTCGCGGCCGTGCGCGTCTGTGGCAGCAGACGAACTTCGTGAGCGGACCGGAGATTGTGCTAAATCAGCATCTGCACACGCTGGTGGCGCGCAGCAGCGACGCGGCGGAGCCGGTGAGGGTTGTGATGCTGAGTGCGAGCGGCGAGGGCGCGGGCAAGAGGTCAACGCAACCCGAGGGGCAACCGGCGGGACACAATGCAGAGGGGCCGGAGGGCGGCCAGCCGGCGGGGCCTGCAGTGATCAGAGTAGGCGGAGGCGAGCTGAGGTATTCCGATGCCGATCGCAGAGCGGTGATGCATGCAGGGTCGCTGGGAGCGGTGGTTGCGGAAACAGGCAC
>CAZANC010000217.1:0-6147 GCA_964486495.1 uncultured Occallatibacter sp.
TAGCCAATAGCCAATAGCCAATAGCCAATAGCCAATAGCCAATAGCCAATAGCCAGTAGCCCTAAGCTATTAGCTCTTCGCCATTAGCTCGTCGGGCTGAGCGAACAATGGTGGTTTCCCACTAAAGAGCGAGATTCTCCGGCTGCGGAATTCGGACTTGGATTTGTCAACGAGCGAAATCCTTCAAGCCTAGTTGTCGGGCAGGACCGCGAAGGGGCCGTTGATCTCGTGCCCGCCGACGCCTTCAAACGCAGGCTGACCCAATCGGGGCAAACCGATCTCCCACTTTGGCCCCTCGAGCTCCGGCATGGGGCGCGCCTGGAAGAGCTTCTTGCACATGTGAGCGGTCCAGCGGGCCCATCGTTTTGACTTTTTCCGGCGAGCGCTGTCAGTGGAGATACCGGTGCCCGCATACATCTGCCGGTAGAGCTTGGAGAGGAAGATGAATCCGAGCCGGGCGCGCAGAGTCGGTGTGCATGCGGACCGTTCCCAGATGGCTCCCCACGTGTAGAAGCGGTCCCAGACTTTTTGCGTGCGCTCGCGAATTTCGTCGGAGCTCATGGTGGGATGCGGCGTAAACATTTTGGGGCGCACTTCAGTGGGGATCATCCAGTAGCGCGTAATGGGCTCGCCAGCCACCATCATGGGATCGATGGCCTGTTCTTTCTCCCAGCGGACGAAATCCACGGTGCCGGGAAACGGCGTCATCATGACAAACTGCGCAAAAGTCACGCCTGCCTTGATCGCCATCTCCACAGTGGCGTCGAAGGTGGAGGGCCTGTCAGTGGGCAGGCCGAAGATGAACGAACCGAGGACGTGAACGCCGTGTTGCTTGAAGGTCTGGAGTTGTTTGGCGAGAGCCTCGCCTGAGTAGTTCCAGTCCTTATAGACGGCCTTCAATCCCTCCGGGGTGACCGCTTCGACGCCCACGAGCGCACCCTTGATGTTGGCCTTGCGCATGGCGTCGAGATAGCTGCCATCTTCGCCCGCCTCCATGGTCATTTGCGTAAAAAACACCATGTCCTTGGGGAGCTTGGCCAGCTCTTCCATGAGCTGCAGGCGCTCGTTGCGAATGGCGGTGAGCTCATCGAACTTGGCGGTGTTGCCCTGCTCGCGGGCGAGCCGCAAATCGGTAAACGTGACGGGGTAGAAGTTGTCGTCGGCCAAGGCGATGAAACGGAATCCGAGGCGGCGCAGCGCGATGATTTCGTCGACGACATTTTGGAACTTCCGCTGGCGGGGCTTCTGTCCGTCGGTGCGCCAGACGCTGCAGAAGGAGCAGTGCTTGGGGCAGCCGCGGATGGTTTGCACCGAGGCCCACATATACTTTTGGGGATCCATGAGGTCCCAGCGCGCAGAGAGGAATTCGCCGCCTTCGATGCGGCCGCCTTCGTAGATTTTTTCGGGCTTGCCGGCGATGCAATCGGTGACGACCTTGCCCCAGGCAAGATCGCCGTCGCCTTTTACGACCGCGTGAGCTTGGCCGCGCTCGACCGCCTCTTCAGGAAAGAGTGTGGCGTGAATGCCGCCGTAGACCACCCAAGCGCCACGGCCGCGGGCCATACGGCCGACCGCATATCCGCGCAGCGCATTGCCGGTGTGTACGCTGATGCCGACGATGTCGCCGGGCTCGATCGACTCGGGCACAATTTGATCTAGAGATTCGTCAACGAGAATGGGATCTCCGACAGAACTCGGTGTGGCGGCTGCAAGGACGAATAGCCAACGCGGCGTGATGACCGCTGTACCAAAGGAATTGTCGCTGGGATTCACGAGATGGACGCGCAATCGGGGCAAACCTTTCGCCGTACTGATGCGGTTGGCCTCACTGCGATTGCGGGGTTGCCGAAATGCGGGGGCGGTGATGGGAAGCGGCATCTGAACAAAGAAGATGCCACGCAGAAGTGGGACTACGTCAAAACTACTCTGCAATCGAGCGTACGTCTCTCGAATCGGGTGAAACGACCGAAAAGATCCCTGCCACCATTGCTGGCACGGCAGGATCTTTCTCGGAGAATTAGTTTTCCTAACACGTTTCGCTCATCGTACAGGTTTTTGGGGGGACAATGTGGTCAATATTGACCACTTTTTGCCGGGAATGAACCAAACTTAAAGGAAAAGCAAAGGAATTAAGTGCTGGCGGGGGCTTAGCCGACACGGGAGCACTCTTCGACGGGAATAGGGACCTGCTCGACGATTTCGAGGCCGAAGCCTTCGAGGGCGGGGATGTGCATGGGGGTGTTTGAAAGGAGGCGGATGCGCTGGATGCCGAGGTCTGAGAGGATTTGGCCGCCCAAGCCGATGGCGCGGAGGATGCGGCCGGAGCGGGCCTGAGAGCCTTCGCGGGCGCGCAGCTCCTGATGGAGGATGAGGCGGCCAGTCTCCTGCGGGGCGGCAGTTGCGGGGACGGCAGCTGCAAGAACAGCCGCGCCTTCTAAGTTGAACGGGGCGGCCGGAGTGTGGTCAATCGCGAAGCCGCGCGAGGTGTTGTGGAGATAAAGGATGACGCCGCAGCCTTCTTCGGCGATGATGCGCATGGACTGATCGAGGATCTCGCGGCAGTGGCAGTCGGCGGAGAAGACGTCACCGGCGGTGCAACGGGTGTGGACGCGGACGAGGACGGGATGCGGGCAGATGGGGCGCGGGTCGGCGGATGGCGCAGTTGAGACGACCGCTGAGGCGTCGTGCAGTCCGTTGGCGAACGGCGCGGGCGCAGGGCCGGCGTGGAAGGCGGGGCAGTCGGGGCAGAGGTCGCCACGGATGAGGGCGATGTGGCTTTCGCCGCCCTGAACCTGGCTCTCATAGGCGATCATGCGGAATTCGCCGTAGCGGGTTTGGACGCGGGATT
The DNA here is from genome assembly GCA_964486495.1 of uncultured Occallatibacter sp. Taxonomy (GTDB): domain Bacteria; phylum Acidobacteriota; class Terriglobia; order Terriglobales; family Acidobacteriaceae; genus Telmatobacter. The sequence continues at coordinate 2,849 of CAZANC010000217.1, forward strand.
CGCCGGCGCGGACGATGTAGCGCTCGTTACGCAGGCGGTAGCGAATGAGCTCGGCGACAGTGATCATGCGCAGGCCATGCTCGTGGCAGAAGGGGATGAGGTCGGGGATGCGAGCCATTTTGCCGTCGTCGCGCATGATTTCGCAGATGACACCGGCGGGGGTGAGGCCGGCGAGGCGGGCGAGGTCGACTGAGGCCTCGGTTTGGCCTGCACGGACGAGGACGCCGCCGCGGCGGGCGCGAAGAGGGAAGACGTGGCCGGGGCGGACGAGATCGGAGGAGGTAGCGCCAGGATCGATGGCGACGCGGATGGTGCGGGCGCGGTCGGCGGCCGAAATCCCTGTCGTCACGCCCTCGCGGGCCTCGATCGATTCAGTGAAGGCGGTGCCGAAGCGGGAGGAGTTCTGCTGCGTCATGGGTGGCAGGCGCAGGTGGTCGGCGCGCTCCTCGGTGAGCGAGAGGCAGATGAGGCCGCGACCGTACCGGGCCATAAAGTTGATGGCCTCGGGGGTGACGTGGTCGGCGGCCAGGGTGAGATCGCCCTCGTTCTCGCGGTCCTCGTCGTCGACCACAACGACCATGCGGCCGGCCTGAATTTCGGCCACGGCGCCGGGTACGTCGGTAAAGGGCGGCTCGGGGGTGCGGGAGGGCTGGGGCATGTGCTGGACTTATTTTCGCTGATTGAGAGAGCAAATGCCAGAAAGGGGCGTAAGTGGTGAGTCAAGCTCTGGTTTGCCGGTCAGTCGGGACTCACCCGCCAGTAAGTGCCGGCACGTCTACTTGTCTGGGCGGTATACCCAATAAAGGCCCGCAGGGAACGATACCAATCGAACGGAGTTGTGGTTTTCTCCCGGATACACCGTAAAGCGATAGTCGAGCCCCTTCGGTTTGAGTTCATCGAGGAGCCGGGCGAAAGCGGTTGTAGTCTTGGCAAATCCAAGTTCATCATCGCTTCCCACCGAGAGGTCGAGGCGCACAGGAGCGGGCAGGGCGCTGAGGGCACGGTGCGCATCGGTGAAGATCAAGTCGTCGCCCGTGAAGAGAGCCGGGCTGGCGGCGACGATTCGCTGAAACAGGCCGGGCCGCTGCTCGAGCGCGTAGAGGGCAAACTCGCCGCCGAGTGAGTGACCCAGCAATCCGCGGTCAGCGGGATTGGTGCGATACGTGCGATCAATAAAAGGGATGAGCTCGTGTTCAAGGAAGTCGAGAAACATGGCCGCGCCACCACCGCCGCCCTGGGTGACTGCTTTGAGGTGTAGTAATTTTCCGGCAGGGAAATGAACAGGTCGTAACTCCGGCCGATCTTGGAAGATGCGATGGTTCGCTGTTCTGTGTCAGCGAGGGTAACAGCAGGCGCGGGCGTTTGGGCCAAGGCGGCTGCGGTACTTACCAATAGTGTCGCCAGTGCGATCGGTACCGTGGTTCGAATCATGTACATGGATTCTAATTTGAGCGGGCTCCCCACACGCGATGGCGGGTAGAGCGGATGTACTGATTTGAGATCACAACCTGTGATCTCAAACCGAGCATGGTTGGCCAGATTCTACCATCTGGAAACTTGACTTCGGCCGTTTTAAGGGCAGCAAAAACGCCGCCCGAAGGCGGCGTTTCTGTTTGAGCTCGCGAAAGTGTTACAACGTCGATTCAATCTCAAATCCCCAGGCCTCGAGAAGGGCCTCAGGGATGTATTTGGAATTCTTGTTACGGCGCGCCCACTCGCGAAGGCGGGTAGACCGGATGTACTGGTCCGGGGGCAGCTTGAACTCCTTTGTGATCTGCTCGAAGGAGGTAACCGTGGGCACAACCGGGCCAATGGGCTCCGGCTTGCCCCAATTCGGATTTCCACGACGCTTTGCCATTGATTTGTTTGTCCTTATCCTTAGAAAGGAGTGTTTTTGGTGGTTCAACCTCGGACGCGGCTGGGGATGCGAAAGAACCCGAGGGACGTACATTCTCATTCTAGGGGTTTTTCGTTGAAAAATCAATAGGAAAGAGCTTTTTGGCGGGGGATAAAACGCGGGGAGATTTGCTCATATTCCATTACAAATCAATAAGTTAGATGAATCTTGCCTCGATTCCCACAAGTGGAGCGTAGTTTGACGTGACGGGTAACGCTGGCGACGATGGGGAGGCAAGTGGCACGATATTCTTATGGGGACATTCAACGCGGTTCTCCAGCTCGTATGTGGCGTTTCCAGTGCTATACGGGATGGCTTTTACTTCCACCCCAACGGCGAAGACCTGCCGCTGGGGGCCCCGGGATTGAGGAAAAAGCCACTTCGCGGTGGCGGCTTCGTCTCATGGCGGCTGGAGAACCGGTGGCGGCGGGTAATTGCAGCGAGTTTGGTGCTTTTTGGAGGGGTTGCGGTGAGCCACGGGGTGGAGTTGACGGTGAGCCGCGACGCCCTGGAGCGGACGCTGAAGCAGCAGCTTTTCAGCGGGCCGGATGGCCGGTACTACCTGAAGGGGAATGCGCACTCGGCGTGCTTTATTTCGACCGAGGACCCGCAGCTTCGATTCGAGCAGGATCGGATCGTGGTTCGCGTGAAGACGAGGGCGCGGCTGGGAGTAGGCGGCGCGTGCCTGGGAGTGACGGTGACGCTGCCGGCGGAAGTGTCGATGGAGCCGGATGCGGAGGGCGAGACGATCGGGTTCCGCGACGCGGAGCTGGACAAGGTGTCGGACCGTAAGGAGATCAATTTTGTGCTGGCGCCGTTTTTGCGGGGGCAGGTGCCAAAGAGCATGAAGGTGAATGCAGCGGATTTGTTGCGTGCCGCGCTGGCGGGATCGACGGCGACTTCGGGATACAAGGTGAGCCTGGGGCGGCTGAAGATTCTTTCGATTCAAATTGTGGGCGACAAGCTGGTGGTGGAGGCGGACGGCGACATCAGCGTGGAGTGAGGGGCGCGGCGTGAAACGCGCACTGGGCCGCGTGTGTTAGATTTCCAACCGGCGGGTAAAACCGGTTCAACAGACCCGGGCAACGGTGGTCGATCCCCCGCGCACAAGCCAGGCGCTCAGGCCACCGCACTCGATTTACCGGACTCCAGCCACCGCAGAGGAACCCAAAGCCATGCAGCTGACACGAAGAGATTTCGCCCGATTTGGCGCGCTGGGCCTCGCGGCCCGCTTCGCGCCTGCGCTCAACGCCCAGAATCCGACTCGTAAAACCGGCTACGCGATCATCGGCATCGGCACCATCGCCTACCACTTTATGGCCGGCATACAGAACACCACGAACTCCAGCGTCACGGGCCTGGTGAGCGGCCATCGCGACAAGGCGGACAAGGTCGCGGCGCA
>CAZANC010000218.1:0-6121 GCA_964486495.1 uncultured Occallatibacter sp.
GCGATATCGAGGTGAGCGTCGGCGCCGGCAGGAGGCACGTGCCGCTGCATTGGACCGAGATGTTGTAGTTGCCAAGGTCTGTGTAGTAGTAGTCCTTGAGGAAGACGCTATAGGTGCCAGCCGACGGGACCGCGAACCCGTTCAACGTAACGACCCCAGAGCCGGGGCAGCTACTGCCGTTGGCCACCGGTGCTCCTGCAGAGTTGTAAACCTGTATGCAGGGCAAGAGGTTGCCGCTCGTCGTGGTCACAGTGAAATTCAGTGTGTCGCCTGCGCTGCCGCTGAATGTGTACACATTTGACTGTGCCACAGCACTGATGGCTCCCGTCATAGTCTGGTCAAAATCAACATTGATGGGGTTGGCGGGATCGTTTGTCCGCTGCAGGAAAACATTGTAATTACCGGTGTCCGTGCTGTAGTAGTCCTTGATGATCACACTATAGGTGCCAGCCGAGGGTACCGCGACCCCATTCAACTCAACGACCCCAGAGCCAGGGCAGCTGCTGCCGCCAGTGACTGGCGCTCCTGCGGAATTGTAAATCTGAATGCACGGTAAGAGACTGCCGCTGGTCTTGACCACGGTGAAGTTGAAGACGTCGTTGGCGTTGGCGCTGAAGATGTACGCGTTTGCCTGTGTCGCGGATCCGATGGTGCTCGTCTGCACCTGGTCCAATGGAAGGGTAACTGCTCCCACCGGGCCGTCAGTCCGCTGCAGGAAAATATTGTAATTACCGGTGTCCGTGCTGTAGTAGTCTTTGACGGTTATCGTATAGGTGCCGGCCGACGGTATCGCTAACCCGTTTAACACATTGACCCCGGAGCCAGGGCAGCTGCTGCCGCCGGTGATTGGTGCTCCTGCAGAATTGTAAATCTGTATGCACGGCAAGAGACTGCCGCTCGTCGTGACCACGGAGAAGTTGAGGATGTCGTTCGCGTTTACGGCGAAAGTGTAATTGTTAGTTTGTGTCGCAGCGTTGATGGTGCCGGCTGTGACCGTGTCATAGGAAAGCGTAATAGCGTTGGGCGGTCCGTCCGTCCGCTGCAGGAAAATATTGTAATTACCGGTGTCCGTGCTGTAGTAGTCCTTGATGATCACACTATAGGTGCCGGCCGAGGGTACCGCGACCCCGTTTAAATTAACGACACCAGAGCCAGGGCAGCTACTGCCGTTGGCCACCGGTGCTCCTGCAGAATTGTAAATCTGTATGCACGGCAAGAGACTGCCGCTCGTCGCGACCACAGTGAAGTTGAAGACGTCGTTGGCGTTGGCGCTGAAGGTGTACGCGTTTGACTGTGTCGCGGACCCGATGTTGCCCGTCTGCACCTGGTCCAATGGAAGGGTAACTGCTCCCACCGGGCCGTCAGTCCGCTGCAGGAAAATATTGTAATTACCGGTGTTCGTGCTGGAGTAGTCTTTGACAGTGATCGTGTAGGTGCCGGCCGACGGTATCGCTAACCCGTTTAACACATTGACCCCAGAGCCAGGGCAGCTGCTGCCGTTGGTCACTGGCGTTCCACCAGAGTAAACCTCGATGCAGGGCAAGAGACTGCCGCTCGTCGTGACCACGGTGAAGTTGAGGATATCGTTGGCATTTGCGGAGAATGTGTATGTATTGACCTGCGCCGCGGAGCTGATCGTGCCGGCCGTGACGGTGTCATAGGAAAGAACGGGGAAGCTAGCCCAGGCTGGGGAACACAAGCTCACAAGAGCGCAAACTGCTAAGAATAAATGCAATCTCAAAGTTCTCATCCGAATCTGTCCTTTCACAACGCGGAAAAACGATCGTAGAGCCATGCTGGCTCACAGCCTGAATACCTCTGGTTCGCTGTCGCATCGAGAGCGTCCAGTCGAAGGTTGCGAGCGGCGGTTTGCCGACTTGACGCAGATCAACAAAGGGGGGAATAGCCGTGCCGCATCAACACTGAATGTTTAAGACCAGCACCTTAGCAGCAATTTCATTTGCGGTCCATCAAGTGATCGCAGTTGATATGAAATTGTCTGGAGGCGGGAGGAAGAGATTAGGGGGAAGTCGAGTAACCCTTACTCTGGTCATAATATTAGGGTTACTTGGATCTGTGTCTTAACCCTGACCTTCGACTTTTCGAAGCTCAAGCACCATCCACATCCGATGTCAGTCATCAGGGAATCTCGACTGGAACGTATGGAGCCGTACATCCGACTAGACACTGGACCTTTTGGAATTCGGCTTCTTCCTTCGTGCTGAACGGATGGTCGATCTTGCTCTTTGAATAGACTTGTTTATGCGCGTTGAGAAACGTGTCCTCGGCACTGGCCGAGAGCAATTTAAAATTCTCGTCAAATCCATAAATGATTGTGCAGCCATTTGCCACAGTGAGCCAGCATTCCTTCACATCGATCTGAATCCTTCCCGGACTGACAACCGCCCCGAGGCCTTCATTGTAAAGATATAGATCCTTGTTCAGGTCGCTGCGTGGGAACAACAGGCGGAACCTCTCGTGGGGAGCACCCATGCCGTGGATTTGGACGTCAGGTCGCGATGTCTCAGTCGACGCACCCGAAACACGATCCGGATCGAGCACCAGCAAGGTCGCTTCGTGGTACCCATTGCTGATCCCGCTGGCGATAATCTCCTCGCGACCCTCGAGGCTTGCCAATTTGAAATGGAACAGATGCCCGGAGTGCCAATACTCAGAAAGCGTCTTGCCGTCGGCGTCAACAACCGCAATCTGGGTGGGATAATAGTATTCGTGCCGGCTCATGACTACGATGCGCCTGGGTTGGTTGGGCGTCCCTTGCAGAACTCCAAAACCCATCGTTATGTAAATTGATGGGAAGCTGTCGAGCTCCGGCAGAACCCTGCCTGGCGTCCACCGCCACTTCTCTTTGCCCGAGTCCGAATAGCAGATAAGCGTTGTCGAGTGCGACTTTGGATCCGCAGCGGGATGATAAAGAAAAAGCACCTCCGAGTGCCCGTCCCCGTCCAAATCACCGAACCAGAGATGCGTAGCCAGACCATCCTGGTAGTACAAATGCGTCGCCAGGCCATTCTGGTAATACTCGCTCCAGAGCCCGCCAGGAAAGGTCTTGCGCCAAAGCTCCTTCCCTTCTGCATTCATGATTACAAGGTCAGAATTATCAATGCGCCCAGATTGAGGCCGGCGGTCAGCTGTCAACATTTTGATGGAGATCAAGGTGACAAAAGCAAGCAGGCCTATGGTGCCCGCTATCGCCAGCCCTCGACGGTGGCTGCCTGACCTTATTGGCAACGATGCCGGCTGCGGAGCCGGTACTGATACTGGCGGATGTTGCTCAACCGCCGAAATCTGCACCGGTTGACGGGGACTCGCGACGATCCACCGAGCTTCCCTCTCCCCATCGGTGCCCGGCTTCGAACGGTTTGGAAAACTGATTGTGACCGGATCGGTCTGTCCTTCCGCGCTGTAGTAGGATTCAACGGCCCTTCGGAGTCTGTTCATCTCCGTTGCTACGTCTGTTGATCCTTTTGTTACGTTCCCCTCATGCCATAGTTCCCTGATTACCCGGCTTGGCTTCAGGGTTGTTTGAGAGTCCATGTTCTGGAACAGGAATTCCAGCAGCCTCTTGAGCTGGCCCTTGTCGGCGAAGCTCTTACTGCCCAGGATCCTACTTATCTGCTCTTCGATGTCGTTACGCTCGATCATTGGGGCAGACCCCAGCCTCCAAGGGCCCAGAGAATCAGACAAGCCGACCGTGGACTGGTGTCGAAAGCCAATTATTGCACAATGGAATGTCGATGTTGTGGCTTGGTAGTGGTGCAGTTTGAACTGCGCCACTACCTGTGGCTTGGAGACTCTTCTCGAAGCTTACGGACAGACGGAAGCCTGGGGACAGGTGCTGATGCCCGAGCATGTTCACCTGCTCCTGGGCGAGCCGCGGCGCTCATCGCTTTCAGTTGCGCTCCAGGTACTGAAGCAGAATACTTCCCGAAAACTGAAAAAGAAGCAGAACCCGCAGTTCTGGCAGCGGCGCTATTACGACTTCAATGTTCTCACCGACCTCAAGCGAATCGAGAAGTTGCGCTACATGCACCGCAACCCGGTCGCGCGCCGAACCCAGCGCCGGCCACTTGGAGACGGTCGCCGCGTTACTGCGTGAACTCGGTATAGGTGTAGTCGTTGTAGAAATAGGTCGTGCCGTTGACGATTGTCCAGAGCCGCACAAAGATTGGGGTTCCGTCGGTGGGCAGATTTACCGTCACGCCGGGGCCGGACAGAGGACCGATGTTGACCAGATCGGCGCCGCCGGGCGATGTGCCAACGTTGAGGCCGTAGCCCGTCGTTCCAGCGGGGCCTGCGCTCCAGGTGAAGGTGGTCGCTGCCGAGGTCAACGTGCTGCCCGGTGCTGGGCTGGTGATCACGGCTTGCGTGAACTCGGTGTAGGTGTAGTCGTTGTAGAGGAAGGTCGTGCCGTTGAGCACCATCCAGAGCCGCACGTAGACGGTGGTTCCGTTAGTGGGCAGATTCACGGTCGTGCTGGTGCCGGATAGAGGATAGACGTTGACCAGATCGGCGCCGCCGGGCGATGTGCCGACGTTGAGGCCGTAGCCCGTCGTTCCAGCAGCGCCTGGGCTCCAGGTGAAGGTGGTTGAAGCCGAGGTCAACGTGCTTCCTGGGGCGGGGCTGGTGATTGCGGATTGCGTGAACTCGGTGTAGGTGTAGTCGTTGGAGAGGTAGGTCGTGCCGTTGAGGATTGTCCAGAGCCGCACATAGATGGTGGTTCCGTTGGTGGGCAGCTTCACGGTGACGCTGGGGCCGGACAGAGGACCGATGTTGACCAGATCGGCAGCGCCGGGCGATGTGCCAACGTTGAGGCCGTAGCCCGTCGTTCCAGCAGGGCCTGCGTTCCATGTGAAGGTGGTCGATGCCGAGGTCAACGTGCTGCCCGGCGTGGGGCTGGTGATCGCGGCTGCGCTGATCACCGTGACTGAGGTGGTGCCTATCGCGGCTGCATAGATTGACGAACTGTTGGAGTCAGGTGTGTACGTGGCCGTCAGAGTGTCCGTGCCAGCTTCGAGTGAGCCTGCTGGAACGTTGATTGTGGCGCTCCCCCCGCTCAGTGCTCCTGCGATCGAGGTGTAGCTGCCGCTTGTCAGCGTCACCAAACCAGTTGCTGTCGGAGCGCCACTTCCGCCGCTGACAGTGACTGTGACCGACAATGTCTGTAGCGTCGTGGTGCTGGACGAAGATGGCGTCACCGTCACGGTGGGTGTAGTCAGGCTTACGGTGGTCGCCGATGACGCTGTGCCCGAAGCAGTCGAGTAGATCGGGGAACTCGTCGTGTCGGGCGTGTAGCTGGCCGTGAAGGTGTAGCTGCCAGCACTCAACGTGTTCGCCGGGATGTTGATGGTGGCGCTGCCGCCGCTCAGCGTAGTCGCCACGGAAGAGTAACCGCCGCCGGTCAGCGTCACTGCACCAGTGGGCGTCGGATTGCCGCTTCCGCCGCTGACAGTGACTGTGACCGACAATGTCTGTAGCGTCGTGATGCTGGACGAAGATGGGGTCACCGTCACGGTGGGTGTAGTCAGGCTTACGGTGGTCGCCGATGACGCTGTGCCCGAAGCAGTCGAGTAGATCGGGGAACTCGTCGTGTCGGGCGTGTAGCTGGCCGTGAAGGTGTAGCTGCCAGCACTCAACGTATTCGCCGGGATGTTGATGGTGGCGCTGCCGCCGCTCAGCGTAGTCGTCACGGAAGAGTAACCGCCGCCGGTCAGCGTCACTGCACCAGTGGGCGTCGGGTTGCCGCTTCCGCCGCTCACCGTGACTGTGACCGACAATGTCTGTAGCGTCGTGATGCTGGACGAAGATGGGGTCACCGTCACGGTGGGTGTAGTCAGGCTTACGGTGGTCGCCGATGACGCTGTGCCCGAAGCAGTCGAGTAGATCGGGGAACTCGTCGTGTCGGGCGTGTAGCTGGCCGTGAAGGTGTAGCTGCCAGCACTCAACGTGTTCGCCGGGATGTTGATGGTGGCGCTGCCGCCGCTCAGCGTAGTCGCCACGGAAGAGTAACCGCCGCCGGTCAGCGTCACTGCACCAGTGGGCGTCGGGTTGCCGCTTCCGCCGCTCACCGTCACAGTGACCGAAAGCGCTTGCAGTGTTGTGA
>CAZANC010000219.1:0-6095 GCA_964486495.1 uncultured Occallatibacter sp.
CCATTCCCTGCAAACTGTCAATTGTCAGAGTGTCTCACTTGGGGGGTGCAGTCCACGGAAAGGCGTGGCGGGGGTTCTATCGCCCCTTTCAGGGGCTGCAATCGTGAAGAGGGGCCGAAGTCCCCAGGCTCGCGCCCGAGGCTAGCTTCTCTTGCCCGCTCAAGCGGGCTTGGCCGGCGGCGCGCCACTGCCGCCATGTGGGCCAGGCGACGCGCGACCGCCGACGCTGGGAGGCGCTGAGGACGCTCGTGGAAGGGCTTCCATAAGATTTCGCGCGCTACCTGTATGCCTGCTCTTCGGCCCAGTCCCCAATAACCGGGAGCTTAACGCGCTTGCCGTTCCAGGCACCGATCACGCACCAAAGCCAAACGAGGAAAACAAGCAGCCCAACCAGACACATTATTCCCAACAAAACGCGCGGCCCAAGGAACGGGGTGAGCTGCAGGACAAAGAACAGGACGTATCCAAAGAAAATTACATAAATGTTGAATACGAGCGACTGCCAGGCGTGGAAACGCACATAGGGCCTTTTGTTGTAGCGCCTGATGGCCAGAAAGAAGACGGCCAGGACGGGAGTGAAGTAGGCGAGTGCGGCAATCGAATTGTCAGAGAGACCGGTTTTGGGGGGATTGGGTGTCATCTCTCCCTTTCAGAACCCGGAAAGAGTTACAGGTATAAAGCCGCACACACTGCCCGATTTCTTGAATTCTTTTCATCCAAAGAACCGGATCAACAGGAACGGGCCGTTTGTGGAACAGCTACAGATTATATGAAGTGAGGAAGGACCGGAAGCGGGGCCTCTGGAGGGACCGGGGTTAGCGGGGTTAGGGGTTGGCGGTTGGTAGAGTTGACGGCGTTGGCGCAGCTCTCGGTCAGGCGTTCTCAGTTACCCTGCACGAACAGCGAAGAAATCACTTTTCAGAGCCTGGCGCGAGCAGGATGATCTTGCCGATGCCGCCTTTTTCGCCGAGCACATGTGCTTCGGCCGCGTCGCGAAACGGCAAGCGGCGGCCAATGGGAAGAACGAACTTGCCATCGCGCACGTCATCGGCAAACTCGCGCACCTTGGATGGATCAGGCTTGGCCTGGACTCGCGCAGCCTTTACGGTTGGATTTTTGGCCGCGGCACCTTCCGGCAACATCGTGGCGTAGCCAAAGGAGCCGCCGGGCTTTACCCTCGCGATAAGTTTGGCTGCAACGTCACCGCCAACGGTGTCGGCAATCGCATCCACCAAGGGGAAGTTTGCAATCGCTTGATCGTCGTCAATCGCGAGCACGTCAGAAACCCCGAGCGAACGGGCGGCCTCGAGTTCTCTTCCGCGGACGCCGGCAATCACCTGGGCACCGATCTTTTTCGCCGTATGCACTGCCGCGCGGCCGACACCGCCCAGTGCTCCCGTTACGAGAACGACCTGTCCCTTTTGCACGTTGGTGGCTAGGCGCACAAGCTGGTCGCCGGTGAGCGAAACCAGCGGGATCGCGGACGCGTCGGCCAGGTCCACGCCATCCGGCAGATGGGCGACGTCGGAATCGTCGACTGCAACCAACTCGGCATAGGTCTTGTTGGTGAGCGCAAGAACGCGGTCGCCGGCCTTGAAGTGCTTCACATTTGCGCCCACCTGGCGCACGATGCCGCTGACATCGCGGCCCAGAATGGCCGGCAACGATAACGGAAACATCTTCTGCGCCATCCCTGAACGCAGCTTCCAGTCGATCGGATTGACGCTGGCAGCGGTGGCCGCGATCAGCACCGTGCTCCCGCTGACCTGTGGTGAAGGAACGTTGTCTTCAAATTTCAGATTCTCAGGACCGCCGTACTCATGCAGGACAACTGCTTTCATCGCATATCTCCCAGAACTCCGAGCATATTCCGTCTCTCCATGGGATGCACGGGAGGGGGCTCGCGTTTCGGGTCGCGTTTCATGTCTCGTTTCCGGGGGGAGGATCACTTCAGGGGCGCCGATGATGCGACCGGGGCCTGCGGAGGGGTGTAAACTCTGGCACGGATTACGATACTAAAATGAGAGCTGCGATTGTCGGTCTCCTCTTGATTGCAACGGCGTCATTGGCGCGCTGCCAACTCGCAGGCGCCGGGCCACCTGATCCACACTACTGTTACAGGCTCAAGGTTGAACCAAATCTCACAGTCGAACTGGATGCAAATGTTCACGGGCGAGTGATCGACGCAAGGGGCGCACCATTCCGCAACTCCTTAGTTGAACTTCGTATTTTTCTCTCACCGACCAGACAGGTGCTTTCGAGAACCGCGAAAACAGATGCCGATGGAAACTTCACCATAGAAGGAGTCAAGGCTGGGGAGTATCGTCTCATCGCTTCGCCAACTCGTGCTTTCCAGCAGCCAGCGCCTCTGCGGTGCGTGAAAAAGCAATGTGAACTTCCTATTACCTTGCAGGTGAATCCGACCGATTTGCCAGATTCACAATGCCCTGTTCGATAATGTTCTGGCCGCATGGCCGGCCTTTGTCGCTGGGCGGATGGAGAATGTGCGATTTTCGTTCGAATTCAGTGTGAGCACAAAAGTTTTGGATTTGCCTGCCGCGTCATGACTATCCTGAAATACTCTTGAAGAGCAAATCGAAAGTGGGGCGCAAAAACTTGAGAGGGAAGTTGGCGGCGCATGCAAAGCGGTGCGCGATGACAACCGGATTTGTTTTGACCCTCACCGTAGCCGGCGGTGGAGGGTTGAAGGCCCAAAACGTAAGCTGGCCGGCCTATGGCGGCGCTGACGGCGATCATTATTCGCGACTGACCCAAATGAATCGCGCCAACGTTCATCGCCTGAGGCAGGCATGGGTCTTCGACACCGGCGAGAAGGGCAACATCGAGACCAACCCGATCATCATCGGCCGCACGCTCTACGCAACCACGCCCAGCCAGAAAGTGATCGCGCTCGATGCCGCCACCGGCAAGCTCAGGTGGAAGTTTGATTCCGGCGTTGCCTCAAGCCAGCCCAACCGCGGAGTCGCCTACTGGACCGACGGCAAGGACGAGCGCATTTTGGCCGGCGTGATGAATTACCTTTATTGCCTCGACGCCAGGACCGGTAAACCCATCGCCAGCTTCGGCGAGAGTGGCCGCATCGATTTGCGTAGAGGTCTGCGCGAGCCATGGGAACAGCAGTCTATCGCGCTCACCACACCGGGCAGCATTTACAAGGACCTCATCATCGTCAGCGGCCGCAACCCTGAGACCCATCCCGCGCCTCCCGGCGACGTTCGCGCGTTCGATGTGCACACCGGCGCGCTGCGCTGGGTGTTCCATACCATTCCTCGCCCCGGCGAGCCAGGATACGCAACCTGGCCGCCGGACGCATGGAAGACCGCCGGCGCCGCCAACAACTGGGCCGGCATGACCGTAGACACGAAGCGCGGCATTGTTTACGCGCCTACGGGCTCAGCTGTCATGGACTTCTACGGTGGCGACCGGATCGGCGACGACCTCTACGCCAACACGATCCTCGCGCTTGACGCCGAAACCGGCAAACTTCTCTGGCACTTCCAGGGCGTGCATCACGACATCTGGGATCGCGACTTTCCGGCCGCACCCGCTCTCTACATCATGGAGAAGAACGGCAAGTCGATTCCCGCACTCGCGCAGATCACGAAGCAGAGCTACGTCTATCTTTTTAACCGCGTCACTGGCGAGCCGCTCTTTTCGATCGAGGAGCATCCGTTTCCGGCCAGCACGGTTCCAGGCGAAAAGACTTCGCCGACCCAGCCGGTTCCATCCGCTCCAACTCCATTCGGACGCCAGCAACTAACTGCCGACATGCTCACCAACCGCACCCTGGAGGCGCATGCGTGGGCTGCGAACGAGTTCAGCAAACTGCGCAGCAACGGCCAGTTCTACCCCTTCGCCGTCGGCCAGCTGACGGTTATATTTCCCGGCTTCGATGGCGGCGGCGAATGGAACGGCCCGGCGATCGATCCTGCGAGCGACACGCTCTTTGTTGGCTCGACTGAAATGGCGTGGCTCGGCGGCCTGGATGAGGTGACGTCTGGGGGCAGTCCCGGCGAGCAGATCTACCGCCAACAGTGCGGCCTCTGCCACGGCGCCAATCGCGCCGGCTCGCCGCCCACCTTTCCTTCGCTCGTCGAAGTGGAAAAGCGTCTCGGCACACAGAAGGTCACCGACAACATTCATGACGGCACCGGACGCATGCCGTCTTTCCCCAACCTCGACGATGCACAGATCGCCGCACTCCTTGACTACCTGCGCTCTCCTGTCGCCGCCACCGCTACGGAGATGCCCGCACCGCCAGCCGCTCGCCCTGAAGCCACAGACCAAGCCGGCGCCGAGGTCTACGCCGAACGCTGCGCCGAATGCCACGGAGATCACATGGAAGGCACTCGCCGACATTTTCCGATTCTCACCGGCGTCGGCGCTCGCTTGACTGAAGCCCAGGTGCGCGCACTCATCCACGACGGGAAGGGAAAAATGCCGGCCATGGACGATATTCCCAACGCCGACGTCGTCTCGCTTCTACACTTTCTCGGCATCGGCGCGCTTGCCTCTCCCGCGACCTTCTCCGCGCCTGACTATACCTTCACCGGCTATCGCAAATTCCTCGACCCCGACGGCTACCCGGCGATCGCTCCGCCGTGGGGCACGCTCAACGCCATCGACCTCAAAACCGGAAAGTACCTTTGGAAGATTCCCCTCGGCGAATACCCCGAGCTGGCAGCGAGCGGCATGAAAAACACGGGCTCCGAGATGTACGGCGGTCCCATTGTTACCGCCGGCGGCGTACTCTTTATTGGCGCTACCGTCTATGACCGCAAATTCCGCGCCTTCGACGCGCACAACGGCAATCTGCTGTGGGAGACTGTTCTGCCCTTTGCCGGAATCGCTACCCCATCCACCTACATGGTCGACGGCAGGCAATATGTGGTCATCGCCGCCAGCGGCGGCCGCGATCCGAAAGGGCCGGTCGGGGGCCAGTACGTGGCATTTGCGCTGCCGCGCTGAAGCGTCACAGATTATTTGGTGAGGTGCACAACCTGACTTGGCCGCGAGGGCAGCTAGCGGCTGCCGCTGTCCAAGTTGGCAACGGGATCGCGCAAGATGGAGTGGCGTCGGGACTGGCGGGCTACTTGACGAGGCTGGCGCGGTGAATGTGATCGACAGGCTTCGAGTAGCGGCCGAGGAGGGCGTTCCAGCGAACGATGGCGATGTCCTGCAGCATCCTGGTTCCGTCGCGGAGGTAGCTGATGCGGGTGCGCTCGTCGTGGGCCCAGCTCACGGGGACTTCAACGACGCGGTAGCCGCGCTTGAGAGCGATGAAAAGGATCTCAGGATCGAAGCCCCAGCGCTCGATGGTCTGGAGCTGGAAGACGGTTTGCGCGGCGGCGCGCGTAAAGGCCTTGAAACCGCATTGAGTGTCGGCGTAGGGCAGACCCATGACCGCATGGGTGACCACGTTGAAGCAGCGGCCGAAGAACTGGCGGTAGAGAGGCTGGCGGATGGATTGGCGCGTGCGTTCGAGCCAGCGCGAGCCAATGGCGATGTCGGCTCCGCCGGCAATGGCGGCAAGAAGCCCGTCTGCTTCCTCGATGGGGGCGGAGAGATCGGCGTCGGTAAACATGACCACTTCGCCGAGGGAGTGGAGAACGCCATTGCGCACGCTGTAGCCCTTGCCACGATTGCCCGGATTCTGGAGCATGCGGAGTTCCGGAGCGTTGGCGGCGAAGGCCTGGACGATCTCGGCAGTCTTGTCGCGGGAGCCGTCGTCGACGACAACGACCTCGGCGTTCCAGCCCCGCTGGCGGATGCAGGCGAGGACGGCCTCAAGCGCGCCACCAATGCGAGCTTCCTCGTTGAAGGCAGGGATCACGATGCTGTATTTCGGATAAGCCATGGGGGGTTTGGAGGTACCACCATCACTGTACCCTATACCGACAGCAAGACCCGCAATTTGCGCGGCGAGAAGAGGGATTTGACGTTACGGGAAGAGCGATTCGGCGTTACCGAAGGGGGACGAAGAGGCGGGCAAGACTCCCGCAGCGGAAGGGGGTCAACCGGCCAACTTGCTGATGCGCAAAGGATAATTTCGAAAAAGGGGCTTGCATTTTCCT
>CAZANC010000220.1:0-6062 GCA_964486495.1 uncultured Occallatibacter sp.
CATCGCGGCCATCGCAGGCCTGCTCAACTGTGTATCCCTGGCGTTCGAGGGCGGCAGCAATCATGGTGCGGACGGGAGCTTCGTCATCAACGACGAGGACACGCGCAGGCTTGCGAGCGCGCGCGTCGCCTTCGTTTCGCGGGCTCCTTGCTGTGCCCATCGTCTTCACGTCTGCCAAAGCTAACGCCACTCGGCAGCCTCCCTATTATTATGCCTGCGCAGCCGGTAAAGCCTGGTGAATTCTAAGCGCCGGCGCGGCGCGCATGTTTCGTTCATGCGCTGTTCAAGATTCAATTTCAGGCGGCGGGCTTTGGCCCTTCCCTGCCGGTTACGCGGCGCGCTCGCCCTGGATTCCGTGCAGTACTACCAACTTTGTAAAACCATCCGGGGCCCTGGCTACTCGCACCGCCGAGGCCACGCTTTTTGGACGCTGCCGCCGGCTAAAAAGGTCCACAAAATTAACGAGATAACGCCTTGGCTCCTTGACCGCCGCAGCGCTAAGCGAGCGGACGGAGAGAAGTCTTTTCGTGAGAGTAGCATCCAGACAACGTCGTCTCAATCACCCGAACGTGGCACCGGGTTGAGACGAACCTGTAGGATCAATGGCCTTGATGGGGAACGGGAGCGTCAGGGCTTTTTGGCCTCGCGTTTGGCGCGTCGGGTTGTGGCCCAGCCTTCGATGTTGGCCTGCTTGGCGCGGCTGACGGCGAGGGCGTCGGCGGGGACGTCTTTGGTGATGCAGGAACCGGCGCCGATATAGGCGCCGTCTCCGACGGTTACAGGCGCGACGAGCGTGGTGTCGCTGCCAACGAACGCGGCTTTGCCAATGCGCGTGACGTGCTTGTTTACGCCGTCGTAGTTGCAGGTGATGGTTCCGGCGCCGATGTTGGAGCCTTCGCCGATTTCGGCGTCGCCGAGGTAGGTGAGATGGTTGGCTTTGGCTCCCTTGCCGAGGCGCGACTTTTTCATTTCGACGAAGTTGCCGACATGAGCGTTTTCGCCGACTTCGTTGCCGGGGCGCAGGTGGGTGAAAGGGCCGATGCGCGCGCCATCGGCAATGGTGGAATCCTCGAGGACGCAGCTCTGCAGGATCTGCACATTGTTGCCGAGGATGCAGTTTTCGATGACGGAAAAGGAACGGATGCGGCAGTTGGCGCCAACGCGCGTGCTGCCGAGCAGTTGCACGAATGGTTCGATGATCGTACCGGGGACCGTGCCGGGCGCGACTTCAACATCGGGATCGATGACACAGGTGTCAGGCCGGTCGATGGTGACGCCGGCGGCGATGAGGCGCGCGGCCGCGGCATGTTGACGGGAGGCGAGCTGCGAGTGCGGGCCAGCCGTGTTTGCTGTGGCGTTTGCCGGTGGGTTTGAGCTGGTCGTCATTTCACTTTCTCCACATCATTTTCTTCTGGCGTGCTGCGCGGGCTCGATCAGGGCGGATCGGCGAAGCGATGGGCCGGTTATTGCTGCGCAGCGCCGGCCTGCGGCGGCGGGCCAGCGGGTTGCGGGATGGTGATGTCGATGGGTTGCGGAGCGCCCATGCCGAGCGCGTCGAGGGGCGGTTTGATTTCCGGCCCATTGCCCACTACTAGTACCGCGAGCTTTTCCGGGTGGATGTACTTTTTGGCTGCGGCAGTGAGATCGGCGAGGGTGACCTTCTCGAGGGCAGCGTGGTAGGTCTCAAGATAGTCGGGCGGATAGCCATAGAATTCGAGCTTCTCACTCTCGTCGAGGATCTTATCTTTCGTGTCGTAGTCGAAGAGGAAGGAGTTGACGATGTCGTCCTTGGCGCGTTCGAGTTCGGCCTGCGTGAAGGGCTTGGTGTTCAAGCCGGCGATCTCGGCCTCTGCCGCTTTGGTTGCGTCGACGGTCGACTCGCTCTTGGTGAGCGCATCGACGTGGAACGATCCCGGATGGTCATAAGGCAGCGAGAATCCGCCGCCGACCTCATAGGCCAATCCGAGCTGGGTACGGACCTTGAGGAAGAGCCGGCTGCCAAAACCGCCGCCGAGGATTTCATTCATAACTTCGAGCGTGGGGACATCCGGATTATGGCGGTCGACACCGAGAGCGACGATCTGCACATTGGACTGATTGACATCTTCCTTGTCGATGAAGTAGACGCCGGGTTTGGGTCCAGTGAATTCATCGTGGCGAGGAGGCTCGGGGGTGACTGGCGGAAGGCCTTCAAAAGCGGCACGCACTTTGGCCTCCATGGCGGCGGGATCGAAGTCGCCGTAGAAGCCGACGATGAGTTGTCCCTCGAGGGTGCGGTCGTGCCATGCCTGCAAATCGGAGACGGTGACTGCGGCGATTGTGGCCAGTTCGGGTTGACGCGTGTAAGGGCTGTTGACGCCGTAGACCAGCTTGGCCGACTCGCGGCCTGCAATGCCGTCCTCGTCGTCGTTGCGGCGGACAATTGAGGTGGCTTCCTGCTGCTGTGCGAGTTCGAGCTTCACCGCGCTGAATTTGGGATGGAAGAGCAGGTCCATGGCCAGAGAAAAGACCTGATCGGAGTCACCCTTCAGAGAATCCCAGGAGAGCGCGGTGGAATCCTCATCGCCATCGGTCTCGATGTGCGCGGCCTTGGCTTCGAGCAGATCATCCATGGCATCGCCGTCGATGCTCGCCGTGCCGCTGGTGCGCCATGCCTGGCCGTAGAGACCGATGAGCCCGGCTTTGGAAGGATCTTCATCGCGGGACCCGCCGTGAATCAGCACCGAGCCGTAGATAAACGGGAGTTCGTGATCTTCCTGCAAGAAAACGACAATGCCGTTCTTGAGTTCGATGCGTTTGGGCTGCTGCGGATCGAAGGCATGGAGTTGCGGAATGGGAATCTTCTCCCAGGGCTTGGTATGCTGCGCAGAGGAAAGCAAACCTGCCGGAATAAGCAACAACGCGACCGCGGCGAAGCGTATCGCGATCACCTGTACTTTCCCAGGTCCGAGAATCCGGACCTGGGGCACCCAATTTTGTGAATTATTGAAACTGTTCATTGCGCGCCTCCATCCTGTTTCGCGGGTGCTGCCGGAGGCTCGGTGTCGATCTCCGCGCTCGTTCGATTCGAGGCGACAAAGACCTGATTCGCGACGCGGCGAATGTCGGCCTTGGTGACTTTGTCGACGCGGTCAAGCTGCAGGAATAACTGGCGCCAGTCGCCGTAACGCGTCTGGTACTCGGCGAGAGAGTCGGAGAGGCCCTGATTGTCGTCCAGGCCGCGCAGGAGATCGGCGCGAGTCCTGGTCTTGTACATTGCGAGCTCAGCGTCGGTGACGTCGGTGGTCTTCAGCTTTTCAATTTCCTTGTGAATGGCGTCGCGCATCTCTGCCGGCGTGCGGCCGGGGAGGGGGATGGCTCCAAACATGAACAGGCTTGGGTACCTCTCTCCGGGCACCGGGCTTTCGCCGATGGCCTCCGCCGCAATCTGCTGCTCTTCCACCAGACTGCGGTAGAGCCGCGACACGCGACCATTCGACAGGATGTCACTGATCGCGTCGTAGACGGCGTCATCGGGGTCGCGATAGCTGGGCCGGTGATAGCCCTCAAGATAGACTGGCTGCGTCTGTTCGCGAATGACGACGGATTTCTCGGCGAATTGCTGGGGCTCCACGGTCGTCATGTCCTCGGGCCTGGGGCCAGCGGGAACGCGGCTGAAGTACTTTTCCAACATGGGCAGCGCGGTTTTGGGATCGACGTCGCCCACAATGGCAATGACAATGTTGCCGCCGACATAGAACTTCTTGTGGAAGGCCATGGCCTCAGTAGCATTGATCTGGCCGACCTCGCTGGGCCAGCCGATGTCGCTGCGGCCGTAGTTGTGCGCAACGTAAGCGGTCGCAAAGAACTGCTCCTCGAGGCGGCCGATGGGGTTGGAGTCGACGCGCATGCGGCGCTCCTCCATGACGACGTCGCGCTCCTTGTAGAACTCGCGCGGGACAACATCGGAGAGGCGGCTCGACTCCATCCACGCCCAAAGCTCCAGGCGATTCTCCGGCATCGACCAGAAATACTGCGTGTCGTCCAGGCCGGTTCCGGCGTTCAGGTCGTGCGCGCCATTGGCCTCTGCAACCTCAGTGAACTGGTTCGGGATTACGAATTTCTCGGCCTCATCCTGGGCGGCGAGAAAAGCCTTGTGCAACTCGGCGAGTTTTTGGTCGCTGCGCCCGACAGGCTTCAGGTACTCTGCCTCGTAGGCGTCATTTGCTTCCTCCACTTTCTGAAGGGCGACTTTTTCGGCAGCGTAGTCGGTGGTGCCGATCTGGCTTGTGCCCTTGAAGGCGAGATGCTCGAACATGTGCGCCAGGCCGCTTTCGCCAGTGGGGTCGTTCACGTCGCCGGCATCGATGAATGTGGTGTAGCTGAAGACCGGAGCGTCATGACGCTCACAAAGGACCAGCGTAAGGCCGTTAGGAAGTATTTTGACGGTGATCCGCTTTTCAAAGCTCTGCATGTCCTGGGCCGACGCCGCAGACACTGCGAACAGCAACGCAAAAACCAAAAAACCGGTAGAAAGACCGGGAAATAACCTTTGCCGCATCGAATCTCCTTGTTCCAGGAAAGCAAGAAGGCGCTGGTTCGCTCTCTTCCAAGCTATTGCCCACAGGCGGGGGCGTCAAACGCGAGGCCGGCGACCCGGCCAACGCAAAGGGCCCCGCGGGAACGACGAGAATAGCCGAAGGTATAATCGGAGGCATGGCGGCGAGCGCACAAACCAGGGAGCAAGGGAGCGAGAGCGCAAGGGAGCGAGGGGGCGCGGCGGGAAGCACCGCGGATCCCGGAGCAGCAGATGCGGCGGAAAAGCTGCGCGCGCTGGAGAAGGGGCTGGAGCAGCTCGGCGACCTGATGGTGGCCTATTCGGGCGGCGTGGATTCGGCTTTTTTGGCGGCTACGGCGCATCGCGTGCTTGGCGAACGCATGCTGGCGGTACTGGCCGATTCGGCCTCGCTGGCGCGCCGCGATATGGAGCAGGCCAGCGCCTTTGCCGAATCAATTGGAATGCCCCTGCAGGTGGTTGCGACTGACGAGCTGGACCGCGAGGAGTACGCGCGCAACGACGCGAACCGTTGCTTCCACTGCAAGGATGAGCTGTTTCAGGTGATGGAAAAGCTGGGCGCGAAGCTCGATTTCAAGAACATCGCCTACGGGATGAACGCAGACGACACGCGCGATTTTCGCCCCGGCCAGCGCGCGGCCGAGCAGCACACAGTGCTGGCGCCGCTCGCCGATGTCGGGTTGACGAAGCTGGAAGTGCGCTCACTGGCCAAGGCGGCCGGCTACCCCGTATGGGATCGCCCAGCGGCGCCGTGCCTGAGCTCGCGCGTGGAGTATGGCCGCACCGTGACGCGCGAAGTCCTGGAGCAGGTGGAGCGCGGCGAAGAGAGCCTGCGGCAGTTGGGCTTTCGCGAGCTGCGCGTGCGCCATCATGGAGAGCTGGCGCGCGTGGAGATTGCGCGCAATGAGCTGCCGCGCGCGCTGACGATGGAGATGATGGATGCGATCACCTCGGCGCTCAAACAGGCGGGATTCAAATACGTCACGCTCGATTGCACAGGATTCCGGTCAGGCTCAATGAACGCGATTCTGCCCGCCGAAGTGCTGGCCCGGCGGGGCGCATAGGATCTTCCCGCTTCCCTTCCCTTCTTAGGCCTCCGGCAATTTAGAATCACAAAGCGATGCGAATCGGGTATCTGGAGTGCTTTTCCGGGATCAGCGGGGATATGCTGCTGGGCGCGCTGGTGGATGCGGGCGTGCCTTTCGAGCATCTTGCCGAAACTGCGGCGGCCCTGAACGTGGGCGCGCGCCTGGAGATGCGCAAGGTGAGCCGCGGCGGACTGGCGGCGATCAAAGTGGACGTGCTTGGCGAGGGAGCAAGGGAGCAAGGGAGCGAGGGAGCTGAAGATTCGCTTGGGCATGATCACGAACATGCGCACGAAGCGCATGTGCACCACAGTCAAGACCATGTGCACGGTCCGCACGAGGACCACACGCACGAGAGCCATGAGCACCACGAGCACGCGCCGCACCGATCGCTGTCGATCATCCTCAAAATCATTCAGGCT
>CAZANC010000221.1:0-6057 GCA_964486495.1 uncultured Occallatibacter sp.
AGCAAAAGCGCTCGTCGTTCGCTAACTGGTTCCCACAACTGCCGCAGAATGCCATGCCCTTACCTTGTTCTCTCCTCAACGAACATTCAGTTCATCGTTGCGGCCCGCCCCGAAGCACTAACCAGGCTGGGCCAGCGGCCCGCGGCAGGCGGGCGGCGGATGTGTGGCCGCCAAGCGTAACGTTACAAATCGGATGGCGAATGTCCGGCAAAAATCCTGCTTTGCCCACCTTTTTTCTTGTCTGGCAAGTTACTTTGCGGTATAAAGTGAACATGAATGTGATCCGACGCGTCCTCGCCACCCTGGAAGTTGTGTTGATCTTCCCTGCCGCTTTCTTCATGACGGCGCTGCTCGTGCGCAGCGTGCAACCGCAACAGTTCGAGCCAGCGCACACGGCGCAGCGCATCGTCGACTGGTATGCCGCGCGAACCCAGGTAGGACTCTGGCTGTTCCTCATCGCGTTTCCGCTGGCCGTGCTCGCAATCGGCTGCGTGAGCCTCGTGAGAAGCTGGCGTTCCGACCCCGCGCTGCGTCAGGCAGGGCTCGAATGTGCCGGAGCGATCCGCCGGCATTTCGCCGTCCTGGTCGTCGCGCTGGCTACTGCCGCCTCGGCCGTGATCCTATGCATTGTGGCGTTACACATGATCACGGGCTGAGCCCGTTATTCCATGCGCCTACGATCCTGCAGACTGATTCCTTAGCGGGCAAGGCCGACTGCGCGATGGCTAGCCAGTGTGGCGTACGATGCGGAGTATGAAGCGAGTGGTAATCCTCGGCCGCGGGGCGTCAGGCAAATCGACCCTGGCGAAGCGCCTCGGCGAAATCACCGGCCTTCCCGTGGTGGAACTGGACAGGTTTTTCTGGCAACCCGGCCTTCTCGCTACATCACGGAACGAATGGGCATACGCACAGGATCTCCTCGTCGCGAATGAGAAGTGGATCATGGACGGAGATCTTGGACCACTTGACGTTGTCGAGCCGCGCCTTCGGGCCGCGGAAATGGTCATCTTGCTGGACTTCTCATTCCCGCGTTGCGCGTGGCGGGCGATGCGGCGGTCGCGCGAACGTTTCGATTTCTGGCGGTGGGTTTTGGCGTACCGGTGGCAAAGCCGTCCAGCGCTTCTGAAGGCAATTGCAAATTGCGCGCCAACAGCGGAACTCTATATATTTCGCTCTCCAATGGCATTGAAACGCTTCGTCGATGATCTGGCCCGGAAAGCGTGAGTGGTGAAAGGGCAATTGGTTCATTGAACCGGCGTGTAGGTCTGTTTTCGGCGGCCATTAACTGTTCAGCTTTGCCGAGTTCGACGGCCGTCTTTGCGGGTTCGTTCGGGCCAGGAATGGGCGTACCAATTTGACACGAATCAACCCAACTGCGGAGGCGGCCGGGCTCCAGTCGCAAGGGGCTGCTGGTTTGCGTTCCTGCGCTACCTAAGTTGTGTGCTGAAGTTGTGACTTCGCGATTTCTTCCACTTCTCCTGCCCCCTTGGCATAGAGCGCCTTTTCATTAGGAGCAAGCTCGTACAACAGCTTCAAAAACTCACCTGCGTGTACACGTTCCTCGTCCGCTATGTCCTTGAGCACTGCCGCGGCGAGTCTGTTGTCGGTTGATTCGGCAAGCTGCATATACATCTGCGTCGCTTCGTACTCTGCGGCTACCATGAACCGAATCGCTCTGACGAGTTCCTCGTCTGAGAGCTTCCTGCCATTCGCCAACTCTGAAAAAGGTGATCCGAACCTTTGCTTCATGCACGTTGACACGTTAAGGCTTGGATATCGGCTTTGAGCGCTATCACGTTTGTAGTCCCGTGGCTTCCTGAGGTCTGAGCGGAATTGACCATCGCGACAATGCCCTTCTGTCTCCGCCGAACAAGAAGGGCTAGCTTCGAGGAGATCCTCTTGAAGCTAACCCACACCCGAGACGCGCGAGTTGGGAGCAGCATGGTCTAGAATGGCCTGAGTCCCCCGGAGGCCCTTATGAAACCTGCGCAGAAGCGTGCGTTGGCGATGTGTATATGCCTTCCCGTTCTTGTATTGTCTGCGTTCGCGCAAGCACCGGCCGCGCCTTCGTCCTTTACGACAGCCGAACTCAACGTGACGCCTTCGCCTGCGACGAGCTCGGAGTTGAGCCTGCCCGCCGGAACTTCCGTTGTGGACTTCGACATCTGGCCCACAGGCGCGGATGCGGTCATCCTGCTCCACGACAAAGCCGGCAACCATGTGGTTAGCTGGCATGCGGGCGACATGAACACCGTTCCAGTGCTCGATTTACCCGCGACCTTTTCTGCCGCTTCGCTCACCGTCCATCCCTTGGGCCAGCGCTTCTTTGTCGAAGGAAAAACCGGCCAGCAATCCCAGATTCTGGCGGTCGACAACGTAAACGGAAGCTGGACGCAGCACATCATCTATCAGACCGCTGCTGACGTGCGCCGTCTTCTGGTTGCGCCACGGCCGTTTGAAATCGGCTACAACGACACAACGAACCAGGCAATCGAGAGTTACCGGATTTTCTTCGCCGAGCGCTTGCCGAGCGGTGTGTACTCCACGCGTTCGATTACCGAAGATGGCCAGCGCGAATATCAGGTGATTGGCCCGCAGGCCACCTATGTAAAGATTCCCGACGAAAATGAAGATCCAACTCCAAACTTCGTCCCAACGGCGCTGCCGGAATCTTTTCATCCCGACGGGCATTTGCTGATCTGGGAAGACGGGAGCGGCTGCTTCCAGCAGCTCGCCTACGCGGGCCAGAATTGGGATAAGCCATCGCATATAGTCGGCAATCCATGCGGCGGATCGCTGACGGTGACCCCGAATGGCGCCGCCCTGCTGCACTGGAAAAGCGGCGTGCCAGGCGTCGTCGTGATCGGTGACCATGGCAGCACAACCTCAACGCAGGCCGCGGGCTACCAGTTCATTTCCACACCTTCTTCTGTGCCCGACGGCAAGGGAATTGTTGGGCTGGTGGAGAAGGCCGGCGCACAGGCGCTGGTGTACGCGCCGATTCAAGTCCCATTGGCCGACGTGATGAATGCGTGGATGTTTACCCAGCACTCCGCCGACCGCGACAGCTACACAGCCAGAGCCGGGCTGCTCCGCACAACCGACGAAGACCAGATGTACGAGCTCTACGACTCGGAATCGTACGCCTGCGGCCACTTCGATAGCGCAACGCCAACGCGGCCTTACCTTGTGACCACCGACATTTTCTGGGAGCTGGTTGCCTCGGCCTACGAAGGCACATTTATCGTCGAGGAGCGCCAGCAGGCGATGCCCGCGTTCTGGGCGTTTGTCAACGCCGCGCGCCAGTCGCTCAACGCAACCGCACCCAGCTCCACTTGGGGCCTGGCCTTCAATGCAGTGGTGGATTCCCAAAGCGCAACGAACTCATCCGACGCCGAGGCTCAGCACATCCAACAAGCGCAAGGGACATTCAGTTCACCGGTCTTTGGCAAGCCGTTCGACTTTACCGAACTGACGCCGCGCGGTTATTACACCGCTACGCCGGAGATGCAGGAATACTTCAAGGCTGTTCATTACCTCACGACTGCTGCCGCAGCGATCGATGCCACTCCTTTGAATTCGCTGCCCGACGATGTCAAAGCGAAAGCGCTGCAGTGGATCGCAGCTTACACCGCCTACATCGCGCCCAGCCGCTCACCGCTTGTGTGGAGCGCCGGATCATTCGTCCCGCCCGCGTTTGCTCTTCATCCCATCACCAGCCCGCAAGTATTTCCTCTCTCATGGGGCTTTGACAACGAGGTGCTGCTCTCCACCGTCTACCACTCCGATTGGCCCGCCGCCGAACAGATCACCGGGCCCAAAGGCCCGCGTGGACTGCCCTCGGGTCTCGATCTGGCGGCAGCCTTGGGGAGCGGCTATGCTCGCTCGTTGCTGAAGACCGACCTCGCAGAGTATCCCGCGCTGGGGCCTGTGCTCGATGCACTTCATGGGCGCCAGCCCCAAAGCCCTGCGCAAACCGACCTATATGACGCGTGGATCAACGCGCTGGCCGTGCAGTGGGCCGACAATGCTACCTTTCCCGGCAACGCGACGGACACACTCTGGAATGCGAAACGGATTCAGACAGGTCTCGCTTCCTGGGCCACGCTCCGCCACGCAACTGTGCTGGTCAACGAGAGATCAACCGCGGAGTGCGGCGAGGGCGGCTTTGAGGCAATTGTCCTGCGTCCGCCAAGAGGCTATGTGGAGCCGGACCCTAAGACCTTCGAAGCCATTGCAGCGCTGTTCGACCAAATGGAGGCTGTGGTCGCGAAGTCGGCGAACTTTACCGGAAATCTGCCGCAGGACCCATCAGAAGTCCAGGACTCTGCGAGCGACCAGGCAGCACAGCCCCTGCAAGCCGGCATCATCCGGCGATTGCAGGCAACCGCGAGCAAGGCGCGCCTCTTTGAGACCATGGCCGAAAAAGAATTGCAGAACCAGCCGCTCGCAGATAGCGATTATGACGAGATCCTCCATGTGGGCGCAGTGGCCGAGCATGACTTTCTGGTTTACAACAGTCTTGCCAGCGCGGATCTTGCGCTCTCCACGCCCAACCCGATCATGAAGATTGCCGATGTTGCTGGCGGCGGTGAAGTGCCGTACCTCGAAGCAGCGGTCGGACGCCCGCTCGAGTGGGACCAGGTGGTTCCGTATTTTGGCCGGCGCGAAATTGTGAAGGGCAGCATCTATTCCTACTACGAGTTCCCCTCGTCCACGCCGCTGACTGACATCGATTGGGCGGGAAAGCCTGCCAACCCCGACGCCGACCCTGTGAATCCATCACCGGCAGACAAAGCGGTCCCCGGCAAGGTCGATTCCCAGGCCCATCCGGCGTGGGTTAGCTCTTTCATCTCCCGGGAGACGCTGTCATGTCCGGCAGAACCGCCCTTCTAGCTGTCGCCGCCGCCGCATTTCTCATCGTGCCTGCGGTCCCGGCACAGCAGGCCCCCGGCGATTTTCGCCTGCTCTTTACAGGCGACGTCATGATGTCGCGCCTTGTCCGGCTGGAAATCGACCAGCGCAAGACGAGCCCGTGGACTGGCTTCTCTGACCTCTTCAGCAGCGCCAGCCTTGTTGGCGGCAACTTCGAAGGCGCTCTCGGCGACCCGGCAAAATGTCCTGCGGTGAACAAGCTGTGCTTTGCTGCGCCCGACTCATCAGCCGAGTTGATGCGGCAAGTCGGCTTTCGTCTAGTCACCGCGGAAAACAACCACTCCGGCGACCTTGGCCAGGCCGGCCGTAGCGAAACACGCGCGGCATTTCAGCAGAGCGGCATGCTGGCGCTTGATTTCGACAGCTCCCCGCAGTTCTTTCGCTTCGGCGAGCTGACGGTCGGATTTATCGCGGTCACGACCATCAAAGCCGCCAATGGCCGCGTGCAGCGAGTCCCTTCTGTCGAGCTGGCGCAGAAGCTGCGGCTCGCCCGCCAGTTGGCGAACTTGGTTGTCGTATCCATTCATTGGGGCAACGAACTTCAGGATTGGCCAACCGATTCGCAGCAGCAACAGGCGCGCTGGCTGGTCGAGCACGGAGCGGACCTCATCGTCGGGCATCATCCGCATGTTGTCCAGGCCCCCGCATGTGTTGAGGGCAAGCCGGTTTTCTTCTCGCTCGGCAACCATCTATTCGACCAGAAATATGCCGAGACCAAGGACGGCCTGATCGCCGATTGCAGCGTGCACGCGGGCCGCCTGGTGTGCGGAGCGCTCAGCACCCACACTGATGAGGCCACGGCTTATCCAAAGTTGGCGGGCAGAAGCGCAGCAGCCGATCAGGCTCTCGCCGGCTGTTCTCCGCAGCTTGGTCCCGGCGCGCAAATAGATGGAGTCACCATCCGCCCCGAACCGTGGTCTCCCGATCAGCCGGTGGATGGAATCATCCTCGACGGCTACAAGATCGATGGCGACGGGGCAGGAAAGTTGGTGTGGCAGTCAAGGCGCCAGGCGCTGGTCTCCCTGCAACTGGTCACGTCGATGTCGGCCGAGCCCATGCTGTTCTCTTTGGAAAGACATACCTCATCTATTGATGACGAGGTGGGTCTGCGGCCCTATGTCT
>CAZANC010000222.1:0-6048 GCA_964486495.1 uncultured Occallatibacter sp.
CGGCCAAATTCGCCGATGTGAGTTGCCGGTGCATTCCATAGCGAGCGAACGTGATGACGGCAACGGCGACCACTGAGCAGATGGCTACAGCGGTTGCGAACACCATCTTTCGCCGTCGTGAGCGGTTTCCCTGCCGGAAGACAAGCAGCCGACTCACGCACGTGGGACAGTTTGCCGCGTGCTTGACTCTCGGGTCTGACAAATCGATCCGCTTGGCCTTTCGAGCCAAATCCCGAAGGAAGGTTTCGTCAGGACACGGACCGACAGGAGTCGTTTCGCCGGCGAGTACGCGCTCCTCGTGGCGTTGCGCAAGCCATGATTCAAAACGGTCCTCGGCGCGCGAGGGCCAACTCCAACTCAGCCGCATTTTGGGGATTCTCCTGGAGGGGAAAGACTACGGAGCACCAACCCCAGTTCTTGAAAGTATGCACGACGTACCGCGCTGTGGTCCATCCCCAGTTTTCCTCCGATCTCTCGCCACGAATATCCGAGCCAGCGCCAGTCGAAGATCGATTGTGCGGTTGGCGAAAGGCGCGAAAACAACTGTCTGGCATAGGCTCTCTGTTCTGCCTCCGGCTGGCCGACATGAAGCTGCTCCATATCGCGCATCGACCCAGACGGCATTTCGCGGCTGCGCTTCGCCGCGAGTTGCCTGGCACGGCGCCGGATGACGCTCTTGATTCGTGCAGTCAGTTTTTTGTCGGGGGGATCATTAAGGCGGGCAAGGTATTGAGACGCATTATGAACTGCGTGGTCCATCAAATCGACTGCGGCATCGTGGTCATTGAGGTAAGTCCAGGCGCACAGAAAAGCGTATGGCCATGCTGCGTGAGCAGCGGCCTCCAACTTCCGATCAGAAGCGGGGTGCCCGGTCGAATAGGCCCAACTCCAGGTCAGCTCTTTCCAGTTACGACCTCTTGGCGGCATGCGCGTGTGTGGGCGTGGGGGATCAACGCTTTGGCGTCACGATGGCGGAATTGGGCGGGCTCGCAGGGTGCGAGCAGAGCCAGGACGAATGAGATTTGTCCCCGCTGCGGCGCACAAATCACTCCGTCTAGGTTATCGCTTCGAGAGATTGCACTCACGGCTGTTTGCGGGACCCTCGTGCTGTCCATACTCGTGCTGGCTTGCTGGAGAACCGAACAGTGGATAGAGCGGCAAGGGAAGCGAATTCTGGAGCGCATGACCTGGCATGAGCCCGTCGAAAGCTGGAACCAATGAACGAAGCGCACAAGGATTGGAACTTATAGCAACCAGTAGCAGCAGGAGTGAGAACGATACGTGCGGCTGTTAACCGAAGGACTTTCGTACTCAGCGCGAAAAGGGAACTGACGCCGGAAAGTTCGACTGGGCACTATCCAAATTGGCCGGATTTCTACTGGCAGTTTTGATGGCACTTGGTACCCGGATAAACTGCGGTCCATTGCGAAGGACTGCGATAGTCGGATTGAATCAAGTTATTGAAACTAAATTACATATGCTGTTTATTGCGAAGACTTGCAGGCTATTGCAGGAAGGCCAAAAACTCATTTCGAGTCAGGTGCATTCAACCGGGCTCTGCCACCTCTCCGCGTTGGCCATCGCTGGGAGAAGCCGTCACGAGGGCAAATGGCTCGCCCACGACTCCCATGCGAGTGTTTCAGGAACACCGGCCTCGATTAGTTTAGTGGGAAACAAGCTTCCATTGCAACGCGTCGCGCGCAGATTCCCGAGATCCATGCGGGCGAATTGGTCTTGCGGATGAAACGGGCCGCCCTAGCACCGGATTGCAGATTTCCGGGCGACAAGGCTGCGGCTTCTGTGACTACCGTCCCTGCAGCGTGCTGCCCCATAACGTTACAATCACAGTTTCCGGCAGGCTCTCGGCCCATTGATGTATCTTTTGCTTTGGTTGCGGCTGCACCAGAGGGACGCGGCAGAGCGACAAGCGGAACCACGGGAGAGATGGATTTTTGACGATGGAGTTCCACATCTCGCGCAAGGCTCGGGATCGCTACGGGTTCTCTGAGTCCCTTTTTTCATACAACGGCAACGTGATTTTGCCTAATTTGCCGGCGTGCCGCGAGTTTGCGCACCGGATGAACCAGGTGCGCGACGTGCAGAAGCATCCTGAGCTGGCCGTGCACGCGGGGCAGCTGTTCGCCATGGGGCTCATCGACGAGGCCAGCCATGTGCTGATGGCTCGCTATCGTGAGCAATTCGACCCGCTGGTAATGACCTCGGCGCTCGAATGGTTTGGCGCGCAGGTGGGCACCGACAACCTGGAGAAGATGCTGCTGGTGTTTGTGGAGCATTTTCCAGGGCAAAGCGTGATGCGAGGCGGGCAGACCCCGGCGCAGTGGCTTGCGGGCGAGACGGCGGGAATGCCGCACCGCGCCGCGGCGCTTGAAGAATTGCTTCTGCTTTGGACCGCGAATCGCAATGAGGCGTTCAAGCCGTTTGAGGAGCTGTTCGAGGACCGGCCGCTGGCGGAGAAAACCGTCTACAAGCAAGTGACCGCGCAGATGCCGGAGTACTTCGCCACGCGGCCGCTGATTCCGCTCCCCGGCGCGAAGGCGATCAGCCTGCTCGATATGTTGCGCGCTCCGGCACTGCGCTCGCCCCGGTCGCTCAGCGACCAACTGGAGATCATTCGCCAGCTCTGGAGGCCGCTGATCGGCGACAGCCTGGAACGATTCCTGCTGTTGGCCGCGGAGATTCTGCGCGAGGAGGAACTGGCCATCTGGGCGCAGTTCAACCCGCCGGGAACAAGACAGGGGCCGCAGCAGTGGCCGTCGTTTGTGAGCCACGCCGAGGTGCCGACCTTCGGCGACCCGCTGCACGAATACGAGAAATTTTCCGCTGACATGGCCTGGATGCCCGGCGCGGTGCTGCTGGCCAAGAGCACGTATGTCTGGCTGGCGCAGTTGAGCCGGCAGTACGGGCGCCATATGGGGAGGCTTGACGAGATTCCCGACGAAGAATTGGCCACGCTGGCTCATCGCGGCATGAATTCTCTGTGGCTGATCGGCGTGTGGGAGCGCAGCCGCGCGTCGAAGACCATCAAGCAGCTCTGCGGAAACCGCGATGCCGTCGCTTCGGCCTATTCGCTGTTCGACTATCGCATTGCCGACGATCTGGGAGGCGAGCCGGCTTACATCAACCTGCGCGACCGTTGCTACCGGCACGGCATTCGCCTGGCCAGCGACATGGTGCCCAACCACATGGGCATCGACTCGCCCTGGGTGATCGAGCATCCGGAGTGGTTCATCTCGCGCTGGGATTCGCCCTATCCCGCCTATAGTTTCAATGGCCCCGATCTCTCGCACGATGGCCGCGTGGAGATCAAGATCGAAGACCACTACTACGAACAATCCGATGCTGCGGTTGTTTTCCGGCGGCGCGACAAGGCCACCGGGGAAACGCGCTACATCTATCACGGCAACGACGGAACCAGCTTTCCGTGGAACGATACAGCGCAGCTCGACTACCTGAATGCGGCCGTGCGGGAACAGGTGATCCAAACTATCTTGCACGTGGCCCGCCTGTTTCCCGTGATTCGTTTCGACGCCGCGATGACGCTCGCCAAGCGGCATTTCCATCGGCTGTGGTTTCCGGGGCCGGGCTCGAGCGGCGCCATCCCTTCTCGCGCAGAGTACGGCATGAACCAGGCGGAGTTCGACCGGGCGATGCCCCACGAGTTCTGGCGTGAGGTGGTCGATCGAGTTGCTGCCGAGGTTCCCGGCACGTTGCTGCTGGCCGAGGCGTTCTGGCTCATGGAGGGTTACTTTGTTCGCACGCTGGGCATGCATCGTGTTTATAACAGCGCCTTCATGATCATGATGCGCGACGAGGACAACGCCAAGTATCGCTCGGTCATCAAGAACACGATCGAATTCGATCCCGACATCATGAAGCGCTATGTCAACTTCATGAGCAATCCCGACGAGCGCACGGCGATCGACCAGTTCGGCAAAGGTGACAAGTGCTTTGGCGTGGCCGCGATGATGTCCACGCTGCCCGGCCTACCCATGTTCGGCCACGGCCAGATCGAGGGATTCACGGAAAAGTACGGTATGGAGTACCGCTGGCCGCGGTACGAAGAGAACCCCGATCGCTGGCTGGTGGAGCGGCATGAGCGCGAGATTGCGCCGCTGCTCAAACGGCGCTGGCTGTTTGCCGAGAGCGGCAACTTCCTGCTCTACGATTTCTTCACCCCCAACGGCTCGGTAAATGAGGATGTGTTCGCGTACTCCAACCGCAATGGGGGCGAGCGCGCCCTGGTTGTTTACCACAACCGCTACGCCAATGCGCACGGGACGATCGACTTCTCCGCCGCGTATGCCGACAAGGGATCGGGCCGGCTTCAACAGCGGCGATTGGGCGAAGGGTTGGGCTTGAGCGGTGATCGCGGCGCCGTGATTGCCTGGCGCGATTCGATCACCAGCCTGGAGTATCTGCGCCGCGCCGAAGACTTACTCGATCGCGGCCTCACTCTCGATCTCCACGCGTACCAGTGCCACGTGTTTCTCGATTGGCATGAATTGCGTCCCTCGGCGGAACAGCCTTGGGACCGGCTCTCGGACTGGCTGAACGGGCGCGGCGTTCCTAATCTTGCCGACGAACTCGTCAATCTGGAGCTGAAGCCCGTACACGATGCGCTGCGGCAGCTTCTGGATCCGGGATTGGTTCGGCACTTCGCGGATATTGCAGAGCATCCGCGCGCCGCGGGTGTTGCCGATCGGGCGAAAGAGACGGAACGGGAGCGGACAGAATTCCTGAAGCAGGTTTGGGTGCGGGGCGAGGCTTTCCTGCGAGCAGCACAGACGGCCTACGCGGATCGGCTGAAGGCAGAAAATCAGCCCGCGCTCGGCGGCGAGCCGGCGGAAGCGGCGTCGCAGTCGCAGCGATTCATCGAGCTTCTTCGCGCGGCGATGCGCATGCCTCAGGTCGAGGCGCTGTTCCCGTCTCCGTGGACCGCCGCGACGCGCCGAATGCTACCCAGTCCCAGCCCGCAGTTCACAGCAACGGAGATGTGGGGTCCGGTTTTGGCCTGGTGCTCCCTGCAACTGCTCGCCGAGTGGATCGATAAGGAGCAGCCGGAGCGGACTGCGCTCGATCTCTTCGATCGGCTGCGCCTGCGCGAGCCGTTAGCCCGCATCTTTGCGGCGCTTGGGTTCGAGGGCGAAGAAGCGTGGCGGGTGGCGGCGCGGATCAAAGTTCTGCTGCTGGTCAGCGCCGGCATTGGCAAAGCGCAGGAAGCGGCGCCTGCGGCCAAAGCCGAGATCGCAGCGACGGAAACACCAGCGAAGCAGGTGGCCGCGCCAGAAGCGTCGTCAGTCCTCGATGAGAAGGTGGCGCTTGCTCCCGCTTTATGGCTCGATCCAGACGTGCGCTGGCTGTGCGGCGTGCATGAGGCAGAGGGGCACTTCTACCTGATTCGCGAGCGCTACGAGGAGCTTCTCTGGTGGTGGCTCATGCCTTCGCTGCTGCGGCTCGCAGGCGAATCCGCGCCCAGCCGTTCTGCTGTGGAGGAATTGAGCAAAATCGTCGCGGCGGCGTTGGCGTCGGCTGAAGCGGCGGGTTATCGCATCGATGTGCTGCTTGGCCCGAAAGAGGCAGAGATCATCGGCGAGTCGCCGAAGCCGGCGCAGGAAAAGAAGCCGCGAAGAAAGCGGGCGCGCAAGCCCAGGAAATAGGGCCGGAGACGATTTGCATCAATGAGTCCGCGCTCTCTTTCTGCGGATTCAGGCCAGGCGGAGCTGCAATACGCCCATTCCTCGTTGTGCATAAATCCAATTGTCACAGCCGAATGTGACGTCAGGCACATCGCAGAGTTCTCGGGCAGGTTCAATGTTCCAACCGGACATTCTCCGGGGAGAAGTCGTGCAGGCTTAAGTGTGCCTGGGCGGGCCGAATCGAGTTGGATGGGCCTTCGGCACGCAAACATCGTGGGCTTTTTCCTTCTTTTTGTTCCTTCTCTCCGAGAGGTCGTGCACATGCGGGAATGCCCCGTGGATTGTGTCTACGCCGGGCGGGGCAGGGAGGGAAGATGGCAAATGCCACCCA
>CAZANC010000223.1:0-6045 GCA_964486495.1 uncultured Occallatibacter sp.
ACTGGACCACGGGTGAGCCCGTCGGCTGCACGACCGGCGCGGGTTCGCAATGCACGTCGGGCACCGAGGTGATTTGGCCGCAGTCAATGGCGATTGGGGACGACGGCACCATTTATGTTGGCTCGTCCGGCAACACTGACGGAAGCGGCATCTGGTCTTTTACTGTCACGAACGGGGTGGCGTCGACTCCCACGGCATTGGCCGTCGAACTGGAAGCGGATGCCTCGAACCTGGCGGTGGATCACGCCGGAAATCTCTTCTTTCTTGAGAATGTTTATGGGTCGCCAAGCAGCAGGGTTGACGGCATTCGTGAAATCGTGAAGGGCAGCCCAACGGTCGTTGGCACGTCAGGCAGCGGCAGCGGTCTCGAGGCTTCGCTACCGCGCATTGACCAAGGATTCCAGGGCGTTTCAGGTTTGGCCTTCGATGCTTGGGGCAACCTCTACTTTGGGAGCCAGCAGAACTCCGCTTACGGTGGAGAAGTGAATGGCGTGTTCATGATCCCGAACGAAGGGACTCCCAAGGCGCCCAACCTGGTTTGGGCTGACACGGTAAGGGTTTCGCCGGTCTACAGTGGTTTCTACCCGCTGGTTGATCCGAGAGGGTATCTCTGGATCGCAGACGGCGGCGGCGGAAGCAACTGGGCGCCAGCGGGTACCATTGCGCCAGTATGCTCGACTAAAACCAATACGACGATTGACCAAACGTGCACCAGTTCATCCGTGATTCTTTGGGCCATGGGCGGCGCGAATGTGGGGACCTCGCCCGTTGGCACGCCTGGACCGGTGCAGACGCTGTACTACAGCTTCAGCAAGCCCACTACCGGCACTTTCACGCTAGCAGGCAGCGCCGGCAGTAACTTTGCGGCAGTCGCGGCAAATCCCAGCCCCGATCCCACCGTGACACCAGCCGTGCCGCCTTGCACTTCCGGCGCCACGTACCCGGGATTCAGCGCCAATGAGACTACGAACGCTGCCTATAGCTGGTGCCAGTATTTTGTACAGCTCGACACCAAGACCGCCGGGAGCGTCTCCGGCGAGGTCCAAATTGTCGATTCCAGCGGGGTCGTCCCGGGCAGCAACGCCTATCTGTATGGCGTTGGGCAAGGGTCGAATATAGCGGCCGTCTCCACCACCGCGGCTCAATCGGTGGCCACAGGCTTGCAGGAGCCGGGGCAAGTGGCGGGCGATGCGTGGGGTGATGTCTTTGTGGCCGATGCCACGCTGGGAACGGTAGAGGATTACCCTGTCAGCACAACAGCAAGGCCATTCGTGGGCACCGCGATCACCGGCTTCACTGCTCCCACCGGAGTCGCGGTCGACCCAGTGGGCGACCTTTACGTCGGCGACTCGGGCAGCGTTTACGAGATTCCCTATGTCAGTGGCGCTCTCGCCACCAAGGAGCAGACCGTGCTTCTAAAGGGACTTGGGAACGATCTCAATCTGGCGGCAGACGCCTCCGGTGATGTTTTTGTTGCGGACAAGTCGAATAAGCAAGTGATCGAAATCCCCAACCCGCAGACTGCGCTTTTGCGCGACGGCCTTTCGAATCTGGTTTTGGGAGCGAGTGCGGGATTCAAGAGCCCCTCGGCCATAGCCACCGACAACTCGGGTAACGTGTGGGTGGCCGATGGAACAGACCTTTGGGAGATCACTTTGCCTTATGGTCAGGCGTCCGAAGTCCTAACCGGACTTTCCGCGCCAGTGACCGGCTTGGCCATCGATCCTTCCGGCTCCATCTTTGTTGCGGAGTCAACAGGCCTCTGGTGGATTCCCTATCTGTCTGCCTCCGGCGGCTTGAGTTTCTCTCAAGCAGTGCAGGTGAGTAGCATTCCGGTATTGGGGAGCGCTCCGATTGGCGTCGGCCTGGATGGGTTCGAGAATGCCTATGTTTCGTACGGATCCGGAGCATCGGCGGGGCTTTCACAGGTGGGCGCTGGCGGGTCGGTCAACTTCGACGATTATTCGCCGGAACTGAATCCCGACGTTCCCTTCGAGTACGATGCGCTGCTCTTCAACCTTGGCAATGCGCCGTTGACGCTCTCGGCATTTTCAGGCGACTCGATTACCGGCACAAATGCAGGCGACTTTACCGTTGGGGCGGCGACCGAGAACTCCCCGGCCTGCGGCCCTGGAACGAGCACTCTGCCGGGAAGTTTCTGCTACCTCGGGTTGGTTGTTGATGCCCAGGCCGCTGGACTGAGTGTTGCCTCCGCGACAGTTGACAGCAATGCCGTGAACGCGCCCGCTCTAAACGTCGCGCTTTCGGCGAACTCAATTGTCGATCCACGGAGCGCCACTTCGATGACCGTAGTGGCCGCGCCCCTAACCGGCGTCGTATATCCGGGCAGTGTAACGATTACAGTTACGGTGAGCGCCCAAACTTCCAGCAACGGGACCCCGGCATGCGCAACCGGCGTGCAATGCGTGTCGCTGAACCTGACGGGCCAAGCAAAGCAAACCGCGACCCTCACCAATGGCGTCGCCACGTTCACTTACAAGGGATTGGGCGGTGGTTCCTACAGGGCGACCGGAGGATACTCCGGGCTGGGCGTAGCGGGGACTCCTCCGGACTTCGCCGCGACCGGAAACTTTACCACCTTTGTGGTCGCGCCCGCAGGTCCGACATTTAAGGTGGCCGCTCCTACCAACGCCAGCAGCGCCAATATCACCGTTTATAACGGAAACACCTTCCTCGCGAGCGGAGCCAGCGATACGATCACGGCTTCAGTGACCTCGACGAAGGGAACACCGACAGGAACGGTAACTTTCTGCTCGAGTTACACGAGCGGGAAATGCACGCCTGCCGATCCAAGCCAGGGCACCAACGGCGCCATTGCCTTAAGCGGCAATGGGACAGCCACCTTCTCGACCTCGAATCTTGGGCTGGGGGTGTACAACCTTACCGCGGTGTATAGCGGCGATCCCAACTTTGCAACCGAAACCAACGCTCTGCCGGCGTTTGAAGTGATCGTACCGAGCGATGAAGTCACTGCTGCTCCGGCAACACTGACCATTACACCGGGGACGCCCGTAACGACAACCCTCACGCTGCAACCATTGGTTGGATTCTCGACGAGCGTTTCGCTGGCGTGCGTTCCCGCCTCTCTGCCGAGTTACACCGAATGCACCTTCGGGTATCCAGGCGGCGGAGCGGCTCCTGGCGTGATCCCCGTGGGCAACAATGGCACTGCGCCGACAAGCATCACGATCACGGTCAGCACCAACGTCTGCACCGGGAACTGCGGGATCACGAGCATGCTCGACAAGAGCCGGACTAACATTCTGGCGCAGCGGGCGCCATGGTCGCTGGCCGGGCTGTTCGGATTAGGGTTGATCGGAGTGATCACCGGCCGCAAGAGAATGAAGCGTTACTTGGCCCTGATGTGCGTTGCGATTATGTTCTCCGGCGTCTTCATGGGCTTAGCGTCCTGCACGAATGCGGGTTACTCGACACCACCGAAGATACCACCGGTGGTCACGCCGGGTGGCACCTACAACATTCAGGTGATTACTTACAACAACGTCACTGGACAGCAAAACTCCGTTACGGTTCCGCTGTTTGTAATCCCGACAACGGTTCAATAGAGGAGCACCTAAAAGGGCGGAGAGATCAACGGTTCCCGGGAGCACGAGGCAGCTCCCGGAAACCAGCAAGAGAAAGGGAGCCTCGAACCTCGAGTGAGAGGAAAACCGCTCGTGGAAAGTAGATACGAGTTCTTTGGGAGGAATGTTATGGCCACCACGTTGTTCACCGCTGTGCGCCGGTTCGCAGGCGTTGCGTTTACGCTGTCGCTCGTCAGCCTTTGCTTGTGCATAGCCGCCGCAGGCCAGAGCGCCACGTCGCTGGTGACATCCAGTGTTACGAGCGGGTTGACGCCGCCGGCGACCTGGGATGCCATTTGGCAGACCGCGGCCTCACCCAACGGGGACTTCGTTGCTGCAGATTTTGAAGGAGCGGCGACAACGCAGTGGCAGGCGGGCAGCATAACCCCGATCATTGTTTACGCGCCGGGCTCATCAGGTCCCGGCGGAGCCTGGGCAAACAATGGACTGGCGATCGATCCGTGGAACAACCTGTGGCTGAATAACAATTGGAACGGCGGTATTGGATGGGTTCCTTACAATGCTGCAACGCGCACCTGGAACACGGCCGCAGCGGCTACCTGCGCAAACAATCTCTCCATCGGGTATTACCAGACTGCCGGCATGGCAATCAACTCGAGCGGGACGCTGGCATTCAGCACAGAGAACGGAGCCCCCAATGTCGGCATCAATACTTTAACCGTGACCCCGACCTGCGCTGTGTCAAATTTGCAAGCGGTCGTAGTGAAGTCTACAGCCCGGGCGCGAGCCCTCGCCATGGATAACGCGGGGAACATCTATGAATTTCAAGACGGCGGGCTCCCTGGAGTGATCAGGATTCCAGCAGGAACCGTCAATCTGGCCACCGACCAGAATCCCAACGAACCAGCCAAAACTGTTGAGCTCAATCCGGCGCTTTTGGACGTTGAGCCTATGATTCCCAACCCCGGCGGCTCGGGAACTATCCCGCTCCTAACGCTCAACGGCAACTCCACCATTGACGGGATGGCCGTGGATGGGGCCGGCAATGTCTACATTGGAAGCAGTCAGTATGGCTTATTCATGGTTCCGAACGAGAACGGCACTCCCAATCCTCTCGATTGGGTGATGGTCTCGCCGATTCCCGCGTCAGCACAGATCTCGATCAATCCAACAGGCGATGCGCTCTATGTGCCTACCTCAGCCCTCTGGCCGGCTCCGGCAACTCCATACAGCGCCGTCAATACGGGGAAGGCAGTGATCGGCGTTGGTGAGGCAGGCGCGGTTCAAGTCGGAAAGCAAGCTGCAAATCCATTGACCGTCCAGTACTCCTTCACGAGCGCCTTGAATCCGACCTACTATTTAAATTTGCCACAAGGCGCAAATTCTATATCGGGAAACGTTACGCCGGCCAGATTTGTCATTCAGGAGGGCGGGGTAACAGCACCGGACTTTCAAGTGTCGACCGGGGGAACCTGCGCGGCCGGAACGACGTACCCTGTTCTACCTACGGGAAGTCAGACTGTTCCAACAACATCCTGCACTCTCAACGTGACATTTACCCCGCTTCATGTGGGGAGTGTGTCCGCCGTGCTGTTGATGCAAACGGCGCAGACCACGGGCGGCGTCACGACCTATACCACCGTCGCCACCACGAGACTGCATGGCACAGGGCTGGGCGCGTTGATCCAGACGACTCCTGCAATCGAGTCGGCAATCGGCAGCGGCCTGAAAACGCCAAGCCAGATTACGACTGATGTGCTGGGCAATATCTATGTTGCGGATTCCGGCCTGAATAAAGTTCTGATGTATGCGGCCGGTTCGAGCGCGTCTGTGACCATCGGCTCAGGATTCACGCAGGTGACCGGAGTAGCCGTAGACGGCAATGGCGATGTGTTCATTGCGGATGGAGGCGCCGGCAGCATCGACGAAGTTCCTTACGGGGCGGGCGCATCGGGACAAATTACGTTGCTAAGCGGCCTGGGCGGCAATTTGACAGTTGCGGTGGATGGGTTGGGGCATCTTTTTGCCGCTGACCCGTCGAATGGGCGCGTGGTCGAGCTGAGCAATCTTGGCGGCGCGTTCGGTCCGAGCAGCCAAGCCGAGCTCTTCCTTACTACTGGCTTCAAAACCCCGTCGTATGTTGCTGTCGATCCCAGCAACAACCTGTTTGTCGTCGACGGAGCGAATCTGTTTGAGGTGCCGTTCGGAGCGACATTACCAACCGCATGGCTGACCAATCTTAGTGGTGCAACGGGCGTGGCCGTCGATCCTTCAGGGGCGGTCTACGTTGCTTCGTCGGGCGGCACCATCCGGATTCCCTACGTTGGTGGAGCGCTTGACCCCGCCGCGCAAACCACGGTGGCTACAAGCGTGACCAGTCCGACGGGCGTGGCAGTTGACAATCTGGGAAATGTCTACCTGGCCGATGGCACCGCTTTGAACGTGCATCTTGTGGCCACGAGCGGCACACTCAACTTTG
>CAZANC010000224.1:0-6024 GCA_964486495.1 uncultured Occallatibacter sp.
GCAGCAGCGGGTCGCGCAGCTTGCGGCTGGCTACCGCAATGAACTGCGTCTTGAAACGGTCGGTGTCTTGCAGACTAGTCACGTCCTCGAGCGTCGTCACTGCGCCCAGCAGCCGCCCCTCCGAGTCGCGCATCGGCGTCGTCCGCAGCCGGTAGCTGCGCTCCTGGTTGCCGATCCGCATTGGCAGCATCGACGCGTCACCCTCGGCGGCCACCGCCTTCTGCATCGATACCGCGTCCTGGATCGCGCTCAGAATCTTTTCGCCCCCTGGCGTATTCACCAGCGCCATACGATCGCTTGCCGCTTCGCCCAGCAGCTCCGACGCCGACTGATTCAGCTTCAAGACGTGCCCTTTGCCGTCCGTCACAATAATGGGTTCGAAGATCGACTGCAGCACCGCGTCGGACAGTTGAAACTCCATCTGCCGCCGCCCGGCTTCGGTATCGCGCACTTCGCGCAGCCGCACCGCCATCCGGCTTAACTCGCTCGCAATCACGCCAAAGCTGTCGCGGCTGCTCCACTCCACCCGGTGTTCCAGGTTGCCCTGTGCGATGCGGTGCGCATCGCTCGCCAGTGTGTCAATTGGCCGCAGGACAAAGTAGATGGTCGCGGCCGCAACCAGCGAAGCAGCCCCCGCGATCGCGTAGGCCAGGTGGGTCTGTCCGCTCGCTGCCAGCGCCCGATGCGCCACGGCCACCAGCGCCACAGGCAGGCAGGCCAGGAGCACACAGCCGAGAATCAATCGCTGGGTAAGATTGAGCATGATCGTTGTCCGAGACGGAGAGTGGTGCCTTATCCATTCTCGCGGATGAAGCCGAATCCTGCAAAGTCCGGCGTTTGCAAATGCTGCTGGAATCTCACGGAATCTGGCACACCGCGAGTTGATGGTTGTGCCAGCGGCAGGCAAGGCCATTAGGTTGCGGGTAATTCACCAGCACCCAGTTCACGCCGAAGGCCGCCTTCAGGCGCTCGAAATCACCGAGCTTGAAATCTCGCCAGCCTTCCTCGGCCGCGACCTGGCGCGCCCAATCCGGCCCGAGTTCCGGCACTGTCGTTGCTACGGATGCATCTTTCACGGCATCGGCCAGTTGACTGCGTTCCGCTAGCGCGAGAAAGCCGTGATAATCTTCGCCGGGTGCCTCCATGTAGTAGGGATCAAGCGCAAAATAGGAATTCTCTGGCGTGTTCGTTCGAATCCAAGCGAAGGCTTGTAGCCAGGGATTGGCCGGTTGGCGCCCCGGCAACTCCAAGTGCTGGCTGCCGGAAAATTCGGTCCGTTGCCACGTGAACATACATCCATTGGCTATCAGCAGAAACACCGCCCATCGCCACGCATTTCGCTTCAGTACAAACTTCCCCAGAAGGCATCCGGCCATCATCACCAGGAGGAAATAGAGCAAGTGAAGGAAACGCATGGGCTGTAACGGCGTCAGCCGCACGAGCGAGGCCGGCCAAAGCATGGCCATCGCCAAAGCCTGGTGGAATGCGCCATAGATAAGCACTGCCGCGGCAAAGCGCGCCAGTATCATCTCTCCATGCTTGCCTGCGACGCGCCACAGCAGCCAGAAAAGAAACAGAGGAGCCAGCGCGCCTAGCCACTCATACCAGGTCCACTTGTGCAGGTCGAAGTACGGCCGGGTATCCAGGGCCTTGCGCCATCCGGGATTTGCTCCCTCGAAGACCCATCCCAGAGGCATGAACGCGACCATCGCATTGCGCCATCCACGGACGCGTTTACGCACGGAATCCAGCAAGGTCATAGCCAGAATGACGCAAAACGAGATTCCCAAAGCGGCCATTAGCGGATGCAGCAGAAGAGCTACAAGCAGCAACGGCACTGCCTGCCAGTATTTCTCATCCAGGATTCGCCAGATGGCCAGCAGAATCATCGCCGTCGCAAGGGTGCGCGGATGCAGATGCTGGTCCACGATATAGAGCGCGGTTCCCGCCACCGGAAGCGTGAACATGGCTGCGACCAGCGCGACTCCACCCCATCGCGCAGAATCTTCTATAAAGAGCCGGTTCGCGATCTTCTTTACTGCCCACAGAATCAGAAGCAGCGCGGCAAGCTGCCAGGCCAACTCAGCCCATGCCAGAGGAATCCGCGTCCAGCGCACAAAGTGCGCAATCGATCCGTCGAAGGCCGTCGCCTCCATTTGCAGCCGGAAGAATTTCGCGTTGTATGGAAAGAGGGCCGGATTGAGGTCGGCTTTGACGGCAGCCAGGTAGATTCCGTCGTCTTCAAGGCCGGGATGGTAGCCCATCACCAGAAACCCAAGCAGCGTAAAAAAGAGGATTCCCAGAAACTCAAAAGGAATGCGCCTGCGCGCTCGCCGCGAAGTCCCGACCTCCTCTAGTACAGGTGCAACGCAATACGCCACATCGCATAGCATATCGTGCGAAAGCGGTTCGACAATTGCTTTCCCACGAAGCAGCAAAAGCGAAGTGGGTTTTTCCTCAAGAAAAACCCGCCTTACACGGCGGCCAGGAACAGCATTTGAATTATGGAACCGCCCTACAACCGCGGCAGCAGCGAGTGCAGCAACAGGAACGCGCCCACTCCGGCAAAGAATACGAGCGCCATGCGGATCCCCGGTTCCCGGTTCACTTCGGGCACTAAATCCGTCGCCGCCACATAGAGCGCCACTCCCGCCGAGATTGGCAAACCGTACGGAACCCAGCGCGGCACGAGCTGAATCACCAAAACGCCCGCCAGGGTAGCGCCCGCCAGCGCCACTGCGGACCAGAAGGCCGTCGTACGGCTCCGGCCACTTGCCATCATCACGCTGGCCATGGTGAACCCTTCCGGCGCCTTGTGCAGCAAGATCGCGAGAAAGATGATCCAGCCGAGCCAATTGGAAAGTGCGAACCCCGATCCGATGGCCACGCCGTCGAACAGCGCATGCACGCTCAGGCCGCCCAGCACTGAGTAACCTTTGTGCGCGGAGACGAATTCGCCGCCATGCGTCTCCTCGCCATAGTGAAAATGCGCATTGATCGTGTGTTCAAGCAAATGCATTGCGCAATAACCGGCCATGATGAGAACCGGACCGGTTGTCGGATTCAGCCGCAGGCTCTCAGGCGTCATTTCAAGCAGAGCGGTTGCGATCAGAAATCCGGCTCCCAACGCCACGAAGTAGCGCAGATACCGCTCCACGCCCCGTGCGCGCACCAGCACCAATCCGCCGGCCACGTCGGCCAGCGCGGCGATTGTGCCGAGTATGAGAGAAGTTTCAAATGAATTGCTTAGCATCCGTCCTTACCCGCTGTGCCTAATGTGTAGCACATCGCCATCCTGCACCACATATTCCTTGCCTTCAAGGCGCAGAGTGCCTCTGGCTCGTGCTGCGGCTTCTGATCCGGCGGCCAGCAGATTGTCCCAGCGGATTGTCTCGGCGCGGATGAAATGGTGCTCCAGGTCGGTATGAATCACGCCCGCAGCCTGTGGCGCCTTCGAGCCCACCGTAACCGTCCACGCGCGGCA
Organism: uncultured Occallatibacter sp.; assembly: GCA_964486495.1. Classification (GTDB taxonomy): domain Bacteria; phylum Acidobacteriota; class Terriglobia; order Terriglobales; family Acidobacteriaceae; genus Telmatobacter. The sequence continues at coordinate 3,485 of CAZANC010000224.1, forward strand.
CTCGTCCTCGCCTGCAGTAAAGAAGCTGATCAGTCCGAGCAGCTCATAGCTCTTCCGGATCAGCCGCACCAGTCCGCTCTCTTGCAGCCCGTAGCTCTCCAGAAAGTCCGCAGCCTCGGCGTCGTCCATATCTGCCAGCTCCGCCTCCACCTTGCCGCAGATGGCCATCGCGCTGGCGTTGGGCCGGTGTGCGAGCGCATCGAGTTTGTGCCGGCTCACTGCGGACTCAAGATCGGCGCCGAGTGTGGAACTTTCGTTGACGTTTAGTACATACAAAATTGGCTTTTGCGACAGAAACATGAAGCCGCGGATGAGCTTTTTCTCCTCCGCTGTCATCTCCAGCTCGCGCAGCGGAATCTCCTTTTCCAGCAACTCCTTTGATCGCACCAACAGCGCCTGTTCCCGCTCCAACTCGCCGGTGCGCCCTTTCTTCATGTCCTTTTCCACGCGCTCCATGCGTTTCTCAACCTGGCTAAGGTCACTCAACATCAGATCAAACTCAACGCTCTTCGCGTCGCGCAGCGGATCGGTCGGTCCCTCATGTGGAACCGAGTCGTTCTCGAAGGCCCGCAGAACGTGAATGAGCGCGTCCACATTGCGCAGGTTTGTCAGGAACGCGGTCTCTTTCAGAGCCTCTTTCCCGATTGCCGCAACATCGACGAACTCCACCGAAGCAAAAGTCGTTTTCTTGGGCGAATAAAGCGCCGACAACTTCTCCAAACGCTCATCGGGTACGCGTGCAACGCCAATGTGCGCCTCACGGGGATTCGCGCGCCCGTGCTCGTCAACCTTGGCTTTGGTCAGGATTTTGAACAGCGAAGTCTTGCCCACCTGCGGCAGGCCGATAATGCCGGTTTTCATAATCGTTCCATCGATGCCCTTCGACAGCAGGAGCTGCGCGTTCGGGCCTTTCCGATAATACAGGAAGCACTCGCCCGCAGCGCCGTGCCTTGTCGCGCGAAATCAGGCATCCGTTCTACTTCGGCTTCGGATTCTTGCGCTTCACGAACTTGAGAGTGGTCAATTGCGCTGAGACCGACGCGACCTTCACATCAACGATGCCCGTGGCGAGCCCCGCGGAACGAACATCTGATTCACTGATGGCGTGCCCCGGTCCTTTGCGATAGGCAATCCATATCGCGACGCCGTCCTTCACCGACTCGCCGGCCCTCTCGAATGCGCTTTTAAGCTCTGCGTGCGTGTTCACCCGAGCCACAATCAGATCGGCCTTGCCGCGTGCAACAGTTCGCGCTTCATTCACCGCCTCGAGCAGCGCATCGTCGTCGATCTTCCCGATGGTCCGAATCGTGGACCTCGGCAAGATGTCGAGTTTCATCGCCAGACTGGGAGGCGGCGTCAGAATCGCCTTTGCCCATTTCTCCGCCGTTGTCGCGCCCAGCGTCAGAGCCACGACGTCTCCCTCGAACTTGAATCGCAGCGCAGCACCTTCCACTCGCACTTGGCGCAGTTCGGAGAAGAGAAGTCTGCGGCGAATGTCCCTGCGAAGAATCAATTCCGGTGGTTCAAGCAGTGCCTTTACGCGCGCAGTCTCGCCGCCCCATTCGCAGATGCAGTTAGCCTCACGGCCCATGGGCAAGCCTCCTTCGCCAAATCCACCTAGATGCGCGTCGTTTCCGCCCTCGCCATCAGCACCACAGCCGCCAATCCGAGCAGCAGAACCGTTTCCTCCACAAATTCGCTACGGTTGTGCAGCTTGTTGAAGTGCGCGGTGGTCGCGTCGGATGCATTCGACGAGTCAATGGCGCCCCCGGCAGCGATCCGGTCGCGCTCCATCGCGGGAATGATCCCGTATTGCGAATAGACTGTGAAGGCGATCATGAGCACGACGAGCGCCATCGGCGCCAGCACTGCGCGCGGCTTGTAGATGCCCCAGGCCGGCGCCAGCGCCATCACCGCCAACGCCACCATTCCCGAAACCAATCCCATCCCATGCAGGATGCGAATCAATTGGCCGACAATCGTCCCGGCTGTATGAGTATCGGGCTGTAGCGTTGTGAACGTGACAGCGGCAACGATCGGGAAAAAGACTTCAGCACCCAGCCAAACAATGAGCGACAAAGATAGCAGCGTACGAAGCAAAGTTTTCATTCAGGAAGAATACAGGGAACCGCGATACAGGAACGGGCAAGAAGCGAATTGCTCGCGCTGGCGAACTCCTGGCCCCCGTCCTCTGAAATCAGAACCCTAGCTCTTCTTCAGGGCGCGCCTCAGCACGGTCTCCAGTGCGGCTTTTTGTTCAGCGTACTCGCTCGGCGCGAGGGTTCCCGCAATCTTTTCGCTCGCCAGCGCAAACAGCTCTTCTTTAAGCGCGTTCAGCAGTGCTGCATTCTTCGCGGCCGGCGAAGTGCCCGCTAAGCTCGGAGTGGAGTGAGCCGGCAATCTTCCATCGGATGCCGTTTCGCCGACACCTGCAGGTGCAGCCGTGCCCGCCCCTTCCGGCTTGCGCAGCAGAAACGCCGCCGCAGCCGCGAGTAGCACCGCCAGTGCGCCGAGAATCCACCATTTGTATTTCGACAACG
>CAZANC010000225.1:0-5977 GCA_964486495.1 uncultured Occallatibacter sp.
AGGCCTCGGGCTGGCGGTCTGTCCGTTGTCGGTCTGTTCGTTGGTCGACTGTCCGTGGAGGGCACACGGAAGCAGGAGGGGAAGGACCATGGAAACGAATAGCGGGGAAAGGTAACGGACGAATGACAGAGATGTACGCACAGCGCCCTCCAGAAATCGGGCGGCGTAAGAAGCCCGATGATTGTGAATCCATGATCCAAGAATGGACTTGGCACGTCAATCGAATTCAGCGACGCACATCCTGTTTGAGACTGGTTTTTCGCATGGGATGAGCGGAACCGGCGGATGGGGCGGATGGCGGGCCGCAATCCTGTCTGGTTGCGTTATAGTGTGCCTAAGGCAATTCCCCCTCAGAAGCAGCCACAGTCCGAGTGCACAAACCATGAACGCAATTGATGGTTCCGAATCGCGCGAGAAGACCGTGCATGTTTTTGTGAGTTACGCTCGCGAAGACAAGCGGTGGTTAGATCCGGAGTACCGTTGCAATCTGATTCCCTTCCTGGCGGAGTCGCTGCGGCGATACGACGTCGTGTTTTGGTACGACTCGGAACTCAAACCGGGAGATGTGTTCAAGCGGCAGATTGAAGCGGAGATCGATCAGGCGCAGATCGCGCTGTTGATCGTGAGCCAGAGTTTTCTGAACTCGGAATTCATCGAGCAGGTTGAGATGCCGCTCATTGCTGAGCGAGCGCGGCGCGGCGAGACGATCGTCATTCCAGTGCTTGTGGAACCGTGCGACTGGAGCGACTATCCGTTTCTTGCCGATCGGCAGATGGTTCCCAGCGCTAACCCGTTGATCGATTTCACGGAGAGCGAGGCGAAGTGGGCGAAGGTCAAATTCCAGATTCTGGATGGGCTCAAAGCGCAGTTGAAGAGGATACGGGAGACACCGCAATCGGCGGCGGCAGCGAGACACATTGCGAACGAACACAGCCCCGCATACGCAGAGAAAGCAAGACCGAGCGTGACGAAGAGCGGCGACAGAGGAACAGGCGCACAGAGACTTGGCGAAGGTTTGCCTGGGGATGAAAGCGCTGTTCCGTCAAGCCGCATGCGGATTCCCGTATGGGCCTGGGGCGTGGGAGCGGTATCGGCTCTCGTGCTCGCTGTCTTCGTTGGGTTGCATTTCAATTCTCATCCAGGTCCGGTGGGTTCGCCGCAGGCCGTTCCTGTGCCTGCGCAGGGTGAGGCCGGCGCTAACGGCCCCAACGGGTTGGCTCCTGCGGCGCCTGCAACTCCACCCCCGGCCATCCCCGGACCAGTTGCGAGCAGGGCGCCATCGCTCGGGGGTACGATGAATACCATTCGGAGCGAGCTCATCAGCATCGGGACCGTAAATTTTACCATTTTCGGCCAGAATAAGACCGACGGCAGCGCCATCAAAAACGTCGCCGTTAACCAAATCAGCGACGTCGTGGCCAACGCTTCTGAATGCCGCGTCTCCTACCACTGGAAGGTGTGGCGCAACGGCGCAGCCCAGCCGGCTATCGACAAGGATTCCTGGTTTCTGTTGCACGACGTTACGAGCGTTGTCGTTGAGCCGCTAAGCCAGTACTCAACCGACCAGAACGCTGCCGGCGGCCATCCCACCCTTGTCACCACGTCGATCACTCCGCCGCTGACGGCGCTCGTCATACACATGCCGAAGTGGGTCAATGAGCTTCCGTTCAAGGACAAGGCCTCTGCGGATCGCACCGCCAAATCGGTCACCGAGGCAGTCAGACTTTGCGGCGGTCACCTCTAGAACTGATCGTCAGCATCGTCCGATTCGCACTAAGCTCCCCGGGCTTTCGGGTGCTGCCTTCAACGCCGCGTGGAAGAACGGAACTCAGACGTCGAGAGCCACGCGATCGCGAAGCGACCAGCCGTTGGCGCGCTGGATGAGGAGAGCACGGTCGGCGGGCTGAGCTTGCGGTTTGCGCAGCGAGAACTCGCGCGGCTCTTCGCTGGAGAAGAGCCAGAGGCTGAGCGAGGGCAAGGATAGCGCGCGCGCTGCGGCGCGCACGGCATCCGGCTCGTCGAGATCGACGATCAAGCTGCAATGCAGGGAAGCAGGGGCAGCGAGCAGCCGGTCGAGTTCCGCGGGGGCGCTCGCCAGCCACTTGCCATAGAGGCGCACAGGGCGAATGGGATGGAGTTCGATGCCTAGCCCGGCCATGATCTCGGGCAGACGGGCAATCTCGTTCCGTTCCCAATTCTTTTGTTCGTCGCTGAGATCGCTCCACTGTGGCATGCGTGCACCCTGACGCTGCGCTGAACCGAAGCGGATATCGACGAGGCGGCGTTCAATGTTGTAACGGCGGTGTTCAAGCTGAGCAAGCAACTCGACCTGTTCCTGGCTCAATGCGATGACGACGGGCGACTGCACATCGCGCGCCAAGTGCAGGCCGGCCAGCTCCAGGAGCAGGGGCGTGTGGTCGGCGCGCCAGCGATTGGACATCTTCATGAACTCAGGCAACTCGCGAAAGGGAACGTTGGCCTGGGGATTGAGCGTGTCCTGAGCGCGCTGCCGGTAGTCTTCGTGAAGCGCCTGCGCGAATGCATCCAATTGGGAGCCGAACAAAACCTCCGGGCTGAGCGTTTCCTCGAGGGTTCCGAAGATCTGCAGGCGATCGACGAAGGAGGAGATGTTTTCGATACTGCGCACCAGCTCGCCGAGGCGGCGATAGTACTCGAGGCGGACATAGATGGGGACGTCGAGATGGCCAATGCGATCGAGGAGGGAGCGCATTTCGAGGGCAGCGCACAGGCTCACCTCGTCATCGCCGAGGGCAAGCGCGACACCGAGCAGAGGCCCGGCTGATTCGAGCTTGGCTTCGATCGTGCGAGCTAAATCTGGAGATCCCGGCGTGACGGAGGCGGTGACGAATTCGAGCGCGACCATCTCCTTTGCGGTGGGATTGGTAACGGCAAATTTCTCTTTTGCCACATCCGCGTCCTGGTCGAAGACGACGATTCTGAGCATCTGGCCCAAAGCGACCGGTGAAGAACGGATGAGGTGGAGCGCGATCTCGCGGCCGTAGGCGCCGAATCCAACGAGGACAAAGGTGCGCGCTTCAAACTCGGGGCTGGGCGGCAGATGGAGATGCTTGATAAGCATGCGCGCCGCGGCGTTAAAGGAGTTGAAGAGGCGCAGATCGACATGACCGGAGCCGAGAGACCGCTTATCGCTGGCGATCAATCGCTTGTGCATCCAGTCATTGCGCAGCTCGGCCAGTACTTGAATCCTGCCCGATTTGAGGTAGCGGGGCTGGGCACGGATGGCGTCAATCTGGAGTGCGATGTCCATGTTTTCGCTGTCTGATCCCGTGCAGACGATGGCCGTTTGCGCGCGACGAATGCCCGCGGCGAGCAGCACGTGGGGATTCTTTGCGTCGCCCTGAAGGACCGGAACTCCGGCTTTCTCACAGGTTGCAGCATGGGGCGAGTCGCTTAGCAGATCGACGGCAACAATGCTGTGATGGGCGGCGCGCAGGTTCTGAACGATCTGCATGCCTACGTCGCCGATGCCGCAAACGATGGAGTGGTCGGATTTGCGGCGCGCCATCGCCGTGCGGAAGTTCTTTCTGACTCCGCTGAGGAACAATTGCGCGGCGGACAATAGCGCGATACCGGGCACCGCGATCTGGGCGACGACCAGCTGCCAGGGATCAATACCGGGCTGGAAGAGATCGTAGAGGCGGAGAAGGCCGATGGACGCAATCAGGCAGTGCAAAGCCTCCAAAAAAGTGAAGGGACGAACTGGATTGGGACAGAGGGGCGGGAAATGAGCATGAAGACAAGCGCCGCCGGTGTAATCGCTGCCGGTGATGGCGTATCCCCAGAAGCCGAGCCCGACGGCAAGAATGGCGAAGGCGACGAGAACGGCTTTTTCGAAACGCTTTTCCATATTCATCCCTGCAAACAGCGGCAACGATCAGCCGGGAAGATTCAATGTGCGATAGCGGAAGACGAAGCTCCAGTCCATGGTTTCAGCAATCATAACGCTAGCCAATTTTTCGGCGGTCTGGCGCAGCGCCGCGAAAGTCTCGTGGGGCGAAGCGAGCGCCTTGTCCAGCCCGGCCGACCGAATTGCCTCGAGCTCGCGCGCCATGGCCAGGGAGCGGTCAGCGCTGCGCGAGAACTCGCCGTGATTGGCGATGCCGTAGAACGCGGCACCGAAGGCGGGCGGCACGGTCGCCAGCAAAAGCAGCCAAGGCGATTCACCGAAGATCACATGCCAGACGCAGGCAAGCCCCGTTGCGATGAACAAAGCCGTGCCGATGAGATGGAGGCGATGGCTTAGCTTGTGCATCGTCTCGTGGTTGTCTTCGTGGTACTTTACCTGGCCCTCGAGAATGTCCGCGATCAGTTTGGCGACAGAGGAGACATAGGCCTGGTTGATGACCGCGTTTACCAAGCCGAGGTCGCGGGCGATGTTGCGAAACATGCCGTCAACCCAGGAGCGGTCGAAACCGGATCGGAAGTGAGCTGGGGGCGGCGGCGCGGCCAGCGCGCAGCCGAGCAGAGCCAGGTAACAGTATTGGCGCAAGAGCTCGGCCAGTTGACGCAGGTTGAGCCAGCGCTCATGCCAGCGTCTCCTGCGGCCGTGCCAGGTAATGGCGAGAATGATGACAATTAGAGAAAACTCGGTAAGCGCGGGAATTCTGCCGAGGTCGATGCCGTGTCGTCCGCAGACGTAATCCGCCATGGGAACCAGGACGGAGAATGCGGCCATGAGGCTGGTCGCGAGCGAGCTCGAGCGAAGAACTCCGGCATAGTAAGTAGACAGTCCGTCGGCCCAGCCATAGTGGGGGCAGAGCCGGTCGAGCAGGTAGCGGTGCGCGTCTTCGGGCAGGCCGGGGGAGCTGGCGATCATCTTCTCCCATTCGTCGCGCGACGATTTCTCGAAATTCGGAACGCGCCACGATCGAATGCGAAGGCGGCCGCGGGCGACAAGATCGCGAAAGATACGGAAGATCCGGCCTGGATCGAAGTTCGGCTGCTTCTCGGCGAAATAGGCATGGCTGAAGTTGAAGGAGTTCTCGCTGTCTTCGCGATCAGAAAAGCGCGCGGCTAAGATCGACTTCAGCTCATCCAATGCGTGGGTTTGGCGCTTGCCCGACTTATCGGCTCGGAGAATGCAGGGAACCTTCGGTTCGGACGCATTGAGCCAGACGACTGGCGTGTGCTGCGCCAGGGCTTCTTCAACGATCTGCGTGGTGCCGCCCCTACCCGCTGCCGGTTCGCCATCCCAGATGGCGATCAGGAGATCGGACTGCTCCACCACCATGCGCCCGACGCGTTCGTAAGACTCGTCCTCCCTGGCTCGCGAGCCTTCAATCTGAAAAACCGCGGAGGCCTTCGCCAGGAGATCGTGGAACTCGTCGCGAGAGGCAGCGTCTTCGAAGTCATGGCAGTACTCGGGTGCGAGGAATGGGAGGGGGCATTGCAGATCCGCGTCTAGCGCGAGACCGGCGTGAGCGACGATGCGGTCAGCACCCTCAGCAAGCGGAGAGAGGATGCGCAGGAGCGGGGCTTCGGGCGAATGAAGGAGAGGATCGCGTGCGTGCGAGGCCAAATCGGCGATGGCTTTGAGAACTTGTTCACATTGACCAGGCAGGCCTGCGGCGACTTCGGGCGACAGCCGGTTGGGGCGATGGCCCGTTACGCCGATTTGAACCACCAGGCGGGGCCGCGGCGGCGAACTTGACTCTTGAGATGCCATGGCGCGGTGATGGATGATGCTCCTGAATCTGGGTTGAGCATATCACGGCCTCAAAAGCAACACTGGCTTCTATTTACGGGCTGAAAAAGCCGGGGTCCGGCGAAGCGAAGACTGGAAAAGAATGGGCACGATTGGATTCGAACCAACGACCTCTTCCGTGTCAAAGTCTATATTTACAATACTTTCAACCACTTACATGTCTCTGGAGACTGCCGAAGTACGAGGGAATACGTCGAAGACAAAAATCTAGCAGGTGATTTTACAGGCGAG
>CAZANC010000226.1:0-5956 GCA_964486495.1 uncultured Occallatibacter sp.
AGGAAGCTGTGGGGGAGATGACGGTGGTCTCCACTTCCTACGATGCATCCGACGGCCGCAACTCCGGCGCACAGATCAAGATTGTTACCAAGAGCGGCACCGATAGCCTTCACGGCTCGCTGTTTGGCCTGTATGACGAAGCGGGACTGAATACGGCTAACAAGTGGGGCGGCCCGTCGAACGCGCCGGTAACGGTTGTGGACAACGATCAGCGCAGCTGGGCAGCTTCACTGGGCGGCCCGATCGTGCAGAAGAAACTTTTCTTCTTTGTTTCCTGGGCAGGATTCACCACCGCCAACAACTCGTATGAGAGTTCCTACGTGGAAACGTCGCAATATCGCTCAGCAGTGGTGGCCAATCGCGCGGGTGGGGTGAGCGCGGCGATTCTAGGCTCCCCGAATGTAGTGCCGCGGATCCGGGCCGTCCTTACTCCCAGTTGCGCCGGCCTGACCGTGGGAGTGAATTGCAACGTTGTCACCGGGGGCCTCGATATCGGCTCGCTCACTCCCGGGGGCGCATCGCAGATCGGAGTTTTCCCGGCGAATACGCAGCTTGGCGGCGGCCTGGACGGTATTGCCGACGTTGAAAATGCGGAGCTTTATGTGCCCGCCCACAGCCGCGGCAACCAGTTCAACGCGCGTGGCGATTACGATGTGACTTCCAAAGACCACCTGGCTGGAAGCGTCTACTTTACCAAGCTGGACAACTATGGCGTGAGCGGCGCGGCCGGATCTCGGCCGGAAGGGGATATACCCTTCAAGCCACAGAACTCCGCTGCGACCGCCATCTACATTCACACGTTCTCATCCAGTTGGCTGAACGAAGCGCGCGCCAACGGCACCCGGTTTGCGGATAACGGAGTGAGGGATGCGGCCGGCGTGACCAACTTCGGCATTCCGTATATCAATGTGCAGACGTTGCCCTGGCCGATTCAATTTGGCGCATACGCCGGCTCGACGACGCCCTCGCTCTATGCGGAAAACACCTACGAAGTGCGCGACATGGTGACGCACGCCTGGGGCACGCACGTGATCCGCGCGGGCGCTGAAGTGCGCTTTGAACAGGACAACGACAATCTGCTCGGCGACCAGAGGCCGACCTATGCCATGCAGGGCCTGTGGACAATGGCCAACGACGCGCCGATCTACGAGCAAATCGAAGCCAACCCGCTGACCGGCGGCACTCCCCTGACGCAACGGTACTTCCGCTCGCAGGACATTGCCGGCTATGTGCAGCACGATTGGAAGACAACGCCCAATCTGACTCTCAACATGGGCCTGCGCTGGGAATACTTCACCCCGCTACACAACAAGGGTTCAATGATCAATTATCCGGTGCTCGGCACCGCAGCGGGTCAGCAACTCAGCGGCATCACCCTCCAGCTCCGCAACAACCTTTGGAACTCGCAGCCGCATAACCTGGCTCCCAAGGTTGGTTTTGCTTTTACGCCACCCACTCTAAAGCAGAAGCTGGTCATCCGCGGCGGGTTTGCCATGGCCTACAACCACCTGGACATCGCGCTCTTCAACAACGCCCTCGAAGATGGGCCCGGCGTAGCCAACTTCGGCCTGTGCTGCGCGGGCAATGGCAACTCGGCGGGCATCAAGTACGAAATGGGAGCGAGCACGTCACCGTCCAGTTACCCGATCAATCCCGCGCTTTCTCTGGGCATTAATCCAACCACAGGATTTCCGTGCGAGTTCGGCTCTACCGCAGGACACTGCGTTGTCAATAATGAGAGCTACGAGGTCTACGGCGCTTTCCCAAACACCAGGCAGCCAATGAGCTATCTGTACTCGCTGGATGTGCAGTACGAATTGCCTTACAGCATTGTCGGCTCTGTGGGATATACGGGCAGCGTTGGCCGTCATTATGCACGGCTCGTGAATCAGAACTTCACCAACTCGCAGTGTTTTCCGGCAACCGCAAACTGCGGCGGCACAACGGCAATCACACCTGTCTATGCCGCTTACTTCGCGCAGACAGATTCCAATCAGTCTTACAACGCGCTGAATGTCAATTTCACGCGGCACACGGCTCACGGCCTCTATCTCTCCGCGTATTACACATGGTCGAAGTCACTGGACCAGGTGTCGAACGGGGATGCGGCAGATTCCAATGCCAACCAGACCAATCCCGCCAACAACACTTCGGAATGGGGTCCATCCGATTACGATGTGCACCAGCGCATCGTTGGCACGGCGGTGTATGAAGTTCCGCATGTGCATTCCGGCAGCGACGCGATGAAGGCGATCGCCAACGGCTGGCAGGTCAATGGCATCGTGACTTACTACACGGGCTTCCCATGGACGCCGGTAACGTATGACCTGCAGGCAAACGAACTGATCACCGGAGCGAACCTGGTGGGTCCGACGCGTCCGCTGGCCTACTACGGAGGCGCAGGTTCAAGCTGCTCGAACAGCGCCTGGGAAACCGGCTCGAACTTCCCCAAAGGCGGTCCAGCGTACTTCGACACAACTCCGCCGACAAGCGTAAATGCTCCGTTTTATGTGCCGGGCATCGGCCGCAACAGCTTCCGCGGCCCATGCTACTTCGACACCGATATGAGCTTCGCCAAGGAGACGACGTTCAATCCCTTCGACCGTCCCGTGCTGCTGCGTCTGCAGGTGAATGCTTACAACATCTTCAACATTCTTCAACTGGCTCCGATTACCTTCAACAGCGGCGGTTCCAACATTCAAAGCGGAACCTTCGGCGAATCGCAGAGTGGCGATGCAGGCCGCGTGCTTGAATTGACCGCGCGCTTCCAGTTCTGAACATGGCCCCACTTGGTGCTTTGGGTGGAGTGATTTTCCACCCGAAGCACCATTTCTCTTTAGCTCAACCTTTCAAACCTTGACCATGAAAGCCTGCTCGCTCCATGGCGATCGCGTTTTCTTTGTCGTGCATGAAGGTCTTCCAAACCAACCCGGTGCGGAGATTTTCAGCCATCAGGATCGAAATCCCCTGGTCGATCCCCAGAACATCGGTGTCATACCAGTTGGCGGCAGGATGGAATGCGTCCACAAAACCGTAGCGGCCCCAGGCTCGACTACCCCATTTCGAGCGCATCGCGCGTAGAACCGCGAGACACTCCGCCGGTAAGAAAGGCAGTGAGCCTGCAGCCGCGCAGGGAACAACCGTTCCGTCCAGCGGTCCTACGGCGGGCGGTCCACCCCAGACTGCATAGCCGTCGGCAGAGTCCGACGCGGTGACTCCCCAATATTGCTCGCTGTACCACTTGGGGTACGAAAGGCAGAACGCCTTGTGGGCGCGCGTGGCAGTAGTGGAATTGGCAAAGTAATCGGCGTAGGCATCGCTCTTGTTCCGAAAGTCATACCATGCCTGCGAATACTGATGCGTAAACAGCGCATCGAGACCGCTGATGTAGTCGAAGCCCGCGTAGTGGACTACTGGACGGGTAAAGTTGTCCCAGGTCGCCGGCGCGACGGAATGTGTGGGTGAACCGATCGCGAGCAGATAGATCATCATCAGCTCGCAGTAGTGGTTCCAGCGCGCCGCCAGGAAGCCCGACTCCGGGTGCCAGCCCATTGAGAATGTCTTGCCGCCATTCAGCATCCATGGCCAATCCACGCGCGCGTAGATCTCCGTGGCCAATCGCCTGATTTGCGCGTCCTTGAAGTACGCGCGCGCCGTCAGTATCCCGCAAAGCAGGAGGGACGTGTCGATGGAGGAGATTTCTGAGCCCGAATGGCGCGCTCCGGTTTCCACATCGGTGAAATGGCAAAAGAAACCGTGCACTTCCGGCAGCAGGTTCAGGTGCCAGTCCAGCGTGGTCCTCACCCGTTCCACAATCTGCGCATGAGGCAAGTAGCGGCGATGGTCGGCGATGCATAGCGCGGTCAATCCGAAGCCCGTGGCGGCAATGCTGGCCTTGCGCCGGCTATCGCGTGCGCCATTCAGGTCATTGCGAGCCCGGTCGAGAACCTGTCCTGTGACCGGGTGGCCTTGTTCCCAAAAGTACAGGCAGCCCTGACGTACAAGATCGTCGAGGAAAGCTTCATCCTCTTTGCCGGGCCGCCAGGAATCGCGTGCAAATGCCACGCCGTTTGGCGCCAGCACACAGCCGACGGAGGCTGCCATCGTTTTCAACATCCAGCGCCGGTTGATCGTCTTTCCTCCGTCCTGGCGAGTCATCCGATCCTCTCACTTACTTTGATGCCAGCTCGGGAGGCAAAAGGCTGACCTACGCAAGCGACTACGATCGCTTTCAGGCGTGACTTTACCCGCCTTAAACAATATATGGGGCTCAAGCATTATCGAGACCGGCACGATGCATTTGCTGTTCTCATTTGAACATCCTTAATAGTTAAGGATGAGAGAATCATTTTGAGCGCAGCCGATTGCGCAACTGCCAACATGCGCCCTGTCCCACGCCATCGAGAAGGCCCTCCGCGCGACGACCGCATGAGTCCCGTGGTCGCATTCCTACCGCTAAACGCCGGCTGGTCATCGGAGCGCGGTCCACTGATCGTGTCTTGGAGGGAATTTGTGCCGCGAATGAATTTGAAGTGCTGCCAACGCGGAGTTTTCGTGAATATGCTTAGCGCCGGTATCCGGGCGAACTTTCGCCTCCACGGCCTTCTTTTCTGTACAGTGGTCTGGCTTGTGACGGCCGGATGCGAACCGAATGCAGCGGCACAAGCCACCAATCCGGCTTCCACACATGATGCGGGGAAAACCGCGCATCGATCGAACGCCCAGCTCGCCGATCCAAACCTAGAAGCGCGCGTGGATCGACTGCTGCGCCAGATGACTCTCGATGAAAAGATCGGGCAGCTTGTGCAATACAACGATACCGGTGATGCCTCTCCCGCGGCGCCGGCCGGTGGCAAGCAAGGCGCGATCGCGGCAGTAAACCCTGAGACCGCTAATCATGTGAATGCCATGGATCTGGCTGCCACAGGCCGACTTGGCTCGATGCTCAACATCATCGGCGCGGAGCGCACCAACAATTATCAGCATCTTGCCGTGGACCAGAGCCGTCTGCACATCCCTTTGCTCTTCGGCGCGGATGTCATTCACGGTTTTCGCACCATCTACCCAGTGCCCCTGGGCCTGGCCGCGAGCTTCGATCCCGATCTCGTCGTTGACCTATCTCACATGGCTGCCGAAGAGGCTACCACCGCGGGCATTCGCTGGTTTTACTCCCCGATGGTCGATATCAGCCGCGATCCGCGCTGGGGACGAACTGTGGAAGGGGCGGGTGAAGACGCCTACCTCGGCGCAGCCATGGCCCGGGCTTACATTCGCGGCTACCAGGGCGATAGCCTCTCGAAGCCGGGGAACGTTGCCGCGTCGGTCAAGCATTTCGCCGCCTACGGCGCTGCCGAGGCCGGCCGCGAGTACAACACGACAGACATGTCCGAGATCCGCCTCCGCCAGGATTACCTGCCGCCTTACCAGGCCGCTGTCGAGGCCGGCGCAGCCACGATCATGAGCGCCTTCAACTCCCTTAACGGCGTACCATCGAGCGCCAACCCATTTCTGCTGACGAGCATTCTGCGCGGGGAGTGGGGCTTCAACGGGTTCGTCGTCAGCGATTACACCGCCGTAATGGAATTGATGAACCATGGCATTGCGCTCGATCCCGCGACTGCTACCCGAAAAGCCATCACTGCCGGCGTCGATGTCGATATGATGTCGCACTTCTATGACACGCAGTTGCCTGGGCTCGTCAAATCCGGCCAGCTTCCGATGGCCGTGGTCGATGAGTCTGTGCGCCGCGTGCTTCGGGTAAAGTTCGCAACCGGTCTGTTTGAGCATCCCTATGCCGAGGGCGTCGAAGTAACCGCCGCCGTCGCCGAACACAGGCCGCTCGTGCGCAAGGCGGCGGAAGAATCCTTTGTCCTGCTTCAAAACGACAAACTCATCGAGGGTGCGCCGCTGCTCCCGCTTTCGCCAACACGCAAACGGGTCGCGCTCATCGGCCCGC
>CAZANC010000227.1:0-5897 GCA_964486495.1 uncultured Occallatibacter sp.
CCAATTCAACCGAGATTTGCCGCGGCGCAGCGCCTTCTCCTTCGCTCGCACCATCAGACGCGCTGATGCGGTACTTGAGGCGCAGCCCGCCCAACTTGTTCAAGGTATTCAGGAATCCGGCAATTTTCTGGGCAGCTCGCTGCAGGTCGTCAATCGGCATAACAAACAAGTATCGCAGACTGGGCGGCCCGGCGGTTGGGGTCCGGAGCAAAGAAATTCGGCGCCCGCTACGGATCAGCCGCTCACCGCCGCAGGAAGCAAACGCGATCGATCCATTCCCACGCGGCGGCTTCCCTGGCCAGGGAAGTAAGAGCGCGGACCTGCCCGCCGATGTCGGACGGCGAAATCGTTTTCTCATCGACGAAGATCACGCCGCCATGATGCTGGCCAGCCTCTGCCCATGCTTTCAGAAGGGGAGGAATCGTACGGCGGTCGTACGTGACCAGGGTCCAGCGATGCGTAGCCGCGTGGCGCAAGCAGGTGGCATCGTCTTCCCCGAGAAATGCCCCTGCCTCCCATTCTGCAAGCCCGCAAGCGGCAGGGGAGGGTATCCTGCGACGCAGCCCAGCTGCCACACCAGGCGAGATGTGCTCGTCGAGGAGCAATTTAAGCATTTCAGCGATTCCGCATTCGCGGGACAAATTCCTCCGCCTGAGGCAGCATGCGTTTCAATGCCCTCAGGTCGACGGCGTCGTTGTCGGCCAAGGCTGCGGCAGTTTCTTCGGGGAACGCCTCCGCGTAATGGGCCGCCGCGCGCACTCTCGGCTCAGACCAGCCCAGATGCCGGGCCACCGCCGCTGCGTTCTGCTTGTAGGAACGCAGCAGCAATGCCACTTCCCAAACTGCCAACGAGCTACCTTGCACAAAGGCCTGGCGACCGGCGGCAGAATCGCGGAAATCGATGAAGGCGAACTCTGAGCGGCGCAGGCCCTCCTCCACCAGGCGAGCGCTGGCGTCGCTGGCAGTCCAGCCGTGGCGGCTGGCCATGCGCTTCAACCTCCGCCCGCTCTCCGGGGGCAGCCGCATGCTTACAACGATGGATCGGGTTGAAGGCATAATGCTTACATTGTAACTGATGTCGGCATCGTAGCACAACCGCGAACTTTCCTGGATTCGCACCGCACCCGGCGCCATTCCGCCCGGCCTGGCAAGCAACAAAATGCTACCTTGGACTCGGGGACCCGCGCGAGAGCCCGAAATTCGTTTCGCAGGAGTCCTTCGTCTATTCCATGCGCCACCTGCTCACGATTCTGTTGCTGTTTGTGCCGTTTGCGGGCGCGGTGTTGGTTCGCGCGCAGGGCGGGCCGCCCTTCATTGCGGATGATCCCGGCACACCCGGCAATCATCATTGGGAGATCAACTTCGGCTGGATCGCCAACCACAATCCGGGCCAGTCGTATTACGAGATTCCCGACGTCGACCTGAACTACGGTTGGGGCGATCGCATTCAGCTCAAATACGAGATTCCGCTTGCCGCCGCTACGGATCCGAATAACTCCACCGGAGTGGGGCTCGGCGAATCCTACCCAGGTATCAAGTGGCGCTATTTCGAATACCATCGCGCCGGCCAGCCAAAAACCGATGAGAATCTGCTCTTCTCGCTGGGCACTTACCCGCAGGTGATGATCAATAACCCCACCAGCTCAGTTCGGCGCGGCATCGCGCAGCCAGGCCCGCAATACTATCTACCCATAGAAGCGACGGCGCAGGTTGGTTGGCTGGCGCTCAACGGCGAAGTGGGTCGCTGGATCGGCAATAGGAACGTGCCCGACCAGTGGGGTCGCGGGCTGATTGCGGGACACGAATTCAACGATCGCACCGAACTTTACGCCGAGCTCTACGACCTGCAGGCCATCGATTCCATCGGAAGCCAGCCCAAACAGCGCTCTTTCACGCTCGATCTTGGCGGACGCCAGACTCTCGATCGTGCGGGCCATCTGCGTCTACTGTTTATGGGCGGCCGCGCCATCCAGGCGGTCACCCGGACCAACGGCGAGCCGAGTTGGATCGCCTACATCGGCCTTCAACTACTGCTCGGACCCGAAGAAAAAGAAACGCCGGGTGCAAAGCCCTGAGCAGCTGATTCTTTCCCTTCTCAAACCTGCTCGGTCACGGCCACTCGCCTTCCGAAGGCCACGCCGCAGACCAGCAATCCAAGCGCCAACAACGTGGTAGCGGTAAGCAGCAGATCGACACCGATGTGCAGCAGGGATCGAATAGTCGTGCCCGGAACCGCGGCGAGCTTCACATATGCCCTGAGAAGTCCGCCGAAAAGCGCCACCGCCGGCGCCAGTATGGTGATGACGCGAAGTTGCGCGGGCGAATAGGGCTCAGCGATCGGCAATTCGGCCGGATTGGTGGCGCGATACCAAAACCACACCCAAACCGCAAGAACAACGATGCCGAACACTGTGCTGACGTATTGCAGTACCTTGTACATCCCCATGTCTCCCGCGATGGGTACGTGCACCATTTCTCTGAGGAAGCTCCAGTGACGATATGGCCAGTAGAACGTGTGCGTAAATGAGTCCCATAAAATGTGGGTCCCGCTTCCAATCAAGATCGAGATCGCGATCAGCGCCAGACGTGGCGGCGGCCAGAAGGAGAAACCGTTCTCCCGGGATCTCAGTCGCGCGCGAAACCCCTTCGGCAGGAGCATTGAGAGCGGTTGCTTTATGTAGGAATGAAACAGCCAAAGCGCAATCAGGCTTACTGGCAAATCGAAAATAAAGATTCCGGGCAGCGTGTGGCCGAAAAATCCATGGTGAATGAAAAACAGGAAGTAGGGGAAGTCCGGGGCGAAACATCCGGTCACCAGCGCGGACACTTCGAGGCGCATTTTTCGAAATGGCAGCACAGCCGCGGCGTGAGAGAGAGTAAAGGGCATTGTTTAAAGTATCTCGCACTTCAGGGCGGGTCGACGATTCGGCACGTCCGTTGCCGGTCTCTGTATCGGCGAGATAGGATGACCTTGAAAAAGTTTTAAGGAGATTCCCGCCATGCGTATTCTTTCGCTTTTGCCTGTTGGCGTTTTTGCTTTGAGTTCTCTTATTGCTGCCGCGCAGCCAGCCCCGAAGACTCCTAAGGAATCCAACCAACGATCTGCCGGACCGCTGCTGACCCCACCCATCCACCCCAACGACAAAATGCTGTCGTCGGGGACCCCGCCTATGGGCTGGAACAGTTGGAACTTCTTCGCCGGCCGCGTCACCGACCAGGACATTCGTGCCGCCGCCGATGAACTGGTCGCCAGCGGCATGAAAGACGCCGGCTACGTCTACGTCAACATCGACGACACCTGGGAGGGCCAGCGCGACGCCGACGGCGTGCTGCACTCGAATGCCAAATTTCCCGACATGAAGGCGCTGGCCGATTACGTGCACTCGAAGGGGCTCAAGCTCGGCATCTACTCGTCGCCGGGGCCAAAAACCTGCGCGGGCTACGCCGCCTCGCTCGATCACGAAACCCAGGACGCGCAGCTCTACGCCTCATGGGGAATCGATTATTTGAAGTACGACCTGTGCAGCTATCGCGAGGCGGTCATGCAAGTGCAGGCGCCCGACGACAGGGCCGCGCAAATGCGCTTGATGGCTGCCGCTTACGCCAAGATGGACAAAGCGCTGAAGGCAACGGGCAGACCCATCGTCTACTCGCTTTGCCAGTACGGCTGGGATGCTGTGTGGGAATGGGGGCCGAAGGTCGGCGCGAACCTGTGGCGCACCACCGGCGATATTCAGCCCAACTGGAACAGTATCTACTCCATCCTGAACGAACAGGCCGGCCTCGCCCAATACGCCGGCCCCGGCCACTGGAACGATCCCGACATGCTCGAAGTGGGCAACGGCAGGCTTTCGCCGGCGGAGAATCGCACGCACTTCTCCATGTGGGCCATGCTCGCCGCGCCGTTGCTGGCCGGGAACGATCTGCCCAACATGACGCCTGAAGTCCGCGCCATTCTCACCAATCGCGAGGTGATCGCCATTGACCAGGACAGCCTGGGCCGCGAAGCCACGCGCGCCTACTCTGACGGTGAAGTGGATGTCTGGACGCGAGCCCTTTCCGGCGGAGCCATGGCCATTGCGGTCGTCAACGCCGGCAGCGACCGGTACTCCACGCATCCGTTTCATTTGAGCCTGGCGAAGCTCGGCCTGCATGGCCCGCTAAAGGGCAAGGACCTCTGGACGGGCAAGGAAATCAGGCTGTCCAACGATATGCCGCTTGAAATCGCGAGCCACGATATTCTGCTGGTCCGGATACCGGCGCCGAAGTAGGGCAAAACCGGATTCTGCAAACGCCTTTTGATCTTACGAAGAATTAGATTGGCGGGAACTTCAGAATATCTTCCCTCCCGGCGCTAAAACCGGTTAGAGTAATCCGTACCGGCTCCCCCCGCCGAACGATTTGCGGCGCCTGTTGTGGCGCTATTTGCCATGCCGCTATAGAGCGTGTTGTCCGTCAGCGATCTAATCCCTTTCACCCAGTATTCAAGGGGCTTTGCGATGAGCGATGTGAAATGCCCACATTGTGGGGGGACCAATGAGTCCAATGCCGCGTTCTGCGGAAGCTGCGGAACGCCGATGGCTGTTCAACCACCCGCGGCCCCGGCCAATCAGCCTCCGCCGCAAGGGTGGCAACCACCCGCCCCAGGCCAGCTTCCACCCGGCGCGATACCCGCACCGCCGGGCGCCTATCCTCCAGCCGGCGGCTACGCAGCGCCGCCGCCTGGCGCGATTCCCGCGCCTCCCGGAGTCTATCCACAGCCCCCTGGCGTCTACCCACCGATGGGCCCCGGCGCAATGGCTTTCGGCGTCAAGGTGACCGGTCAAAATACCAAGTGGGCCCTCGGGCTCGGTATTGCAGCTCTGTTCTGTTGCGGACCATTCACGGCGATTCCTGGAATCTTTCTCGCCAAGAAGGACATGGATGAATTCGCGTCCGGGCGCGCCCCACAACTGAACGAGGGCTCGGCCAAGGGCGCGTTTTACCTGAACATTATTGCCTTGATTCTGTCCGTCATCGGGTGGTTGTTCGTCTGGAGCAGAAACGGCCTGCACGGTTTTTGAGTTCAAGTTTCTGAATTCAATCGGAGTGCCTGCATGTACGGCCGCACCGACAAATCGATTGCAATGGGGCTGCTGGCCTTTGCCTGCGCAGTTCTTGCCGTCGCCGCCTGGCTTAGACCGGCGGCAGTGGGCTATGGAACGCATATGCAGCTTGGTTTGCCCCCGTGCAACTTTCTCCGCTTGACGCATCTGCCCTGCCCGACGTGCGGCATGACTACATGTTTCGCCTGGGCCATCCGGCTTCAATTCCGGAAGGCATTTTTTGCCAATCCATTCGGCATCCTGGTTTTCTTCGGCACTGTATCTCTCATCCCGACGGCGATCTTTCTGCTCTGGCGCCGCATCTCGTTTCGACGGATTACAGATCACGCCTGGTTCAACAGGGCTATCTATGCATCGACTGTGCTTTTGTTCGTGAGCTGGGTTTTCAAGTTAGCGGAGTTTAAATTCGCGGGTTATTGATTCGCTCGCCGTTCAACCGCAAGAGGAGTCCCATGGCCACCACCGCACTACCGCTGATTTGTCCGCAGGGAC
Source organism: uncultured Occallatibacter sp. (assembly GCA_964486495.1). Classification (GTDB taxonomy): domain Bacteria; phylum Acidobacteriota; class Terriglobia; order Terriglobales; family Acidobacteriaceae; genus Telmatobacter. Next base: position 5,598 of record CAZANC010000227.1, read on the forward strand.
ATGGGCCCGGAGTATCCGGTTCGCGATTCTGCACCTTCTGCGGGGCCACCCTTGTTGCCCCGGCTTCATCCGGGCAGGCGCCGCTTGCGCCCCCTCCTGCGCCCGGCCAGCCGATTCCCCCGCACCCCGCATCGGCTCCCGCATCGGCGCAAGCGCCAGCCGCCGTCGGATGGCAACCAGTGAATGCAGGGCCGGTGCCGGCAACACCCCCACCGGGGTGGCAACCAGCGCCGCCAACGACCACCCAACCAGCGCCAGGATCGACTGTTCAGCCGCTTCCTCCAGGTGCAATTCCCGCAG
>CAZANC010000228.1:0-5885 GCA_964486495.1 uncultured Occallatibacter sp.
GGGAGGCGCTTTGCGGCTCAAGTTTGTGACAGCAGTCTGGTTTGCCGTCTGCGGAGCAGCGTTGCTTGCCGCCCAGGCCGCGCCTCCGTCCCCAAATCCCGCCACCGCCACGCCCGCCAGGCCTCACATCCGCCCCAAATCCACCAAGCTCTCCGCGCCGGCAGTCGCGCCTGCCATCTTCGACGCCACCAGCCTCGGCTCTCCCGTCGCCCTCAACAAGAGCTGGCGCGTCGGCATCACATCCGATCTCGCCGCGTCTTTGCCAACATTCGACGACTCCAAATGGGCCGTCCGCGATGCCAAACCCTCCATCGGCGAAGTCCCCGACGAAGATGTAAACGAGCCCACTCCCACCGCAAAACCGTCCGTCGGAGCCTCGATTGCCTCAACACCGGCAGCCCCGGCGCGCCGCTACGCCTGGTTTCGCCTTCACGTCCAGCTCGCTCCCCATCACGGGCCGCTCGCACTCCTCATCGAATTGCCCGTCACGCACGGCACCTCTCTCGAATTCGGCTCGCCCGGCCTCAGTCCCGAGCTCTTCGTCAACGGCAAGCAGATCCAACCCGATGGTCCGCATGGCGACACGCCCGAGGAATTCCAGCCCATCTCGCGCGTCTACAATCTGAACCTCGATCCCTCCCAGACCTCCCTCACCGTGGTCGTGCGCGTCATTTACTCCGCATTCGGCAATGACGCCTACACCGGCTTCTTCGCCACGCGCACGCTCTTCCTCGGCAACCCCGTCGATATTCAGCGCGAGCTCAATCTCTGGTCCGATCGCATGCTCTTCGAGCGCTTGCCCGAGCTTATCTACTCCATCCTCCTCGTGGTGCTCGCCGTCTTTCTCTTCGCGCTTTACTTCTCTGAAAAAGGCCATCCGGAATACCTGTGGCTGGCCTTGCACGAGCTCTCTGCCGCGCCCATCGGCTTCGTCGAACTGGCCGGCAGCTCCGCGCGCCTCAATGCCATCTGGTGCGTCACGATCGTGCTCCAGCTCCTGCTCATCTCCGCCTATCTCTTCTTCGAGTTCCTCGTCGCCTTCCTCTCCCTCAAGCAGCGCTGGTACATCCGCGGTCTCCGCTACACCGCGCCGGTTCTGGCCGGAGTCGGCCCCGCGCTCATCTTCCTCTTTCATCGCGGAGTCATCTTCTTTCTCGTTGCCATCTTTGTTTCCAGCCTCGTCTGGATCATCGGCTGGTCCATCTTCATCTTCGGCACCCTCATCTCCGCCGCGACGCGCCGCAACTTCGAGGCCGGCCTCTTCCTCGTTCCACTGGGTTTCAGCCTGGTCGCCATTGTCGATTCCATCGTCGGCTCCGCCTTGAGCGGCGAAATCGGCTCTTCCTACGCTTCTCCGCTGACCCTCCGGGCTGGCCCCATCCCCATAAACATCTCCACCATCGGCGGCTACGCGGGCATCCTCGTTATTGTGCTCATCGTCTTCTTCCGCTACCTGCGCGTCCAGCGCGATCAGGAACACGCCACCAACGAGATGGCCGCCGCGCGCGGCGTGCAGGAGCTGCTCATCCCCCAGGAACGACTGGTCACGCCCGGCTTCGAGGTCGAATCCGTCTACAGCCCGGCTAGCGAGGTCGGCGGCGATTTCTTCCACGTGCAGGCCATGGGCCGCGAAGGCATTCTCGTGGTCATCGGCGACGTCGCGGGCCACGGCCTCAAGGCCGCCATGAACGTCTCCCTCCTCATGGGCGCACTGCGCAGAATGCAGGATCGTAGCCCCGCCAGAATTCTCGAGGGCCTCAACCGTGTCCTCTCCGGAACCGACAGCTTCACCACCTGCCAGGCTCTCTGGTTCGGCGTCAACGGCGAGATGGTCATCGCCAACGCCGGTCACCTGTCTCCTTATCTCAACAGCCAGGAAATCACTCTGCCCGGCAGCCTTCCTCTTGGCGTCCTCGTCGAAATCATCTACGAAGAGGCCCGCTTCTTTCTCCATCCTGGCGATCGCATCCTCCTGCTCTCCGACGGAGTCGTCGAAGCCCGCCACGCCAACGGTGAGCTCTTCGGCTTCGACCGCGTCCGCATGTTTAGCCAGGAGCCAGCCGCCAACCTCGCCGAGGCCGCTAAATCCTTCGGCCAGCAGGACGACATCACTGTCCTCACCGTCCGCCGCGAAGTCGAACCCGCAAAGCTGAATGCGCCCGCCGCTGTGCTATCTTCTGCTCTGTCGTGAATTCCTCGAAAAATCCTTCCGCGCAAGCGCCGATCGCGAGATCCTCGCACGCATTCTCGCTCGTCCTCGAGGCGATCCTCTTCCTCGCCCTCACCGCCGCCCTCGTCTACCTCTTCAAAACCAATCCCCCCTCCCTCCACTGGTCGCAAGGCTACAACCCCACCGGCAGCTTTGTTCTCTCCACTCTCGTCGCCGCGCTGCCCATCGTGGTTCTTCTCGGTGCCATGGCCATCCTGCGTCTTAAGGCGCACGTCGCGGCGCTTGTCGGTCTCACCACTGCTCTCCTCGCCGCCATGCTGGTCTTTCACATGCCCGCGCGTCTCGCCTTCACGGCCGCGGCCTACGGCGCGGGCTACGGCGTCTTTCCCATCGTCTGGATCATTCTTCCCGTCATCTTTCTCTACGACCTCACCGTCAAAACCGGCCGCTTCGTCACGCTGCAACAAAGCCTCACTGGCATCACTGCCGACAGCCGCCTGCAATTGCTTCTCGTCGCTTTTGCGCTCGGTTCGTTCTTTGAGGGAACATCCGGCTTCGGCACACCCGTCGCCGTCTGCGCGGCCATCCTCATCAGTCTCGGCTTCCGGCCTCTGCAGGCCGCGGGCCTCACGCTGCTCGCGAACACCGCGCCGGTCGCATTCGGAGGCATGGGCATTCCGCTGATCGCCCTGCACGGCGTTACCGGAATCGATCTTCTTCCCCTCGCGCGCACCACGGCCACCATCCTCGTTCCCTTCGATGTTTTGGTGCCCTTCTGGCTCATCTGGGCCTTCGCCGGCTTCGGCGCAATGATCGAAATCTGGCCGGCGATCCTCATCTCCGGCGTCACCTTCTCCGCCACGCAATATCTGATGGCCGCTTATTCCAACCCTTCCCTCATCGCTGTCGCCGCCGCAGCCGCCACCATCGTCGCCCTCATCACATTTCTTCGCTTCTGGCAGCCGCGCCGCACGCTCAGCGTCGACCTCAAGGACATCACCGGCCAGGCCCACCTCCATCACGGCCACAGCGCTACCAAAATCTTTCGCGCATGGCTTCCCTGGCTGGTCTTGAGCCTTGTCGTTCTCATCTGGGGCCTGCCTCAAATCTCAAGCTGGATGGATGCGCACACGACCTTGAAATTCGCCGTCACCGGTCTCAACAAAGCCATTCAGCGCGTCCCGCCGGTCGTCGCCGCGCCCACCGCAGAAGCCGCCGTCTTCAACTTCAACTGGCTCACCGCAACCGGCACTGGCATTCTGCTCGCCGCGCTTCTCGCCGGTCTCCTCATGGGGCTCGGTCCCCGCTCGCTCGCCGCAGCCCTCGCGCGAACCGTCTTCAACATCCGCTACACCATCGTCACCATCGCCGCCATGATGGCTGTCGGCTACATCACGCGCTACTGCGGTCTCGACGCCACGCTCGGCCTCGCCTTTGCCCGCACAGGCGCTCTGTATCCATTTTTCGGAACCCTCATCGGCTGGATCGGCACTGCCTCGACCGGCTCCGACACCTCGGCCAACGTCCTCTTCGGCAGCCTGCAAACCCTCACCGCACGACAAATCGGCGTCTCGCCCGTGCTCATGGCTTCAGCCAACGCTGCCGGAGGCGTCATGGGCAAGATGATCGCCGCTCCGAGCGTCGTCGTCGCCAGCACCGCGACGCAAAGCTATGGTCAGGAGGGCTGCATCCTCCGCTTCGTCTTTTTCCACTCGCTCGCCCTTGCCGCCCTCGCCGGAATCGTCGTCACCCTCCTCGCCTACGTCCCGCTCTTCTCCAACCTCGTCGCGCGCTAGGCTTCGTGCCTTTCGCTCTCCACAACGTCCGCAACCTCTGCATCGGCTGGAGCGCACCGCCGCCGACATCACCCTCCCCACCGCCGACAACAAGTTGCTATAATCCTGCGCCGACCAAAAAGGAGCACATCGAATGGGAAAGCTTGCAGTTTTCGCGGGAGTAACGATTTCCTGCTCCCTCGCGGCATTCGCGCAAAACCCGGCCAGCTCAAGCGCCCCGGAAACAGCAACGATAACAAGACCGTGCACCAAGCCAACATTCCCCGGTCGTGATTGGAAGCGGGCGCCCGACGCCACCGATGAGTGGTCGCTGACGAAACTCGCCGTTGCTCGACAATACGCGGATTCGCTTCATGACTCGTCTGTCGTGATCGTGCAATGTGGACGACTTGTGTACGAGTGGGGCGACCCAACCCAGAAGATCACTACTTTTTCAGTTCGCAAGAGCCTAATAAGCGCCCTATACGGAATCTATTCCGCTGAAGGAAAGATTGACATCAACGAAACGTTGGAGCAGGCAGGCATTGATGACTCTCCGTCGCCTCTGACGAAGGATGAACGTCAGGCGCGGATCGTCGATCTCTTGCGGGCGCGCTCCGGCATCTATCACGCCGCGGACTTCGAGACCGACTTCCAACGAAAAACGCGGCCAGCTCGCGGAAGCCATGCTCCCGGAACTTTCTGGTTCTACAACAACTGGGATTTCAATGCCCTCGGCACCATTTTTGAGAGGAAGACCGGGCTGAAGGTTGGCGACGCGTTTTACCAGCAAATCGCGAAACCAATCGGAATGCAGGATTTCAAGCCGGGCGATGTGTACTACGTCGGGAACGGTGAGGTATCACAGCATCGGGCTTATATGTTTGAGATGACAGCCAGGGACATGGCACGTTTCGGTCTCCTGTACCTGAACCATGGTCGTTGGAAAAATCGCCAGATTATTCCTGAGGCCTGGATTGAAAAGAGCACGCACGCAACGGAAATGGTCCACTTCGGACACATGAATCTTGGGGGCTACGAGTACCTGTGGTGGGTGGAATATGGAGGCGTGCACCTCGCCGAAGGTACGCTGCCCGGCATGTACTCTGCTCAGGGCGCCGGTGGGCATTACATTCTTGTCGTCCCCAGCCTGAATCTTGTCATCGTCAACCAATACAACAATGAACCCGCCGGCCATGACCCCAAGTCGGTGCTGCAAGCCGCGCAGGACAAGCACGCGATATTCGACGAGCAGTTTGGTCATCTCGTGAAGCTAATCCTCGATGCACAAACTCTTCACTGAGCAATAAGGACTTGCCTGAGACTCCGGCAACCCCGCTAACTCCGCCAACTTGCTAACTCGCCATGTGCGCTTGAGCGCACGCCAACCCGCCAATCCCGATCCCTTGCCGGGTGCCGGGTGCCCCATGTCCCGATTCTGGGACATGGGATACCACCGATCTCTGTCCCTTGTGGCCTCGGTCACATTCGCACGAATCTGAAAATCGTAATATTATCCTTGGAAGCTTCGATGAAGAACCCATCCAACCCGGTCACGCGGTTCCGAGTCCCGGAGTCCCGTAGTCCCGGAGTCCCGGCTTCTTCACCCCGCCTGCTCTCGCTCTTCGACGACGCCGCCGGAAACCTTCGCAGCAAAGTCATCGGCGTCTTCGGCCTGCTCTTCGTCTTCAATGCCGGAGCCTGGCTTTGGGCAGCCATCGCCTTCCGCCACTACCCCCTCCTGCTCGGCACCGCCCTGCTCGCATACAGCTTCGGCCTCCGCCACGCCGTCGACGCCGACCACATTGCCGCCATCGACAACGTTACCCGCAAGCTGATGCAGGAAGGCAAGCGCCCTGTCGCCGTCGGCCTCATGTTCTCGCTCGGCCACTCCACCATCGTCGTCATCGGCTCAGTCCTCATCGCCGCCGCCGCTCTCG
>CAZANC010000229.1:0-5794 GCA_964486495.1 uncultured Occallatibacter sp.
ACCTCGATATTTCGGTTTCCAAACTTGCTGCCCAGCTGCTGCTCAAGGAGCTCCAGGTAATGCGGGCTGCTGGCAAACTGCGCAGCAGCTTCGGTTCCGTTGCGGCCGAGCCCGGCCAGCGCCACCACCCATCCGTCGATATTTGGATCGCGAAACCGCGCCACCACAGCGTAATCGTCGGCACTTGAATACGGAACCGATTGGTCGCGCTCCCAACCGATCTTTGGATTCAGCGCGTCCACAATTCTTGCCTGTGGGTCGGGCAGGAAATGGAATCGCAACGGCTCCAGCAGACGGATCGTCCATTGGTTGTTGTATGCGCCAATCAGCGCGATCGAATGTTCGCGCAAATCCGTCAGGGTAGTCCAGGGAGACGCAATCAACTGCGTACTCGCTCCCGAGCGCTCGATCGCTTCGTCGATTTGCGCGATCGCCGAAGCAGATTGGATGGATACAAATGGATAATCGACGTTTCCGTTTGTTCCTGCCGTGATGACGCCCGAATACTTGTCCTGCGCAAACACTACGCTGCCGGTGCAGATGATGACCGACCGCTGATCGCGCGTCAGCGGCGCCCAAAAGTCGTCCACAGCCGATACAGGATGAATTGAGCGATGTGTCCAAAAGAATCCCGCACCGATCGCAACCAGCACAGTCAGGGTCAGCCACAGCAGCCGCCCGAGCATTACTTTGCGACGCTCGAGAGGTGGGCTCCCGATAAGTTCTGGCGGCCATGCGGGCAGCAGAGACCGAACTCCTGTTCCTGGTTTTGAAGTCGCTCTGAATTCTAGTGTTCCGCCTACCAGATCCCCATGTCCGTCAGAACTCAGGAATGGTCCCGCTTCGTGCCCTTCGTTGACCACCGGGTCTTCGAGCCTGTCGTGTTCTCGCAGGAACACCGGAACGTACGAGCCTGCCGGAAGAGAGATGCGAATGCTCGAGTTCCTGCCTTCCTCGGAATAGAAGAGCAGGAGACGCTTGCGGACCTCGCCGGCTGTGTAGCGCACCACGGTGTCTGCGTTTGTGTCGTAGGTGGCCTGGCGATCGAAAACCTCAACGCCAAGCGTCCGCTCCTTGAGCAGATCTGATTTGCCGGCCAATGTGTGCTCGACGATGTATTTGAGCAGCGCAGGATAGCGCTTGCTGTTGGAGAAATGCGGACTAGCCAAAACGGTCTGCAACTCGCGGAGGACGGCGTCGCATTCCTGCTGGGTCTGCGGATGCCATCCGTCCGGTGCTGTATCGGTTCTACTCATTCCAATCCAGTTCACCGCATCATACTCGCCCGTTTTCCGGCTTGCAAGGACGTTTGACACAAGAAAAACTGCGATGTTAACGCTCACATTCCACGCGAGATAAGCTCGGCATGCCGAGCCAAACGGTGAGTCACTTGCCAGTGGGACATTGCAAGGCCGAGTATTTACCCCGCTTTGGTATGCGGCGCAAGACTGAGCGCAAAAATGCGAGCTGCGGTTGAAGGATCTAAGAGCTCGCCGGGTTACGCCATGAGATGCCGAGTGCCGAACCGGTCTCGACGAATTTCGCGCCTTCAAGTAAGTCGCGCGGAATCCACAACCACAGGAATGACGAAATCACAACCAAGGAAACACTTCGGAGGCAGTATGAACATACGCAGTTTGGCAGGAAGCCCGAGGATCGGCGCGAGCACAGGAATTCTCGTGGCGCTCGTCTTGATATTTGCGGGCAGCATCGCCGCGTTTGGACAGCAGACTACCGGGACGATCGTCGGTACGGTGAAGGACCCACAAGGCGCAGTGGTCAACACGGCCACCGTCAAGGCAACCAACCTGGATACGGGGTACTCCCGGTCGGCGCCGGTAAACGGTTATGGGGAGTACCGCATCGATTACCTTCCGGTGGGTAAGTACAACGTGGATGCCACGGCGGCTGGTTTTGAGCGCTTTGTACAGAAGAATATCGCGCTGGACGTGGACCAGGAGTTGACGGTTGATATCACGCTGGCCGTTGGCGCGCAGTCTCAGACTGTCACGGTCACTGAGGCGCCCCCGGTGGTCGATACGTCCGACCCGGTATTGGGTGTGACCCTTGAGCCCAGTGACATCATCAGCCTGCCGATGGTCAACCGCAACATCTACTCCGAGGTTTCGCTCACACCCGGTGTGATGGCGAATAACAACAGTTCCACCTCGAACCCCTCCGGCAACCCCACTATGGCCACGGGGCTGTACGTCGAGGATGTGCAGATCAACGGCTCCATCGACTGGGGCAATGCGGCGGTGGCTTTTTATCTGGATGGCGGCAACAACATCACCGGCATGCGCAACTACGGCAACCCATCGCCCAACCCTGACGCAGTGGAGGAGTTTCGCGTAGAAACCAGCGCATTCGGCGCGCAATACGGCCAGTTTTCCGCGGCTGTGGTCTCGGTGATCACCAAGTCGGGAACCAACCAGTTTCATGGCGGGTTATTCGAGTTCAACCGCAACACCGACTTCAATGCCAACTCTTGGATCCCGGCACATAACGCCGCAGGCAAGATCATCGTTACGCCTTACCACCGCAACCAGTTTGGCGGTGACGTGGGCGGGCCGGTCATGAAAGACAAGGCCTTCTTCTTCTTCAGCTATGGCGGTTTGCGCCAGATAACCGATGCGGTCTTTACCGGCGCCATCACGCCTACGGCTGCCGAGCGCCTGGGCGACTTTACCGCGGACACGTTCACGGTCTACTTGCCGAAACCGTCCAACGTCTCGGCAGCCACCTGGTATGTCCCCGCAAACCAGGTGAATGGAACGAACAGCAGCCCCAATTGCCTGGTTGCGAAACTGAACTGCATACCCCAGGCCCTGCTGGACACGACCATTTCCAACCTCGACAACGTATCCAACACCTTCGGCTCTTCCATCCCGCTGCCCAATGGCGCCCTCAACCCCGCGAAAGGGGGCGGCGCTTACTCGGGTCTCTTCCCTATCCCGGCCACGGAAAACGAATACCTTGGCAAATACGACCAGAACCTCGGCGAGAAGGACCATGTAGTGGCGACCTACTTCTATTCGAAGAACGTGCTGGGCAACTCCCCGGGCGGCAACGTCCCGTGGACCATCAATAACAACGTCTCGGCTGGCACCAATATCAACCTGAGCGACGTTCACACCTTCAGCCCCACCACAGCCAATCAGACCTGGCTCACGTACACGCGGGCAGCGGGCGGACGCGTCAATCTGCCGTTTACCGGCCCGGCTTCGCAGACCCTCGCAACGTACGGCTCGAACTTTCTCATGCAGGGACCGGTCTCGTTGCCCACCATCGCAGAAACCAATTTTTCGGCGACTGCGACCAATGCGGGTCCGTTCACGGGCTCCGACAACTATGAGCTGCGCGACATGGTCAGCATGGTCAAGGGTAAACATAGCCTCTTTATTGGCGGCGAATTCGCTCTGGACAAGACCATGTTCGATGCCAACCTGCTGAACTTTGGCAGCCTCAGCTTTGCCACCTCCGCTCCCACTTCTACGGGCAATGTGACTTCCGACTGGGTTACCGGCCAGGCCTCCTCGTTTGAGCAGGACTCGCCGTACACCACGCACCTGAGCACATGGCACTACGCGGTGTTTGCACAGGACAACTACCGCATCACGCCCCGGTTTACGGCCAACCTGGGAATCCGGTGGGACATCGATACGCCTCCCGTCGATCCCCATAACAGGACAGAATCCTTCGTTCCCGGCCAGCAGTCCACTGTGGCTCCGCTCGCGCCCAAGGGCTTGTTGTTCCCCGGTGACGCAGGCGTCGGCCGCGGCATCATCGGCACCAAGTACTACCACGTCTCGCCGCGCTTCGGCTTCGCGTTGGACCCGTTTGGTGACGGCAAGACCTCCATTCGCGGCGCCGCGGGTATCTTCTTCGGCAATGTCGCCGGCAACCAGTGGAACCAGCCCGGCAATGCCATTCCATTCGCCCTGCGTCCACAGACCGGCGAGGGCCCCCTCAGCTCGATCACCAGTATCTACTCGACGCCGGGAGACTTCCCCTCGACTGCGTCGGGTGGCGGCCTGTTCCCGTACACCTATAAGGCAAGCGCGCCCATATTCATCTCCGGGCCCGGCGGCGCCACTGAAGCCATCACCACGCACTTCAAATATCCCTACATCTACCAGTTCAATCTTTCCGTGCAGCGGCAGTTGCCCGGCCGGGTAACACTGACGACGGCGTATGTAGCCGCTCTCTCGCACCAACTGTCCACGTTTATTGACGCCAACTACGCGCCGTACTCGACCGCCTTCGGTGCGCCAAGCACTTCGGCAACCAGCGTCGCCGACCGGCGTCAGTTCGATCCGTGCGTCGGAGCATGTCCTACCGGCGCGGCCGCCATCAACAACGGCACCGGCGTCCTGGGAGCGGGGATCATCGATTTGCTGTCAGACCTGACAGGCAGTTACCACTCCCTGCAAGTCTCGGCGACCAAGCAGCTCTCCCGTAACTTCAGCGCCGGCGGTAACTATGTCTGGAGCCACGCCCTCGATAGCTTCGAAGGGTCTGAAGATGGAATTGCGAACCCGCAGGATTCCGGCTACTTGGGCGCTCCCTTCACAGCCAGCAACAACTCTTTGGGCGCCATAGGCGGCGGAATTCAGGAGGAATATGGGAGTATGAATGCCGACCTGCGCAGCAGCGCCGCGATCTCCGGCACATGGAACATCGACTACTTCCACGGCGACAACAAAATCGTCAGCGAAGTGGTCAACGGCTGGCAGATCGCGCCCATCCTCATTCTGCACAGCGGCGGGGTGTTCTCGGTAACCACGGGGGCCAATAAGAGCTTTGACAGCTCAAACGCTCAGCGTCCGGATGCTGTGCCCGGCCAAAACGCCGTGCTCAGCGCGCACCGCTGCCGCGTTTGCACCCCCGCGTCCGGCTCTAACGAGGTGACTGCGTGGTTCAATACGGCAGCTTTCACACCGAACGGGGTCGGCGTCGCAGGGGGCATCGGCCCAGGCGGCGCGGACGGCAACGTAGGCCGCAACACCCTCTTTGGGCCCGGTTTCAAAGATCTCGACATGGGGATCTTCCGCAACATCAAGTTCGAGCGGGGATGGGTGTTCCAGCTCCGCGGCGAAGCCACCAACGCCTTAAACTGGGTCAATCTCAGTAACCCCACTGGAAGCCTCGCGTCCGGCAACTACGGAAAGATCACCTCGGCAGCAGGCACCCAGCGCCTCATCCAGGTGGGCGGCCGACTGACCTTCTAGCCGGTACTTGTACTTAACCTTTGCGCCTGCTCCTCGAGAGCAGGCGCAACCTTGCTTAAATCTCGCCGCGCCGATGTCGACGGACGATGTAAGACGGAAAGCACAATGAAAGAACTGTCGAGAAGAGAATTCTGCTCCATGAGCGCTGCGCTCGGCGCAATCGCACTCAGCGGACCGCGCAAGTTGATGGCACAACCAACCGCATTTGAGGTCGAGGTGAACATCGACTCTGCGACAAGCCTCGCCAAGGTGCCCCTCGATTACATGGGCTTGAGCTATGAGAGCGGGCAATTGGCTTATCCGGATTTCTTTTCGCCCCGGAACACGGCACTGATTCAAATGTTTCGTACCCTTAGCCCGTCGGGCGTGCTGCGCCTGGGTGGCAATCTGAGCGAGTTTACCCTTTGGTCAGAGACGGAGCCGGCGACCCCACCGGACGCCGGCGGATTGGTGGGGCCCGATCCCGGCCATCGCGAGCCGCGGACTTTCACCATCACGCCGCATTCCATCCGCAACTTGCAGGGCTTTCTGAGCGCGACCGGCTGGCGATGCATCTATGGCCT
>CAZANC010000230.1:0-5746 GCA_964486495.1 uncultured Occallatibacter sp.
TATACCGGGCGCTTGCGGCGTGAGATAGCGGCGCAGCGCACACAAAGCAATAGCCCCGCCTTGCGGCGGGGCTGACGTTACACAATCCCGATTTATCGGGTGACATCTTTACTATACACCCGCTGTCAAGTGTCCAAGTCCTATGGCGTTGATTACGGCTACCTGAATGCGCTTTAAGTCGTCTGGATTCAACTCTGCATGAGAGTGTCGCCCGTCAATCAAGACCCTGTCTAGTCGAGCAAATGACACATGGGTAATCAGGTTAGCCTTTGCCCAGACCTCTTTATCTGCATGAAAAAAGGGGTAGACCCTCTTGGGCATCAGCACATGATACGGCTCAGGATGATCCGGAGGCTCAGTGCTAAATGGAACGACCAGGCACGTGCCGTTATGGATGTTTACCCGGCGACCTCTCGGAGAAATAACGACCACGTGACGAATCTTCGTCATCTCGGGAGGAATGAAGCTCGTAAAATCACACATCAAAACAGTGCCAGGGTTCGGGACGAAAGGAATAGACATACTTCTCCATTATGACGTAAAAGCGTCAATACGTCATGGTATCATGGCGTCATGAAGTCAATTGCGTTTCTCAGTCAGAAGGGCGGTAGCGGCAAGACGACGCTCGCGGTTCACACTGCGGTCGCGGCCCAGGAGTCGGGGGAGCGTGTTGTTTTGATCGACACAGACCCCCAGAAGTCGGCCACAGTGTGGGGGGAGACGCGCCAGAGTGAATCGCCTATCGTCGCCACGGCAGCGGCAAGCGATCTGGAGAAGGTTCTCCAAGCAGCATTCCAAGAGGGGATGAGCCTAGCCATTGTCGATACAGCCCCACACACCGCGCCGGATGCGGCAAAGATTGCGGCAGCGGTCGATTTGGTAGTGATTCCATGCCGACCTACAGCCTTTGACCTGGCCGCCGTGAGCAACGCTGTAGAAATCGTAAGAGCCGCCAAGAAGAAGGCGGTACTTGTGCTTTCAGCGTGCCCTTTCCGTTCCCCTGAAATTGCAGAAACGCGGAATGTGCTCTCTGAGTACGGCTTGCCGGTGTGCCCTTCTGAAATTACGGATAGACGCGCGTTTTCCAGGGCAGTAGCTACAGGCAGGGCCGTTACAGAGTTCGAGGAAGACGGCAAGGCCGCAATCGAAATACGAACCCTATGGGCGTGGCTCAAGGAGCAGATGCAATGAGTTCGAAGCCAACAGGACTAGCAGCATTCACTCGAAGGAGCGTTGCGACTGCGCCGATAGCAGCATCAGAAGAGGCTGCTACACCTTCAAGCGTGGATAGGCAGCGCGGCAAAAAGGAACTAGTTGCGCTTACCGTTCGTCTACACCGGACCGAATGGGAGCGCCTGCACCAGCTAGCCGTATCGGAAGGGACGAGTATCCAATCTCTGGCGGTAAGAGGGCTTAGCCGGATGTTCAGCGAAAAAGGCCTTCCACAGCTCAGAGAAGAATAGCGCCATTACGTCTTGACGCCATTACGTCAAGACGTAATGGCGTCAATAGAAGAGGTCTATTCCGCCAACTATTAGCCAGAGGCTAAGACCTGCTGTGCCTGCTGACGTGGGTTAATGGCAAGTTTGGTGCCGGGCAAGAAGGTAAGACCGTTTCGTGTCCATGTATGCTTTAACCCGCCAGGAAACACCACCGATACTTTGCGCAGCGTTGTTTTCGCTTTGCCTTTGAAATTGTCGATGCGCTCCGGGTCGTAGTCTGCGCCGAGTTGCCGGAGCAATCCATCCCAGGGGATGAACTGCGCCCCATTTTTGTTGGCCATGAAAGCCTTGTATGCAGCGAGGGCATAGAGATCGAGAGCCAATGGAGAGCGCTTCAATGCCCGCAGGGCGCGCATATCGAGTGGCACAGGGGCGACGGTTATAGCCTTGTAAAAATCTTCTCCTAGTTCAATCCAACTTCCCCAAAGAGCGCCCTGGACAGGGCTTTTCGGGTTCCACCAAAATTCCCCTTTAGGTGCAACCTGCATATCTAGCCAGCTTATGCCGTGGCGCTCAGGCGTAAGGGTATTGATTTCAAAACTAATGAGCGCCCGGAATAGCCGCCGCATTTGATCTTGCAATCGCTTTGCGTCACTGCGTTTGCCGCCCCCGGCACTTGCCGGAACCAAGCCCAACTGCCGCATGAACTCCGAGAGGCTATGGCCTAAAGCCAAACGGCGGTTCTTGGTGCGAATTGCCTCTGTGGTCACCCAAAACAAGAGCAATCGGGGGAGGGAACCATAAGGGTAGCCAATCGGCGCTCTCTTCTCACTGTCCCATCCAGACCGAATGACCAGCGTAAGATTGCCGTTTCGGCGCTCCCACGCCTCAACATTGCCGGGGTTGCTGTGGGGCAGTGTGCATTGAACGAGTTGCCGAGCCAGGAATGATGCTTCCGCATCCTCAGGGGCTTGACTAATCACTGTCGCCGCATCGAGTAGCTTTTGCTTTTCGACCGTGATGACATTTGCCCTGGTACGCCTTACCAGGCTTTTCATCAAGGGAATGTCGCCGACTCGATCCATACCTCAATCATTGCCCGAAAATGTCCATACCGCAAGTGTGCTGCAAATGTTTATTTTCCACAAATGTCCTGTTGATCGTGCAGGTTATCCACGATGAAACGGTAGGGACAAATACGATGAAACGGTAGGAGAATGAACGATGAAACGGTAGGAGCCTCTATCCTGTAGTAAAAAATCATAGATAGCCGGTAGTCGCTTCGCTCCACCCTGTGAAAAAGGAGCGCCCTAACGGGCGGTCAGCGAGCTTTCGCTCGCATTCAGCGGGAGGGCGCTAGCGCCCCTCCCGCACCCACCCCGCGCAAGTACAAAAACAAAAACCTGGCTGGGGATGGTGGGGTTGGTCCAGCCTTTGCGCCTGAGTGTAGGGTCGTGCGAGATCGAACAGAAAGGCCCCAGGACGAACACGGAGCAATGCCGCCTGCCCCCGTCTATCCAAAATGCGTCTACGGTCATTCTGCCACCGGCCCACGGGTTATGAATCCGGCGTTCCATTTCGTTTCGGGCAGAATTTTTTCCGCGCCGCGCACGTCTCCCGCACGTGCATTTTTTCGCGCGTCAATCGATGTACGTGTGCCGCGCACGTTTGCGCGACAATTCCCCGCGCGCGGTCGCCTCTTCTCTGCACGTATTGGCTGCACGTGTGCCCGCACGTGACGGTAAGGATTCGTGTTGGATTGTCACACTCACGTCTGGCGGAGCGGTACACGGGGGAGAACAAGCAGTCGTGTCATCAGCCGCCATTTTCTAAGCCCAAACCGGCGGAATTTATCCGCCAACGATTCTGTTACTGTGTAACGGGGTGGCTATGGCAAGGACGGCAGCAGAACGGCAGGCGGCGTACCGGAAGAATCGGGCGATTGCGGGCGATAACGGTGAGCGCCGGATTAACGTTTGGGTCTCTACGGCTACTGCTTTGGCGCTGCAAAGGCTCGCGCGGCGCGGCGCGGTAACGCAGCGATCTGTGATTGAAGAGTTAGTCCTTGCTGCGGATGAACAAGCGGCGGCCAGTCTCACTGAAGAGGAATGGGCGGAATACTTTAGCGTTACACAGTAACGCCCATCCACTTCCACGGGCCAGCTCACGAAACGGAAAAAATCGTACGCTAGCGTGTACGCCCAAACCCGCGAAATTGAGCGGCGGCAGCGATCCGCGACAGAACGGCCAATTGCTTAACCCGGTTTTCCGTTCCATTGCGCCGCAGAACAACAACCCGAAAAACCTGCCTGTCCATGGTTTGAATGTCATCGCGTTTGCTCGAATTCAAACCAGTTCCAATGGTGGTTTCGCTACGAGGCGTAAAGGCCGCTGCGCGCCGCTATCGCGGTGGCCTGCGGGCCAGCCTTGACCCCTCTACGCTCAAAGACGCCGCACACGGTGTAAGCCCAAACCGCCGAAAATTCCGCGAGCATTGGACCGGCGCTCTCAAAGGCTTCCGGGCGCAATGGAACAGTGAACCGGCTTAAGGGCCGACTCCCCGCCCAGTTTTTCGCCTCCAGGAGAGTACCCGCGCTGCTACGCATCGGAAGAATGACTGACACATCACCCCCAAACGGGAACTGTAAAATTCAGGGAACGTATGCAAATGTTAACATTCATATAATCATAGACTTACTCGATTCACGTTTACGCCTGTAAACGGCTGCTTTCAAGGGAAAGCATTTTTACACTATTAACGTTAACGTCTTTAATTATAATGACATGACTCTAAATATCCGACTGGCCATCCCTGACGCTTGGACGCTCAGAGTCTAGGATAACGGAAAGGCGGCTTCCCCATGAGCAGCACTCGCACCGGCCAGAATCTCGACTCGCAGCCGCTTCCAGAGGCGGGAGCACGTACCAATTCACGCGACAAATCAGCCGGAACCCGGCTCTCTATCGAGGAGCTGGAGGAGGTCGAATCGGCGGCCAAACGGTCCGGCAAGTCGCTGGCCGAATGGTTCCGCGATACCGTCCTGCGGGAGGCGCGGCAGCGTCCGGACGGCCCGTTCGAGCAGATTCTGGCAGAGATTTCGGCCAGCCGCGCCCTCTCCGGCCAGATCGCCCAGCAAGTGAGCCAGACGGCGCAGGAGGTTCCCCAGTTGGTCAGGCAGTCCGCCGACCAGGCGTTGGCGCGCATCGAGGCCGGAGCCGTGAAGGCTGTTCGCAATGCGGCCGTC
This sequence comes from uncultured Occallatibacter sp., assembly GCA_964486495.1. GTDB lineage: Bacteria > Acidobacteriota > Terriglobia > Terriglobales > Acidobacteriaceae > Telmatobacter. Next base: position 4,688 of record CAZANC010000230.1, read on the forward strand.
AGCGAAGTCGGCGCGAAGATCGGGAGCGCCATCGTTGGCCCGATGGCGACTATCGAAGAGGCGCTGCGGAAGCTGAAGAGTTCTGCCGAGCACGCGGAAACAGCTTCAAACCATTGGAGGAGTTTTACCAACATCTTCCGCTGGCAACAACTTGCCATCGCCGTTCTTGCCGGCATCGTGATAGGCGGTGCCGGGACGTGGTACTTTGCCAGTCTCCCGCTCAAAGAAGCGGCAGACTACATTCTGCTTCTCAAAAATGCTCCAGCCTCTCCGCAGAATGCGACCCAAAGCACGCCGCCTGCTTCCCACCATATCCAACACAATCAGAAGCCGAAAAGCACTCAGGAGACCCAACCACAGACTGAGGCAGCGCCAGTGACGCAGCAGCCGTAATCAGGACCGAGGCGCACATCATGCTTTCCATCTCGCAATCACTCTCGGCAGGCCAGGCGCGGACATACCACGCGCGGGAGTTCGCTTCGAGTGAGCAAAATTACTGGAGCCGCGACCAGCAGGGTCATAGCGAATGGCAGGGCAGGCTTGCCGGAGAGTGGGGCCTTGCCGGAGCAGTCGGCGCGGAGCACTTCGCCCGCCTGAGTGAAGGCCAGCACCCGCAGACCGAGGCGCAGCTCGTCCGGCATCAGACGGCCAAGACCTACGACGGAAAGTTTGGCAGGGAAGTAACCAGCGTCGAGCACCGGGCCGGATGGGACGCGACGTTTTCCGCGCCGAAGTCGGTTTCATTGACCGCCCTGGTCGGCGGTGACGACCGGGTAAGAGTGGCGCACCGGGAGAGTGTCCGCGCGGCCCTGTCCGAGTTGGAGCGGTATACCCAGGCGAGAATCGGCAATATCCGCGCACCGGAGACGACGGGCAAGTTTGCCGCCGCGACCTTCGAGCATGACACCGCCCGCCCTGTTGAAGGCTACGCCGCGCCACAGCTCCATACCCATGCCGTGATTTTCAACGTCACCGAACGGGAGAGCGGCCCCGAAGGCCAGAAACAGACCCGCGCTCTCCAGCCCCAGGAGCTTTTCGCCTCACAGAGCTATGCCACGA
>CAZANC010000231.1:0-5652 GCA_964486495.1 uncultured Occallatibacter sp.
GCTCCGGGCTCGTGGCTGGAGCGTATCCCGCGTGGCGTGGCGCCCGGCTTTCGCCCGTGGAGGCATTGCGCTATGAGTAGCCCGATCCTCGAAGGTCGTGCACTGGTGAAGAGCTACGACGAGGGGCGCGTCGCGGCCCTGCGCGGCGTGGACATCACGATCGAGGCCGGCGACTACGTCACCATCAGCGGGCCGAGCGGAAGCGGTAAATCCACATTGCTGCATATGCTGGGCGGCCTCGATGTGCCCAACAGCGGTGAGGTTTTGTTCCGGGGATCAATTCTGGGGAAAGCGGTCAATCTGGACACCTATCGTTCCTGCCAGGTCGGATTTATCTTCCAGGCCTTTCACTTGCTGCCCACGCTTCGGGCCGTTGAAAATGTGCAGGTGGCGATGCTGGCGAAAAATGGCCGCGCCAACCATCGGCTGGAGAGAGCGTCGGCGCTGCTCGAGGAGATGGGCCTGAAGGATCGCATGAAGCATTTTCCGAACGAGCTCTCCGCGGGCGAGCGGCAGCGCGTGGCCATTGCACGCGCCCTAGCCAACGATCCGGCGATTCTTCTCGCCGACGAACCGACGGGCAACCTCGACAGCGTCAACGCCGCTAACATTATTGAGCTTTTGCGCGGCATTCGCGAACAGCGCGGCATGACGCTGGTGATTGTGACCCACGAGAACGAGATTGCCTCGAGCGCTCCGCGTCACATTCGCATCCGCGACGGAAGGATCGAGGCATGAGGGCCGCGCGTGCGGCCCGGTATGCGGGACTCATTGCCGCGCTGGTTCCGGCGTTGTGGGCGCAGACCGCGAACGTTAACGATCTCTTCGCCACGGCTCGCAAGCAGATCGAAACCTCCGACTTTCGCGTTACCGGCCATCTGGTCACGATCGATGCCGCTGGCGCGCGCGTGAACTATCCGATCACCATCAAGACGCGCTGGTTTCCCGGCTCGCTGCGCGAGTTTGTCGATCTTGGGCAACCGGCCTCGACACACACCAATCTGCGCGAGCACATTCTTCTCAATATGAGCACCAACGGCGACCACACGATCCAAATCGCCCATCCCGGCGAAACATCCGTTCATAGCGTACCCTTTGAAAAGTGGAACGCTCATCCGCTCGGTCCGGGATTCGACTACGAGGACTTCCTCGGGCAGCAGTATTTCTGGCCGGGACAAACCTCCGAGGGCCAGGCCAAATTCGGCGCGCGCAATTGCGACGTCATCAAAAGCACCCCGGGCCCTGCAGATCGGACGCACTACGCGCAAGTGAAAACATGGATCGATCCCAGCATCGGGTTCCCGGTTTACGTTGAGAAAATCGTCAAGGAAACAGGAACGGTGAAGGAGTTTACCTCGTACGGCGTGCGCCAGGAAGAAGGCCACTGGTTCGCGCACCAGATCGAGGTCAAGTCACGCGGCCAGGCAGGATCGACGCTGCTCATTTTCGACCGAGGCAGCGCCAAAGCAAAACTCACTTCCGCCGATTTCAGCCCGGCCGCACTCACCCACTTCTAGGAGACTCATGCACGCCGCCCTTTGGATCGCCGCCATCGCAACAGGCTTGCTCGCGACCGGTGTGCTCTACGAACGGATCGGCGATTGGCGCGACCGGCGGCGCTACGCCGGATCGGGGCGCTGGGTGCCCATCGCGAACGGAGCCAAACTCTACCTCTTTGAGATGGGAATGGGCGAGCCTACGGTTCTGTTTGAAGCCGGGATCGGCGCCACGCATCTCAACTGGTGCCACATTCAAGAGTCGATCGCAGACTCCGCCCGTACCGCCTCCTACGATCGCTGCGGTCTGGGCTGGAGCAGCCGTTGCCGCACGGCGCGCACCCCCGGCAACATTGCCACTGAGTTACATCAGATGCTCGACCGCGCCGGGCTCAAGCCGCCCTTCGTTCTGGTTGGGCACTCGTTTGGCGGGCTCGTGATGCGCCGTTACGCGTTGCTCTATCCCGGCGAGGTCGCCGGCGTTGTGCTCATCGATCCCATGCGCTGCGATCAATGGCCGCCGCTCGATCCCACAAAGCAATCACAGCTCGATTTGGGCCGAAGGCTCATTCGCTTCGCAATGCCCGTCGCTACCTGCGGATTCGCGCGCCTGATGGTCAGCTTGTTGTTCTGCCGCGCAAGCCACGTTTCAGATCAGATTGTCGGAGTTGCCGGCGCTCACAAACTCCACGTCCTGACGCGGATCAAGACTGAAGTGAGAAAGATGCCACGGAAGGTGTGGCCTGCGGTTGCGGCCCACTGGTCGCGCCCCGGATTCTACGCCGGAATTCGCAGCCATATTATTTCGATTCCCGACACCGTGACGGAAATGGATGCAGTTCCGCCAATCCGTGGAATTCCCGTCACCGTGCTGACACCCGGCAATGCCGCGCCGCTCTCACAGGAACAGCTCGATCGAATCGGCGACAGCATTCACCAGGTCATCGCCCAAGAGAGCGAGCACTGGATTCACCTTGACGAACCTGATCTGGTGATCGATTCCATTCGCGCCATGGTGGCCGCCACGGTTGCTGAAACCGCTGTCGCCGACTGAGCTCCTCTCTGCAGCCGCTGGCGCGCCCTATTCTTTGTGTCGTGCGTCGGCCGTCACATCTTTCCAACAGAAGCCACTCTAACCTGTAACAAAGCCTCTTCTTCATGGCTTTGTAGAAACAGGAAGCGTGTGCCCTATGGAAGTAAAGGTATCGCAAATTGAAGGCGTCAAGTTCGATATTCAGGCGCGGTCGCACAAGATTACATGCGATCAACCGGTAGAGAATGGCGGCGCGGACTCCGGCATGACTCCGCCTGAACTCCTGCTCGCTTCGCTCGGTTCCTGCGCGGCTTTTTATGCCGCGGAGTATTTAAGAACGCGCAAGCTGGCGCAAAGCGGAGTCGAAGTTTCGGTGACCGCGGAAAAGCTGCTAAAGCCGGCGCGGCTGGGCGAATTCCATGTGACGGTTACGAGCCCCGTCGCGCTCACAGCCGAGCAGACTGAAAGCATGATGCGTTGCGTGCACAGTTGCCTGGTTCACAACACGCTAATTTCGCTGCCTGCGATCAAAATCGAGATTGCTGCCGGCGTGTTGCAGTAACTCCTCGATCGCGGCCGCGTGGAAAGCAGTCCGCGTGGTCCGGATCGTCGGCCCGCTTCCCTGTCCTGCCGGTCTCCTACGAGATGCGTACGCTCTTGCCGCGCGAAAGCACAGAGGCCTTGCGGCGATCCTTCGAGGCGTGGTCGATCTTTTTCCAGAAGCCGATGAAGTAATCGATCGCCGAAATTGTCGCGACCAGCGCGGCAAAGTAGATCGCCGCGACGGCGTACCAGTACACCGGGATGGTGAGCACGCCGATCTGCCAATGATCCCAGCGGTGAGCCAGGACGGCCGAGGTGACCGAGACGATCTGGACGACTGTCTTTAGCTTTCCCAGTTCGCTGGCGGTGATGGTGAAACCTTCAGAAGATGCGATGGACCGCAGGCCCGAGATGAGAAACTCGCGGCCGATGATCACCACCACGATCCACACTTTGACCACCTGCGGGTTGTAGGCAACGAGAGCAACGAAGGCTGCCGTCACCATGATCTTATCGGCGAGGGGGTCGAGCAGCATGCCCATGGTGGTGATCTGTCCGCGCTTGCGGGCAAGATAGCCGTCGAGGCCATCGGTGATCGAGGCCAGCACAAAGAGAATCGACGCCAGAATCTCCTGCGTTCCGCTCGGTCCAGCCCAGGGAAAATGCGGCGACAGGATCCAAAGGAAGAGTGGGATCATGATGATCCGCGTCATGGTGATGGAGTTGGGCAGATTCATCTCGGGCCGCGCCACACTCTCTCTTCGCTGGTAGCGTGACACCATTATTGCACCGGCGCAAATCCCCTGCTTTCGGCCTCCACTGACTTGTCGCGAAACCAGGTTCACCAAGTGGAACGGGAGCGATTGCGGGCGTCAAAAGGCTATGGTAGTTTGATATAGGACTAAATCGGTCGTATATTGATGGTCCCGGCAATGGCCGTCTGCATGTCCTGTTTCGTGGGCTTTACCGTCCCGCATCGGATGTCGCGGTGGTCACGGCTGATTGGCAGTCAAGCGGCGGCCCTGATGAGTGTCTTTTGGCGAAGCATCATCAGGGCCGCTCAACCGGCAACTCGTGAGCTGACGGCTTCCCTAGCATAGCGGAAACCTCGGCCACCATTCAGTCCATGGAAGGATTTGATGGCTCAGTTCCCTCGCTCCATTCTTGAAGTCCCAGCTACACGAAAGCTAAGTTGCCCGCACCGAGATCGCTCCAGCGGACCTCGCCTCCAATGCCTTCTCGCGCAATGCTCTCTTTGCCGCGGGCTGGCTCTGCTCTTCCTCGCGCTGTTATGCGCTGCGCCCCACACAACGGCTCAGGCACAGGAGCCACCGTACTTCGTTACGTATTCTGAGGCACTGGAAGAACCAGGCAACCTTGAGGTTGCTCAAAAAGGAACAACCGGCTCCCCCAAGGATGCAAATGCGTTCTACAGCGCCACGCTGGAGCTGGAGTACGGCGCCAAGGCCTGGTGGACGACCGAGCTTTATCTGCAAGGCCAGGCAACCGCGAACGACTCCACGATCTTTACGGGATTCCGCTGGGAGAACCGCTTTCGCGTGCTGCCCACCGAGCACGCGATCAATCCTGTGCTCTACATCGAGTACGAGGACGTGAACGGCGCCGACAAGAGCGTTCTCGAAGTGACCGGGCACGACAGCATCGCCGATTTCCAGGGGAGAAACGCTGACAGTCGCGGCGACATCTCGCGCACCATGGAGGGCAAGCTGATTCTATCCAGCAATCCTAAAGGATGGAACATCTCGGAGAACTGGATTATGGAGAAAGACATGATGGGCGGAGCCTGGGAGTTCGGCTACGCAGTGGGCGCAAGCCGGCCGCTTGCGCTCGCAGCCTCAAGCCGTGCCTGCACTTTTTGCCGCCAGAACTTCAGCGCCGGCGCCGAGGTTTATGGAGGACTGGCGACCGTTCACGACTTCGGATTCCACGACACTTCGCAATATGCTGGCCCCACAGCCTACTTCAATATTCCGCACGGACCCACGCTCGGCTTCTCGCCGCAATTCGGGCTCAACAGCAACAGCGCAGGCGTTTTGTGGCGCCTCAAAGTTTCTTACGAGATCCAGCAGTTCCGCGACCTCTTCAGCAAGAAGGAGGCGCAATGAGAACTTCAAGAACTTGGTGGATAGCCCTGATTCTGTTATCGATCTCCGCGGCAGCTCTGGTCGCAGCTGAGAGCTCATGGTTGAGCAAGGTTCCTCCGGCGGATCGGCAGCGCGTGAACCCCTACGCGGGCCTGCCTGAAGCGATTGCCGCCGGCAAATTGCTGTTTGATGAAAACTGCGCAAAATGCCACGGCGGCGATGCGGAGGGACGCCACGGGCGGCCAAGCCTGCGCAGCGAGCGCGTGGAGAACGCAACCGACGGCGAGCTGGCGTGGCTGCTCCGCAACGGAAGCCTGCGCAAGGGAATGCCTACCTGGAGTTCGCTGCCTGAGCCGGAACGGTGGCAGCTCATCGCGTTTTTGCGCAGTCTGCCGCGCGACGGCCCGCCGGCGTCCGCTGTGGCTCGCCCCTAACAGGACCGCGCGCAAAGAAATGGCGGGAAAAGCTCCGCGCT
>CAZANC010000232.1:0-5647 GCA_964486495.1 uncultured Occallatibacter sp.
ATGGTGGCTTATTCCGACATTACGACGCCCGACGGACCGACGCAGGTTTATCTGACCCTGGGCGCGATTGACGCCGCACGACCGGCAGAGAAGCGCCTATCGAGCGATACGGCGCGACTGCTTGCCGCAAAGTACTACGAATTGAGCGACTGGTACCACGTCTTCGTCGAATTTCCGGAGCTTGACGACGCATCGATCAAGGACTTTATCGATACAGCCGAACGCATCGACGGCGTATCGAATCAATCACTGCGTTCCAATGCGCTGGGAGCGTTTCAGGCCGAAGTGGGGCTTTGGCAGATCCTGGCGCGGCAAAGACAAATCGCGGGAGACGCCTTAAATTCCTCGTGGCAAAGCGCGGTTCAGGATTATGGGGATGTTTCTTCGGGGACGCTGCTGTTCGATGCGGCGCGCAAGTCGCTGCAGTCCATCATTGTTGCGGCCGGGGGCAATGCGGACCCGACGGAGGATGAGGTTGTCGATCTGCTTGCGGGCCCGCGGCAGACCAGCCCCGAAGGGACGCGTATCCACGACGAACTGGGGCGCAGAATCCGCGCCGTACTAGACGACCAGCGGCTGGTCTCTTTGGATAATCTCTTCGGACTCTATGATGGCCTGGAGGACATGGCGAAGGGAGCAAAGAATGGCGACAGCCTGCTGGCCCTGGCGGGAACTCTGCGCGAATTCGAGCTGCCGCGGCCGATCTTTACCGAGGGCGAACGTGTGACGTGGTCCCCGACGGTTTACGTGAACCGCCACGCGGAACTGCAGGTGCGGACCGACCTGACCAAGGTGATCAAAGCTCCGGGGTCAGCGGCGCAGTTGGAGGCTGCGCGGGCGCGACTGGCGCCGTTCCTTAGAGACACGCTGGTGGGCCTGAATTACGCCTACTACGAACCGCCCGGCGCGCAGATCCTGCACAGCAATCCGCTTTTCGTGCGCTCGCACGATTTCTCGGCGACTTCAATTCAGGGCATCGATCAGATCTGGGGCGCGCCGTCGCTGATTGGAATCGGCGCAACGGCCGGCGGCGGTGCCTACCTGATCGGGTCGCTCGCGGATTTGCCCTACGTGCTGGCGATGACGGAAGAGGATTTTATCTCGCCGGAAAAACTGCAAGCGCTGATCTGGCGAGAGACAGCGCCAGAGCTGCTGGTGAATGCGACTCTGCCTCGTTGGTGGGGCGTGAGCCGCGACGAATTGCATGCCGTGAATCTTTATCAGGGCGCGGGAGAAGAATTAATTAAGGATTCGGTAGACCACGCAGAGCTACGCGAGAAAGTCACCGCGATCTTCAGTGACCGCATGGGATGGGGCGAAATGGCCGAGATGGAGAAATCGCTCGAACAAAAGGAAGGTGCGGCAACTCTGACGGCCCAACTGCTTCCCACCGATACCTTCTATCTGGCAGCCGAGTTCCGAAGACGATATCCGGAGCAGGCAGCGCAATCGGGCCCAGCCAACCAGGAACTCGACGATCTGGTGCGCAAAAATCCCACTGATACGTCTCCGCAAAGGTTGGCGAAGGACTTCGGCGTTCCTCACCCGACGATGGCGGCATCCAATGCCTGCGCACTGCTGGCGGCGGCGCCGTTTCCTGTCTCCGGAGGCGTCGCAAGCCGGCTCTTCGGGGAATCGTGGGAGTCCGGCAACCTTTATTGGGCGCGCCTGGCCGATGAAAAAGGCTATGCTCCGGCGGCGCTCAACGTGCTCATTCCCGAGCTGACCCGGCGGATGGTGGCGAACATCTCCGCGACAAGCATCGACGATTGGCCGGCATTGTTGCGCGCCATGGATCAGACCGGGGAAGAGTTCCGCCAGGGCAAGATTGGCACCCGCACGGCAGGCTTAGCCGCCGACAGCAACGAGAGAGCGAACGGGGGTATATAGAGCGATGATGATGAGAAACAAGACCGTCGTAAGCGTCGGCGTGGGTTTGAGCGCATTGCTCCTGCTCGCTGGCGAGCCGCGGTTTGCGGCTCAGGATGAGGCAACGCATCTGCGCGTGACCGTGAATCTGGTGCAGCTCAACGTAGCTGTGACCGACAGCAAGGGAAACTACATCAGCGGCCTGCATCCGGAGAATTTTCAGATCACCGAGGACAAGATTGCGCAGCGGATCTCCACTTTCGAGGAAGGCAACGGACCCGCGATTCGGCCGGGACAAAGTAGCGAAGCGCAGACCGCCGGCGATGGGTCCAGGTCAGAACCGGCTGCCGCTGCGGCGGGCGCGGACACGGATCCTGATCGCATTTCCGCGGCGGAAATGGCTTCCACTATGGCCGGAGCGAACATCTTCATTCTCTTCGATACCAGCAACTACATGTATCGCGGATTTGTCTACGCGCAGGATGCGATTTCGGATTTTGTGCGCTCCATGGACAGCGCAAGCCAGATCGCGTTCTATTCGTACAGCCGCGATCTTTCGCGGTCCACAATGCTGACCGCGGACCGCTTTCGCGTGGTGAACGGCGTGCGCAGCACGGTGGCCGGCGACGACGCCGCGCTCTATAACAGCCTGCTGATTACGGTGAAGGATGCGGCCTCGCTGACCGGACGCAAGGCAATTGTGGTCTTCTCGAACGGTCCTGACAACGCGAGTTCGGTTCCTCCCGAGGACGTGGCGGAACTGGCCCAGGACACGGGAACGATCATCTATATTGTGAGCACTCGACTGGCGCAGGACGATCCGGTTTCGACCGCCGCGTTTGAGCGCATGAGCAAAGTGACCGGCGGCAAAGCCTACTTTGCTGGCAATTGGCGCAAGGAGAAGCAGGCCTTTGCTTCCATTCAAGAAGATCTGAGTCATCTCTATTCGGTCAGCTACTACCCGCAGGCCAATCCCAACCGGGGATGGCGATCGATCAGCGTGAAGCTGGTCGGCCCGGGCATGGAGAAGTACCACATCCGGACGCGCGATGGATACCGGCTGCTGCCACCGACCCAGATCAACACTGGCAATAACCTTGCAGCAGGAGCCAGCGCCGATCAACCGTGAAGATACGCGGCGTACGCTGTACGTTGGACGTGCGACCTAAGTCCTGAGCGCCTTGATCACCTTGGCCGTGCTGACCACCTGACCCGTGTGACGTTGCGTGTGGTCGGCCACATGGATCATCGCTCCTCCAATGGACGTGGGCAACTGCTTGCGGCCGACGAAGCGCGGAGTGTTGAGGTTGGCCGTGGCCAGCACGCGAATACGGTCGGCCGCGTCGCTGAAGGAGACTTCGACCTCGGCGAGCAATTCGGCCAACGATTCCTGACTCCCTTCCTCGCCCTGCTCGGCCCCATCCTGCTCGGTCTCATCCTGCTTGGCGCCATCCCGTTCGGTCCCCGTCTTTTCAGTTTTGAGTGCGGCCAGTTGCTCGGCTGAAAGCTGGCCGCCCTCAGCGTAGGTAAGGATGCGATCGGTCGAGCGGGCGATGTGGCGCAGGTGGAAAGCAATGGAAGTGAGGCCGAGCGGCTGGGCGTGAGCTTCTGCGCCGGTCAGGCCGGCGGTCCACTTGGTCAGGTCATCGAGAGAAAGTTCGAGCGCGTGCAGAACGGCGCGGCCGGCAGCGTGGACGTCTGTGTGCGTCCCGCGGAGCCAGGGCTCGATGTAAGGGGATTGTGCAGTGAAAGAAGTCATCGACAATTCCTCAAACATCAGCTTGCGGGCCAACTCAGACGCCAGATTCCTTCAGAAATTGCGCCGGAGTCAGGATCGCAACTCCCCGCCACGGGTGCAGCACCAGAAGATCCTGATTCGCTGCTGACCATAGCATCTGCCTGGACCCGCCATGCAGACGGCGAGAAACAAATCGTCCTTTCTATCCCGGCAAATGCCCCTAGCCTCAACAAGCAATTCCTTTGGAACAGAACTAAGCGATGAATCCCGACGAAGCTTTTCTATAAACTCCAGACGCGATTCGAGACTTATGTATCGGTCGAACTTCTTCAGGCAGAGCACTCTCTCAAGTTCGCCCAATGTCTCCCGGGTTGCGCAGAGACGATTAAAGAGGATTGCGCGTTGAAGTGCCTGTTCTGGAACCGAGTTGGGCAGAAGAGCCGCACTCACCAGCGTGCTGGTGTCAAAGACCACACGCAGGCTCATCGCAATTCATGAACCAGGCGATTGATCTCTTCGTCGGTCAGGGCTGCCGCAGCTGGGGTCATGCTCTTTTTGGCCTTCTTTCGCCAGGCATCCCAATCAGCCGCGATCTTTCTGCGCCTCTTCTCGCGAACTTCTTTCAGGTCGTCCAAATCCTGTGGAGAAACCATCAGGGCAGCCGGCCTGCCATGCCGTGTGATCACCACCGGCTCGCGCTGCACGGTGTCGAGCAACTGCCCGAACTGATTTTGCGCCTCCGCGGATGTCTTGGTGATCATGGCTGGCCCTCCGATGTAGCTATTATAGCTAAAATAGCTAATTTGGAAAGCGCTGAACCGGGCTCGATTACCCCGCGCTCTTCACCCGCACCACGATGATCTTTTCAAAGCCTTCTTCGAAGACGGGCGGCTTCAGCTTCTCGGCCATCTTGCGCATGATGTCTTCGCTCACAGAGCGGTCGCGCTGGCGGTTGCGCTCCAGGCACACATCGAGCGGCACATCGAAGAAGACAGCCTGCACCTCGTAGCCAAAGCTCTTGGCCATCTTGATCCACTGGCGGCGCTCGTGGATGGAGAGATTGGTCGCGTCAACATAATTCGCGGGCATGCGGGCGATGAGCCGCGCGCGCAGCAGTGAGCGGAGGGTCGAAAAGACCAGGCCCTGGTAGCGCTGCTCCTCGACGTCGTCGAAGAGGATGTTGCGCAGAAGGTCGCTGGAGAGCGGGGTGACGCCGCGGCGGCCGAACCACGTTGTCTTGCCGGAGCCGGGCAGGCCGATGGCGAGGACCACGAATCCTTTGGGCGCCTGGGGCGAGCCCTCACCGGGGCCGGGAGCGAGAGCAGGTTTCGCCGGCATCTCAGGCTGCGTTTCGACTTCGAGCCGTGCCGACGAGCCAGGCGGGACGTTCCACTCTGGCTTCACTGGCCACTCCTGCTTCGCGGGCGGCTGCGGGCGCGCAGGCCGCTCCGGAGCAGATGGCCGCTGCGGCCGCGCTGGCTGCGCCTGCCGAGGTTCATGGGCGCGCGGCGCGGGGCTTTGCCGCGCCGGCACTTCATCGGGGTAGAGCGGCACCAGTGGAGCCGGTTGATTCGATGGGAGTTCCTGGCCGATTTTGCCCGTAGATTCTGAGGTATTAGGACCGCGTCTGGAGCGTCTTCTCATGCTGCTGCTAATCCTTGTTGAAAGCCTTGTCTCCCTCCCGAATACCATACTCGGCAAGGGCGCTGCAAATCTTGTGCACTCCGTCACATACAGTTCCATCGCGGGAACTTCATCCTAACGGTAGGGAATCGTGTGCGGAGGGCCATCGCGCTTTCATTTTTCCACCGAGCCCGCAATGATACGATCAAGGGTTTGGTGGAATCCGATTTGAGGCCCACTTCAGACACCGTAAGACACAAGTTTTGAATCCACAGGCCACAAAGACCACGAAGGAGAAATGACCCATGGCAGTAAAGGTTGGAATCAACGGCTTCGGCCGTATCGGACGCAACGTTTTGCGCGCCGCGCTTGGCAATAAGGAAATCGATTTTGTCGCCGTCAACGACTTGACCAGCC
>CAZANC010000233.1:0-5617 GCA_964486495.1 uncultured Occallatibacter sp.
CCAAGATCGCCGACATCGGCTCCGACCTGATGAAGATCGTGTTCAAGATCAAGGAGGACGATGCGCGCAACCCGGGCGTGATCGCGGACTGCACGGGTGACAACGCGGGCGACTCGGTAGGCCCGAGCGCCGACGGTTTTGAAACCTACGGCGTGACCGGCGTGGCATTGATCACGTTCATCCTGCTGGCTGTACCGAACCCCACGACGCAAGTGCAATTGCTGGTGTGGATCTTCGTGATGCGCGTGGCCATGCTGGTCTCCAGCTCGGGCGCTTACTTCCTGAATGGCATGATTGCTCACGCGAAATATGGAAATGCAGACGAGATGGACTTTGAGACGCCACTAACCTCACTGGTGTGGATCACGTCCATCCTATCGATCATTCTGACCTACATCGTCACGTACCTGATGATCCCCACACTGGGCGACGGAACGCTCTGGTGGAAACTGTCTTCAATCATCTCGTGCGGAACCCTGGCGGGCGCGATCATCCCCGAACTGGTGAAGGTTTTCACTTCAACCAAGTCGAGCCACGTGAAAGAAGTTGTTAAATCGGCGCAGGAAGGCGGAGCTTCCCTGGGAATATTGTCGGGATTCGTAGCCGGTAATTTCTCTGCTTACTGGCTGGGGCTCAGCATGGTTGCGCTCATGTCAATGGGCTATTTCTTCAGTACAGGCCCATCGATGGTGAGCCTGATGCTGGCTCCGGCGGTGTTCGCGTTTGGGCTGGTTGCGTTCGGCTTCCTGGGCATGGGTCCGGTGACGATTGCGGTGGATTCCTACGGGCCGGTTACCGACAATGCGCAATCGATTTACGAATTGTCGCTGATCGAGACCGTTCCGGGCATCGAGGCCGAGCTAAAGAAGGACTACAACATCGACGTGAAGTTTGAACGCGCGAAGGACCTGCTGGAAGCCAATGATGGAGCCGGCAACACATTCAAGGCTTCGGCAAAGCCGGTGCTGATCGGCACTGCCGTGGTGGGCGCAACGACGATGATTTTCTCGATCATCATGGCCCTGACCCACGGACTGACGGTGAACGTGCAGAACCTCTCTCTGCTGCACGCGCCATTCCTGCTGGGGTTGATCACGGGCGGGGCGATGATCTACTGGTTCACGGGCGCTTCAACGCAGGCGGTGACGACGGGCGCTTACCGCGCTGTGGAGTTCATCAAAAAGCACATCAAACTGGATGGCGCGGAGAAGGCGTCGGTTGCCGACAGCAAGAAGGTGGTAGAAATCTGCACGAAGTACGCGCAGAAGGGAATGTTCAACATCTTTCTCGCTGTCTTCTTCGCCACGCTTGCGTTTGCGTTCGTCGAGCCGTTCTTCTTTATCGGCTATCTGATCTCAATTGCGGTCTTCGGCCTGTACCAGGCGATCTTCATGGCGAATGCCGGCGGCGCATGGGACAACGCGAAGAAAATCGTAGAGGTCGAACTGAAACAGAAGGGGACACCTCTGCACGACGCAACCGTGATCGGAGACACCGTCGGCGATCCGTTCAAAGACACTTCGTCGGTTGCATTGAACCCGGTGATCAAGTTCACTACGTTGTTCGGGCTGCTTGCTGTCGAGCTTGCAGTGACGCTCACCGCGAACAATCCGCTGATGACACACGTGCTGGCAGTGGCATTCTTCCTGGTGTCAGTGTTCTTCGTGCATAAATCGTTCTACGGAATGAGGATTGAGACGAAGGAAAGCAACTGATTTCCTGACTTGCTTTTGTGGCCCTCTCCCTGAATTGGCCCCGCACGCCACGGCGTGCGGGGCCGATTTGTTCTTGGGGCGGGGGCGAAGGAGGCGAGATTGGGGGACGAAGCTATAGATTTGCGTTCGCTCGGCGAGATTAGCGTGTGGTGTGCGTCGGGCGCTTGAGGGTTCTGCGCTGCAGTTATCTTTGAGTTAGTAACCATTGATTACTTACTTTGGCCCATTGTCCAATCGTAAGTAGATTGATCGATCAAAAGAGAGCATTTCTCGCTTGCATTCAGCGAAATCCGGGTTATGCTCCAGCCATTCCCCCGAACGGATCGGGTCCGTTGATACTAGCTGTCTGATAAGGACCCTGGGCTTCCCCTATCTTCGATTTTCGTTGTTCCGAACTTACCAGTCTGGCCCATTGGCCACGCATCCGCCTTTGGTCGTCATGGGCTCCTTCTGGAGCCAGGAAGAGGACTTTGCGATGAAGAGAATTGCCTCGAGTTTAAGAGTTGCGATCTTAATCTCCGCCTGCTTCAGTGGCTTGCGATCTGACGCGCAATCTGCGATGAAGGGGCCTTCCCCGAGTTGGGTTGTCGTCCCTGGAGTTATTCGGCCAGCCACAGGCGGGAAATATAGCCCGACAATGACACTTGTCCTTTTCTCAAGTTCTTGTCAAAGGGATAGCAGTACCAAGGCCTGGACGCTAGCCAATCAGACCTTCACGCTCTCTGCTTCTGGAGCGGGAATCCAACTGAGCACCCCCATGGTCGGCGATTGTCGGCTGACGACCACGGCCACAATAGACCCTGCTGTTCAACCCGACAAGTATGAGATTGTCGTGAGCACGCAGAGCGCGACGAGTTCCGCTACGCGTATTGACCAAGGTTACGGCGACTTGAACGTTCTTGGCCCGCTCGCGGGCCCAACGCCTTCCACGCCTGAGGTCGACGTCGAATGGAATGTGTTGAGTCATCAAACTTGTTCGGACAGTTTCGGAAATCGCGTGGCGAACACGTTTTATTGTGTTCAAGTAACGATTGGCAATAATAGCGCCTACAAACTTCAGATCTCGACCATTGCATTCAAGGCGAAAAGCGTGTTTGCAGACTCAAGCGATACAAAATACAACATCAACCCGAACACAAGTTACCAAACGACTCGATCTGTGGCGCAAGCAGGTCAAACGCTGACAGCCAGGAATCTGATCTTCAATTCACTCGGTGCGACCGGCCTGATAATGGCTTCGTTTACTCCTTATTTCCACAACCCGTTCAATGTCTCACGTTGGTCAACGGGCGCCGCAATTGTGAGTGGCACATTTACCAGCGCAATGAGCTTGGTCGCTCCTGATCTCACAGTGCGTGAACTGAACAACTTGGATGACCAATCTCTTCGGGATGGAAAAATACTCAACAACAATACGCAGAATCCTCCGTTTGACATTTTTGTCGATAAACGCGAGGTCTTTCCCGAACTAGGCTGGCTCGATACCTATTACCACGGGAAATGGAAAGATACCAGTTCCAACGATGATGGCCAGAAGGAAACTCTAGCTGGCCTCGACAAGTGTGTCAGGTCGCGCGGAAACGAGAAGGACTGCAGCCCAGACTATGTCAAAGAAGCTATGGGAACGCTCGTGCTGAGCGGCCACAAGATCGACTATGTGGAGAGAATTGTGGTGGACTCCTCAGTTACCTCGCAGGAAGTCCAAGCGCCATCAATCTCAAATGTTGAGAAAGTGGTTACGCTCGCAAAGCCATCGATTAGCAACGCCTCAGGGTTGAGCGTGACTGCTGACGGGACTCAGAAGGCGCTGGTTTTGAGTGGGGCAGACCTCGACAAGATCACGGGTGTTACACAGGTTGGCTCCGATAACAATATTCAGCTCGGGACTGCTTCCATTACGGCCACTTCTATTTCTGTTCCGGTAACCGTTAACTCGGGATTTTCTGGGAACAGTTTCTCTCTCAAACTCGCGTGCCAATCTGGAGATTTGACGGTCACAGTTAATGTAATTAGACCTAATTCCTAGTTCCCTAGCGGCTGGCCCGAGTTTCGGACACGAACTTTGGCGCGACAATGAAGGTCCCAGATCCCAAAATCGGGATCTGGGACACACACGTTTGGTACAACATTAATCGGTTAGCGACCTAGTTGCGAATTCGGGATCGTGTCGCTGGGCGGGACTGTGGCCGGGCAGCAAGTTGCGCCCGCTGTTGCGAAGTTCAGGCGTTCTAGCCGCTGAAGATTGGGCCGCAATTCCGGTACCACTCCCTTTTGAATTGGCCTCGCACACTATGGCGCGCGCGGCCGATTTGTTTGCGCTAGCGGGAGCGGCGAGATGAGCGAGGCTCGGCTCTCTGGGTAGAACAGAAAAGTATTGTGATCCGCGGGATCGCGAAGGTATGCTGCGACCATCCAATGAAGAAGCTCTCCCTCACCTTCGACGACGGACCGTCTCCTCCCTGCACGGAGGCGCTTCTCGCCGTTCTCTCCTACTACTCCGTCCCCGCCACCTTCTTCATGATCGGTGAGAGAATGCTGGCGCAGGAGTCGACCGTCAAAAGCGTCGAGTTGGCGGGCCACGTGATCGGCAACCATACCCGGACGCATCGCAATCTTCGCGGAGCAACCTTGGAGGACCTAGACCGCGAGATTAACCGCTGGGGACAATACTTCCGGCCGCCTGGCGGCCACTACGACGAGGGAGTGCTCAAGTACCTGCGGCAGCATGACATCCAGCTCGCGATGTGGGATGCGGAAGGGCTGGACTGGAAACTCAGGACTGCGGACGAGATAGTGGCCTATCTCGACGCACAGATCGCAAGCCTCGAGGGTGACAGCGCCATCGTGCTGCTGCACGATGGCGACGCGGAGAACGCCGGATCGGAGCACATCGGGGGCAACCGCTGGGCGACGGTCGAAGCCACCGACCGCATCATCACCCGGTACCGCGCGCAGGGATTTGATTTCGTGCCGCTGAGCGAGATGACGCTGCCGAGGGAGCCGAAGGTGTGGCGGTGAACCCGGGATTGGGGCCGGGGAGAGTGCGAAAGTTCAGGGCGCGCTTTTTGAAGCCCGGCATTGAGGGCTATTCAATTGGCAAAGTATGCCAATTCATCTAAAATAAGAGATGAGGAGTTCTTATGCCGACGCGCAATGTGAATCTGCCCAAAGGGCTCGACCGGTTTGTCGCCTCCCGCGTGAAGAGCGGGAGTTACGCCAACGCCAGCGAAGTAATGCGCTCGGCGTTGCGCTTGCTGGAAAAAGAAGAAAGGGAGTACGAGGAGAAGATGGCGGCGCTGCGGACGGCGATCCAAGAGGGACTGGATAGCGGGGTTGCCGAAGAGGGCGTGTTTGAGCGGCTTTATGCGTATATTGATGAACTGGCTGCGAAGGAGACGGCGTAACAGGGAGCACAGGAGGAAGATTGCCGCCGTACCGCTTAGCAAGACTTACTGAATCGGATCTTAGGTCCATTATCCGTTACACCATGAAGACATGGGGAACGGACCAGGCAAGACGATATTCTCGAGGTCTTCTCGATTGCTTTGAACTGCTGGCAAAGAACCCTTCCCTAGGTCGGAGATGCGATGCCATTCGGCCCGGTCTTCAACGTTTTGAGTTTGGGAAGCATGTGGTCTTCTACCTTTCCCAACCGGACGGGATTCTGATCGTGAGAGTCCTGCACCAGCAAATGATCCCGAGCAAGGCGCGAATCCAATCGTGACCGCGCCCTTAAAGCCGTCCAAATGTCCACAACTTGAACAGAGCTGCCGCGGAAGTGCACCGGTTCTGCGTCTTGTGCGGGGGTCCCTGCGGGACTAGGGTTGGGGCATGGGTCGAATTGTGAGATTGGGACATTGGACCCGCCCTGTTGCTGCCCTGAATTTGGGGCAAATTTGACC
>CAZANC010000234.1:0-5611 GCA_964486495.1 uncultured Occallatibacter sp.
TTCCCAGGTCTGGCCCTCTTTCCACAGGAAGACCTGGCCTTTGATCAAGCGGCAGTTGCTATCGATGTCGGCAATGGAGCGCATCTCCTCATCGGTGAGCGGTTTCCCCACGACGCCCTCGATATTGGCGCGGTAATGATGAACGGAAAAGGGAATCGGCGTTTGCCCGCGCTGCACCGCCCACTTGACGCACACCACCGCCGGGTGGATGCCGTGGCGTTTGGCGATGCGCGCGATTACCGGGTCCTCGGTGGGCGCGGTGTCCTCGGGGGTGCGATCGCGCTCCGGCCGTCCTGGCGATCCGATGGGGCAGTAGCCGACGGGCTGCACGCCGTTGTCGAGCACGAATCGGAAAAGCTCTGGCTGCTGGAAGTGCGGGTGCAGCTCCATCTCATTCACCGCGGGCTTGATGCGGGCATCGCGGAGAACAAGCTTAAGTTTGGCGATAGTCATGTTCGACGTGCCGATGTGCCTCACCAGTCCCATGTCTACCAGTTCTTCCATCTTGCGCCAGGTCTTCATGTAGTTTTCGTGGATATAAGGCTGGGCGTCGGGCGAGCGCGAGGTGACGTCGCAGCCGGGCGGATGGAAGTTGGGGAAAGGCCAGTGGACGAGGTAGAGGTCGAGGTAGTCGAGGCCGAGATCGCAGAGCGATTGACGGCAGGAGGCGATGACGTCGTCTTCGCCGTGCATGTCGTTCCATAGCTTTGAGGTGATGAAGAGTTCTTCACGCGGGATGCCGCTACTAAGGATATCAGCGAAGGCAGCGCCAATCTCGCGCTCGTTGCCATAGACCGAAGCGCAATCGAAGTGCCGGTAGCCGGCTGCTGCAGCTCCCCTCACTACCTCGGCGATCTCGGCCGCGGAGACGTGGTCAGAGCCGAAGGTGCCGAGGCCAATGGCAGGCATGACTGCCCCACTAAAAAGCGTTCTCTGAGGCACCAAAGTTGGATCAACAGAATCTCCTGCCGAGATCCCTGGACTGTTTTGCTGTTTCATTTCTCATTCCTCTTCGTCACCATTCCTGCGGTTCAGGCAGAGACAATCAATGTGAGCGGGTTGCAAACCCGGCCCAGGTCCGTACGAGATCGAAGTGCGTTATCCAACCCTTTGCAACGGAAAGTATACGATAAAGGCGGTAGAGCCGGGATCAGTCACTGTCATCTCGATCGAACAGTAGCCACGAGTGCCCTATACCGAAGGGGCCGCGCCGGAACCTGCAGGATCAGAGATTGCTTTACAAATCCACTGGCGGGCGATAGCCTCCATTCTCGGAAGCGTTTTCTTAAAAACATCCCGCTACCGCCGCCTAACCGGAGAGCCGTCATGATCAATCTCTCGCGCCGCAGTTTCCTTCAGTCAAGCGCCCGCACCGCGGGTTTATGCCTCGTCGGTCCCTCCGCTCTTCTCAAGTCCTTGTGTGCGGATACGCCCGCGACGTCGCCCGATCGCATCACGCCCGTTCCGCTCAGTTCCGTTCGTCTCGCACCAGGCATCTTTAAAGAGCAGGAAGAAATCAACGCACGTTATCTCGACTCGCTCACCGTTGACCGCCTCCTGCACTCCTTCCGCGTCACCGCGGGCATCACCTCCGCCGCCACTCCATATAAAGGCTGGGAGGACCCCACTTGCGAGCTGCGCGGCCACTTTGCCGGCGGCCACTTTCTTTCTGCGGTGGCGCTGGCCTATGCAGCTTCAGCAAATGCCGACCTGAAGAACCGAGGCGATGAGCTCGTCGCCGGGCTCGATGCATGCCAGCAGAAGATCGGGACGCGCTACTTGAGCGCCTACCCAATCGATCTCTTCGAGCGTCTCGCGCAGGGCAAGCCTGTCTGGGC
Organism: uncultured Occallatibacter sp.; assembly: GCA_964486495.1. Classification (GTDB taxonomy): domain Bacteria; phylum Acidobacteriota; class Terriglobia; order Terriglobales; family Acidobacteriaceae; genus Telmatobacter. The sequence continues at coordinate 1,839 of CAZANC010000234.1, forward strand.
GCCCTTCTACACCTACCACAAGATCATGGCCGGTCTGCTGGACATGTACGTCCACACAGCCAACACCGACGCCCTCCAGATCGCCGAAGGCATGGCCCAATGGGTCCGTGAGTACTTCGTGGGAATCAGCACCGATCAGCGCATGCGCATGTTACGCACCGAATACGGGGGCATGAACGAGGTCCTCGTCAACCTCGCCGCCATCACGAAGAAGCAGCAGTATATTGACATCGCGCACGACTTCGAGCAGCCCGGCTTCCTCGATCCTCTCGCCGCTCGCAGCGACGAGCTCGAGGGCCTCCACGCCAATACTCACGTCCCCAAGATCATCGGTGCGGCTCGCATGTACGAGGTCACCGGTGACCTGCGCTACCGCCAGATCGCCGAGTACTTCCTCGAAGAAGTGCTCGCCGCGCGCAACTACGTCATCGGGAATACCAGCATCGACGAGCACTGGAAGACGCCTCCCGGCCAGCTCAAAGGCACTTTGGCTTGGACGAATGCGGAGTGCTGCGTGGCCTACAACCTGATGAAGCTGGAGCGTCTGGTCTTCGGCTGGACCGGTGATGCCCGCTGGATGGATGCTTACGAGCGTGCGCTGTTCAACTGCCGGCTCGGCACGCAGAACGCCGATGGCCTCAAGCAGTACTTCTTCCCGCTCGCCGCCGGATACTGGCGCGCGTACAACTCCCCGGAAGAATCCTTCTGGTGCTGCACAGGCACGGGAGTGGAAGAGTTCGCCAAATTCGCTGACACCATCTTCTTCCGCCGCGGCGGCGATCTTTACGTCAATCAGTTCATCGCCTCCACGCTCGACTGGAAAGAAGAAGGCCTCGTCGTCGAGCAGGTCACGCAGTTCCCGCAGGAGCAGGGCACCACGCTGAAAATCAAATCCTCGCGCCCCGCCGCCCGCACCATCCACGTGCGCATTCCCGGCTGGACCACCTCCGATGCCGAAGTAAAAATCAACGGCCGTTCGCTCGAAGCCGTCGCCGATCCTGGATCGTATCTGGCTATCCACAGAGTCTGGGAGGACGGCGATACCATCACGGTGAACCTGCCCATGCAGCTGCGCCACGAGCCGTTGGCCGGCGATAACTCCGTCACATCCGTGCTCTACGGCCCTCTCGCGCTGGCCGCCAATCTCGGCGCCGCACCCGCTGACGGCCCCCTGCGCGTGATTCACGGTAGAGACACAGTCCCAAAGAATCTGCCCAAGCCCGATCCTTTGCCAAAAGCATCTGTCGGTTCAGCTGCCCAACCAGACCAATGGGTCAGGATTGAATCGAAGTCCGATCTGCGTTTTACCGCCGCCGCCGAAAACCAGCATTACGAGCTGATCCCCATGTGCCAGATTCGCGATCAGCGCTACGCGCTCTATTGGCAGATGCAAAACACGCTGCCCCAAAGCTGATGTACGGAGCCTCCGCACAGCTCGGATAGAATCGTTTGCGAGAGAGCGGTTCTGGAGTTGCTGATTCTAATTGGCTGCCCCCCAGGGATTCGAACCCCGATATGCTGATCCAGAGTCAGCTGTCCTACCATTGAACGAGGGGGCAACAAGCGGGCGTGGCGGCTCGTCTTGCAACCGATCGGCCTGGCCCCAAAGATGGGCGCGCAAAGCCAACTCCCTCATGTTACGAAGATTCCCGCGCGCGGTCAATTTGCCGGCTCCGCGCTATATGTAGATAAAAACCAGTCTCAAACCGTCTGATACCGCTCTTCCCCACTTCCGAATTCTTCTATTCTTCGCGAAGGACTTGAAGCGGTCTCAGTCCGAGAATGCGGTAGCTCGCGATCCACCCCGTGGCCGCGGCCAGCACAGCTGTCCCGGCGAGCGCTGTCAGCGTGGCGCCCCACGCAATATGAAAGCCCACATCGAGACGGTGCAAAAGCACGCGCGTCAGCAGGTTGGCAAAGACGACACCGACCGAGCCGGCCAGCAAACCCAGAACGCTGAACTCCACGCTGAAGGTGCCCACAATGCGCATCCGCGTGGCGCCAAGAGTTTTGAGCACGACCGCTTCCTGCATTCGCCGAAAGCGGGTGCTGGCGATGCTCGAAGCGAGGATCGTGAGGCCGGCGAGAATGGAAAAACCGGCAAGCAGGCGAATCACGAACGTAATCTGATCGACGACACTCTCAATGCGTTCGAGCACGTCGGCAACGTTGATGATGGTAATCGTTGGATAGGCCGCGAAGAACGCGCGCTCCATTGCGCCCACCTGTTTGGGATCGATGTGCGCGCCGCCGTACCAGGTTGAAGGCTGGTCGCTGATCAATCCGGAAGGCAAAACAAACGACACCCGCGCACCCAGGTGCTGGCCATCGGCTCGATAGATGGCCGCGACTGTGAGCGCTCGCGTGGTTCCCCCGGTCTCAAGTTCCACGGCAGAACCCACGCCGACGTGCAGCCGTTGCGCCACGCCATCACCGATCGCGATCTCGGCCGCGCTGCTGCTCGTCCACCATGTGCCCGTTGTCACCTTATCGCCCTCGGGCGGCGCATCGGCCCAAGTCAGCTCTGCGCTTTCCAGCATGCGAATCGGATAGTGCTGGCCTTTCATTTGCTCCACCGGCTGGCCGTTGATGGAGATAAACCGGCCGATCACAACAGGAATCATGCTAAGTTGCTGGCTGACGCCGGCTTGGTGAGCGAAGAATGCTTTTACGCCATCGACCTCCTCGCTTCGCACGTCGACGAGAAAGACATTAGGCAGGGTGGGCGAGGCAGTCTCACGAAGATCGGTCAACAGATCTTTCTGCATGAGGTACACCGCGAGGATGAGCATGACCCCCGTGCCCAGCGCTGCCAGCACCGCGGCTGATTGATTGCCGGGGCGATAGAGATTGGAAAGACCATGGCGCAATGAGGAAGGCAGATGAAGACGGGTGCGGTTCAGGAAGAACCTGAGAAACCAAAGCGCCGCGGCCGCCAACACCAGCAGAACAACCAGCGTGATGGTGAACAGAAGCGCAAACCACGCGCCCACCTTCGGCGAATCGGAAAGCGCCCACGCGATGCCAGCCAAAGCGGCGATCACCACTGCCGCAATCGAGAGTTGTAGGCGCCGTGCCCACCAACGCGCAAACCAGCCAGCAATGCCTGACGGGCCCTGCTCGACAAGCCGCCGCAGCACCAGCACCGGCCGTACGGCGCGCACGTCAAGCAGCGGGGGCAGACAAAAGAGAAGAGTTGTAAGCAGGCCGGTTCCTAATCCAGCAAGCGCCGACTGCCACGGAAATTGAAGGATCACGTGCACGGGAAGCAACTGACCAAAGGCCGCGGGGAGCGCAGCCATTACAGCCACGCCCGCAGCTACGCCCAGCAATCCGCCGGCAAAGCCGAGACCCAGCGTCTGCAAGAGAAAGATGCGCAGCAGGTCAGAGGAATCCGCGCCGATCGCTTTGAGGATCGCCAGCATGTCCATGCGCTGCTCGAGATGCGCGTGCATGGCCATCGCCACGCCGATGGCGCCCAGAACCATCGCCACCAGGCAAATGAGGCTCAGGATGGAGGTTGCATTATCGAGGCCGCGCGTAAGTGCGGGGTTGCCCTCACGGTAGTCCATCACTTGCGCGTCCGGCAGCGCCGCTTCCAGTTGCGTTCGGACCGCAGCGGTTTCGGCTTCCGCGGAGACGCCTTTCGGCGGCGCGTCAGGGAGCTTGACGAGCAAGCGTTGGCTGGCGCGGCTTCCCGGGGCGAGAAGTCCGGTCGGCGCCAGCGAGGCCTCTGAGATCATGACTCGCGGGCCCAGTCCCATGCCCGCGGT
>CAZANC010000235.1:0-5603 GCA_964486495.1 uncultured Occallatibacter sp.
CGCGCATCGGAATCGCCGCGGGCGCGGATGGCCTTCTTGTCGAAGTGCACCCCGATCCCAACAAAGCATGGAGCGACGGCGAACAGTCGCTGGACTTTCAGGGGTTCGCTGCCATGATGGCGGCGCTCGAGCCATGGATTGCGTTGCGCGGATCGTCGCTGCACGAAGAGAAGCTGGAACAGCGCGAGAATGCCGGCATCCGTGTCGCGGAGGCCGTGGCATGAGGTTGACCTTTGCGGCGCTGGCGATTGCGGCGCCGGTTGCGTTGATACTTTCTCCAGTCTTTGGTCTCACGCCGAATGCGGAGCGGGCAGTTCCTCCGGATTTCATTGTGACTGCCGCTCCCGCCTACGTACCGCTGGCGGAGTTGCGCGGACAAGAACGATTCCCCGAGGGAGCTCAACTACTGCTTGTTCACGCCGGCAAGGCGGAGCCGCTGTTGACCGGCTTTGTAGCTTCAGCAGACGCGAACGTCTCGTTCGATGGCCAGACAGTGCTTTTTGCCGGCAAGCGGTCTGCGGTGGATCCGTGGCAAATTTGGGAGCTTGTCCTCAAGGATCACTCCGTGCGACAGGTGATGGTGTCGGCGACGGATGCGGAACGGCCTCTCTACCTGCCGGGTGGGCGGTTGGTCTGGGCGCAGCGGACGCCCGCGGGATTCCAACTGCAGTCGGGCGAAGATGGGCACCCAACTCCCATGTACTTGAATCCGACGGCGGGGCCCGGGATGTTACCGCTCACGTACACGCGGGCCAGCACATTCCCCGCGGACGTGCTGCGCGACGGGCGGATTCTGTTTGAAGCCGGTTTTCCGCTGGGCAGTGGGTCGACGCCGGAGTTGTTTCTGGTTTACGCCGACGGCTCGGGCGAAGAGTCGGTGCGCTGCGATCATGGGCGGGCCCGCTGGGGCGGAACGCAACTGGCTTCGGGGGACGTGGTCTTTACGCACGGGACGTCGCTGGCTCGCTTCACCTCGGCGATGGCGCATGAAGGGCCGGTTCAAGCGCCGCGCGGCACGTATGCCGGAGCGATTGCCGAGACCGCTTCAGGAGCGTGGTTGGTGAGTGCGCGAACGGCGACAGAAGCAAGATATGCGATCAAGATGTGGACGCCAGGCCGTGCCGGGATGGACACCGTTTTGGCGATGAGCGGAGAGGATCTGGTTGAGCCTGCACTGATAGTGCCTCGTGCGAGGCCCAATCGGCATCCATCGGGCCTGCACCCATGGGACTACGCGAACCTGCTCGCATTGGACGCGCGCGTTAGCCGCGACGGAGATTTGAAAGCAAAGCCCGTGTCGGTGCGCCTGGAGGCGCAGGACGGGGCAGGCCGTGCAATTGCGATGGGAACAGCGCCGGTCGAGCAGGACGGATCGTTCTTCGTCAAGGTGCCGGCCGACAGACCGATCCGGTTTGAGCTGCTCGACTTCAGAGGCACGGTTCTCAGGCAGGAGCACGGATGGTTCTGGGCTCGCGGCGGCGAGCAGCGCATTTGCGTGGGCTGCCACGCAGGGCCGGAACGAGCCTCGGAGAATCGCGTGCCGGCCGTGCTGATGCGAACGACCGTTCCGGTGGATTTGACCGGCGTCAAGGCTGCTGCGGCAGCGCGGGGAGGCAACTGACATGAAATTTGCTGTTTTTGTTGCACTTTTCGGCGCGGTCTCGATCACGGGGTTTTCTTCCGCCGCGCAAACAGCGCCAGCCGCGCCGCAATCGCTCGCACAAACGGCGACTGCCAGTGCGCCGGCGCCAGCCCAATCCGCCATCCGCTTTGAAGACGCCACAGAAAAATCGGGGATTGATTTTACCCACAGTTTTGGGTCGGCCAAGTTGGGATCGTTGCTGGAGGGCACGGGAGCGGGCTGCGTCTGGTTCGACTACAACAACTCGGGGCGGCCATCGCTTTACGTGCTGAGCGGCAGACCGCTGGACGATTCGATGCACCCCTATCCGCTAAAGGAGAAGCCGACCCCCCCTGCGCACAATCATCTTTATCGCAATGACGGCAACGGCCATTTCACCGACGTGACCGAGCAATCGGGCCTCGACCCGGATATGTATTCGATCGCGGTGACGGCAGCGGACTACGACAACGACGGTTACGAAGACCTGCTGGTCACCGGATACGGAAAGGTCGTCCTCTATCACAACGACGGCAACGGCCACTTCACCGACGTGACCGAGAAGGCGGGCATCAAGGTCAACGGCTGGGCAATCAGCTCCACGTGGCTCGACTACGACAAGGACGGTTGCGTTGATCTGTTTGTCGGGCGCTACGTCAAGTTCGATCCAAAATACCGCGCCTTTTATGCGGCGGACAACTATCCGGGGCCGCTCGACTATGCGGGCCAGACCAACATGCTGTTCCACAACAACTGCGACGGAACATTTACCGATGTGACGGACAAGTCGGGCATTGGTGCGTACGTCGGACGCACGATGGGAGTGACGGCAGCGGACTTCGACAACGATGGATGGGACGACATTTATGTGGCCAACGATCGGACGGAAAACTTCTTCTTCCACAACAAACACGATGGGACATTTGAGGAGATTGCCAACGAAACCGGGACGGCGTTCGGGCAGAATGGCGAGGCCACTTCGTCGATGGGGCCGGTAGCCGCCGACTTTGAGGGCAGGGGAGTGCTTGATCTTTGGGTGACCGACGGGAGCTATAACCGGTTTCTGCGGAACGACGGAACGGCGGAGAATGGTTTGCCTTCCGCTCAGCCGGATTCCGCAAAGACCGGCTTTGAAGACGAGGGCGCGGCCAACGGCATCTCGCAGACTGACGCGCAATACGTGAGTTGGGGCAGCGGCGTCTACGACTTTGACAACGACGGCCAGCTCGACATCCTCGTCTTCCATGGCGGGCTCATTCATTTGATTCCGCAGGAACACACACTGTTTCGCGGGCTGGGCAATGGCCAATTCAAAGACGTCTCGCGCGAAACCGGCCCGGCGTTGAGCGAGCGAACCGTGGCGCGGGGAGCCTGCTTTGCCGACTACGAAAACAACGGCAAGATCGGTGCATACGTGGTGAATCTTGGCGCTGAGGGAAAGCTACTGCACAACGTCTCCACGGGCACAGGCCACTGGATTGACGTAAAGCTCGTGGGTACAAAAAGCAATCGCGACGGAATTGGCGCGCGGGTGGAAGTGATGGCCGGAGGCAGGAGATGGACGGCCGAGCGCGTGGCAAGCTCGGGCTATCTTTCCGAGAACGACGGCCGCTTGCACTTCGGGCTAGGCGCGGCTGCCTCGGTTGACAAACTGATTGTTCACTGGCCAAGCGGGCGTGAGCAGACACTCGGCAACGTCACTGCGGACCGCGTGCTCACCGTTGAAGAACCGAAATGAAGAAGCAAAGGGAAGCAATGCAAGAGGCGGGAGAAGGCATCAGAGCGAGCAGCCGGAGCAGGGTAAGGCTCGGAGTGGCTGCACTCGCCGCGGGAGCCGCGTCTCTGCTTTTCCTCGCGTTATTGCCGGGTCCGGAGCGGCGAGTGTACGCCGGGTCGACGCCGGTCGCCTCGCAATCCCCGAACGACGAACAAGAATACGCGTCTCCGCTGGAGATTTTGCTTTCGCCCGATGGCGCGCGGCTTTACGTGCTCTGCCAACAGAGTGAAGATGTGCGCGTTCTCGACGCGGGCAGCTACAAGGTGATTGGAACCGTCGCTGTCGGCCGCGTTCCGCGTGGGATGGCGCTCTCGCGCGCGGGCGACCGGCTCTTTGTTACGAACTCCTGGGATGACACGGTCTCAGTGATCGATACGCGCACGCTGTCCGTCTCCGCGACCTGGCCTGTGGGCTTAGAGCCGTCCGGAGTCGTCGAGGACGCGGCGGGCAAGTACGTTCTTGTTGCCAACCGAATCTCCAGCGACATTGCCGTTCTGGATGCGCAGACGGGCGTTGAGGAAAAGCGTCTGCTGGCTGGGCGCGGCGCAAGTTATCTAACGCTCTCGCCCGATGGCGCGCGGATTTATGCGACACACGTCTATCCCAATCTTCCTCCTCTGCGCACAGGCCTTGAAAACCGTACTCCGCCCGAGTCGGAGATCACGGTGATCGACGCACGAAGCGCGGAGGTTGTCGATCGCATTCCGCTGCACTCGATCGCGGGCGTCTTTCACCTGGCCATTTCCGCCGACGGCCGCCTCGGCGCCGTGGCCGAGTTTCACCCCAAGAACCTAATCCCGCTGGCGCATCTGGAACACGGCGGAGCGTTTGCCTACACTCTCACGCTGTTTGGCGCGGAAGTAGGCCGGCCGGTGGAGATTCCCCTCGACGAACTGGACCGCTACGCTTCGCAGCCGTTCGGCGTGGCCATCGCGCCTGACGGATCGCGTCTTTACGTCACTCTTGGCGGCTCGGAGAGCGTGCTGGCTATCGATGTGCCGCGCCTGTTGCGCTTCATCCATACACGCCAACGGCCCGCGTCCGGATCGTTCGCGCAGGATCTCTCGGCCAGCGGCAATTATGTGGCCGCGCGCATTCCCGTGGGTCAAAATCCGCGCGGGCTTGCGCTGAGCGAAGATGGCCGCAAGCTGTTTGTGGCCAACCGGCTCGACGACACCATCAGCGTGATCGACACAAGCACCCTGCGCGTGGCCACAACCATTGCTCTGGCGGGACCGAAGACCGCGAGCGCGCTACGCCGGGGCGAGCAGACATTTTATTCGGCGCACTATTCCTTCCAGGGCCAGATCAGTTGCTCCAGCTGCCACATCGATTCCACGTTTGATGGGCTGCAGTGGAATCTTGAGCCAAACGGTTTCGGTAGAGACATTGTGGACAATAAGATGCTCGAGGACCTGCGAGGGACGGAGCCGTACAAGTGGAATGGGGGAAACCCGAACATCCCCACCGAGTGCGGCCCGCGTACGGAAAAGTACTTCTGGCGGTCGGAGAACTACGATGACCTCCAACTCGCCGATCTGGCTCTCTACATTAGAAGCTTGCCGGCCCGACCGAATCGCTGGCGGCAGCCAGACGGTGAACTGACGGCAGCGCAAGAGCGCGGAAAGGCGCTCTTCGAACGGACGGCGGATAAATTCGGCAATCCCATTCCGCTGGAGAACCGCTGCAACTATTGCCACAGCGGGCCCAAGGGCACCAATCAAAAGCTATTCGATGTAGGGACGAAAAAGACGACGGACAACCCGGGACTGCTGAAGTCGGCGCCGTTGACGAATATTGCGCTCACGGCGCCTTATCTGCACGATGGCTCGGCGCGTACCCTCGAGGAGATCTGGACCATTTATAACCCGGAGGACAAGCACGGGCGCACCAACGACCTGACAAAAGACGAGCTGAACGACCTGATCGAATACCTGAGGACACGATGAAAAGAATTGCCGACGAAAGATGGTTTGCGATTGCGCTGCTGGCGGTCGCGTTTCTTGCGGCTGAGGTGCGGTCCGGATTCGCTCAGGCAACCCAACATCATCCTCACGGCGCGTCAACGGCGGCAACCGCTCCACTCATGCCGCGCTTTCGTTTTGAAAACTACACGACAGCCAACGGGCTTCCCGACAATCACGTTTACTCGGTGCTGGTAGATGGCGCCAGGATTTGGGCGGGCACGGACAACGGCCTGGGCCT
>CAZANC010000236.1:0-5553 GCA_964486495.1 uncultured Occallatibacter sp.
CGCACCGCGACCACTCCCAGGACGTAGGCAAGATTGTGAAAGAGCTGAGCATCACAGGGCGGAGCGAGCTGATCTAGATTCGAGTCGCTTGCTGCCGCTCGCCGCAGCCACCCTGCTCCACCGCTGTACAATTCTTGGGTAACTCAGCGCGGAGCAATCGCCTGAGTGGGGTGGAAAATGCCCGAAACGATCGATTGGCCGGCGCGCGGAAAACGGCAGCGCCCGCGCCTCCTGATTTATCTCTTCCTCGCTGTCGTCATTTTGATCTTCATCGGCAGCCGCACTGCGATTTCCTACTGGGTTGACCTGCTCTGGTTCCGCTCGCTCGGCTACGCAAGCGTCTTCTGGAAGAGCTTTGGCCTCGAATGGGGCACCTTCGCGGTGTTTGCGGGGCTCACGTTCCTGATCCTGTTCGCGGCGTTTCTGGTGCTGCGCCACAGCCATGCCGCGGATTTGCCCGACACGCACACCATTTTTTTCGGCGGCAGGCCGATCGAGCTGCCCCTCAAGAAGTTCCTGCGGACGATCGCTCTGGTCGCAACGCTGCTGATCTCGCTCGGAACCGGCTTTGCCATGGAGGGGCAGTGGCAGACGCTGGCTCTCTACTGGTACGCACCCCGCGCCGGAAGCGTTACCGATCCGATCTTCTCGCGGCCGCTCGGCTTTTATCTCTTCACGCTGCCGGCATGGGAAATGATCGCGGGATGGCTGCTGACGCTGGCGGTGATCGTATGCGTTCTGGCCGTGCTGTTCCTGATCGCGGCGGGCGGAGGACGCGCGCTGGGCGGACGCTTCGGCGGAGCCGCTTCCCTGCCCTGGCGCGGCGTTTCGATCGCCGGCGGATTCGTGCTGTTTGCGTTGGCCATTCGGGAGTACGTCGGCCGTTTCGATTTGCTGCTCGGGGAGCACACGATTTTTGACGGTGTGACCTACACCGACGCGCACGTCACGCTGATCGGGATGTTGTTTATCGCGGTGGCGCTGGCCGTGGGCGCGGCAATCGCGATCGCCAGCGGCGTGATGCGGCCGCGAGCACGCTGGTTGCTTGCCGCGGTGGCTCCCTCGGTGGCCTGTTACGTGGTGGCCGCTGTCGCGGGATGGTATGTGAGCACGTTCATCGTGAAGCCCAACCAGCTCGACAAGGAGCGGCCTTACATCGCCGATAACATCGCGATGACGCGGCAGGCTTACGGCCTGGACAGCTTTGCGCAGCGCGAGTTTCCGGCGGACACGAGCGTCGCCGCTGTCGATGCGGAACATAACCAGGCCACGCTCGAAAACATCAGGCTGTGGGACGTGAATGCGCTGCAAGACACACTGCGGCAGGTGCAGGAGATTCGCACCTATTACGATTTTCCCGGCATCGACATCGACCGCTACCAGATCAACGGATCGCTGCGGCAGGTGATGCTGGCGGTGCGCGAATTGAATGTGGACAAGCTGCCCGAGAGCAGCCGCAACTGGATCAACGACAAGCTGATTTATACACACGGCTACGGCATCACCATGAACCCGGTGAACGGCTTTTCGCCCGAGGGGCTGCCTATTCTTTACCTGAGCAATATGCCGGTGCAGAGCACGGTGCCGGGGCTGAGCGTTACGCGTCCGGAGATTTACTTTGGCGAGCTGACCGACAGCGATGTGTACGTGAAGACGCACCAGCAGGAGTTCAATTATCCGCAGGGACAGAGCAACAATCTTTCTTCGTATGAGGGCACAGGCGGGATTGAAATGGGAGGTTTCCTGCGCCGCGCGCTGCTGGCCTTCGATCTTGGCGACCTGACCAAGGTTCCGTTCAGCGACGACATCACGGCCGACAGCCGCCTGCTGATGCGGCGCAACGTGGTGGCGCGCGTTTCCACGCTGGCGCCCTTCCTGACCTTCGATCACGATCCATATATTGTGGTCGGAGCAGACGGACGTCTTTCATGGATCATTGATGGCTACACTTCTTCGGCGAGCTATCCTTACTCGGCGCCGTCGGCGCTCGAAAACGCGCCCGTCAATTACATTCGCAACAGCGTGAAGGCCGTGGTGGACGCGTACGACGGCACCGTGACTTTCTACGTGTTCGATAACCAGGATCCGATTCTGGCCGCGTGGCGCGGCATTTTTCCGGATTTGTTCAAAGATGAGTCGGCCATGCCCGCGTGGCTGCGCGCGCACGTGCGCTATCCGGAGATGCTGCTGAGCCTGCAGGCCGATGTGTACGCGCTTTACCACATGACCGATCCGGAAGTGTTCTATAACCGCGAGGACCAGTGGAGCGTGGCCACGCAAACGGGCTCGAGCCAGGGCGACCAATCGACGCAGGAGATGCAACCGAACTTTGTGCTGATGACCTTGCCTGGCGAATCGGGCGGCTTGGAGTTTGTTGAGATTCTGCCTTTCACGCCGACCAACCGCAACAACCTGATCGGCTGGATTGCGGCGCGCAGCGACGGGGCGAACTATGGCAAAGCGGTGGTCTTCGATTTTCCCAAAACGCGGCTCGTGGACGGGCCGCAGCAGATTGAAGCGCGCATCGATCAGAACGCGCAGCTCTCCGGCCAGCTCACGCTGTGGAATCAGCAGGGCTCGCACGTGATCCGCGGCAGTCTTCTCGTGATTCCTTGTGGGCAGGCGCTTCTTTACGCGGAGCCGATCTACCTGCAAGCACAGCGAAGCCCGATGCCGGAGTTGCGGCTCGTCGTGCTGGCGCTGCAGGATCGTCTCGCCTATGGCCCGACTTTTGAGGCCGCGTTGAGTTCGCTGTTCGGATCGGAGGCGCCGTCGCTTACGAACGGCGAAGCACCGCAAGCGACATCCGGAACGGGGGCCGGAAATGGGACGGGGGCGACTGTGCCTGCGGGCACAACGCAGCCCAATGAGAGCCAGAGCGCGCTCATCAGCCAGGCCAGCCAGGACTTCGCGGACTATCAGCGCCTGACATCGGAAGGTAAGTTGGCCGACGCCGGACAAAAGCTCGACGACCTGAAGAAAGTGCTGGCTGAGCTGAACGCTCACGGAAAATAGCGCGGGCCGACCTGCGTTTTCAAGTAGCGTTCACATTTCACGATTGCAGCGGAGGTCATGGTCGCCCCATGTTCATTTTCGATCGGCGCAGATTTCTGAAAACAGCGGCAGCAACCGTGCCGTTGGTCCGAATGGGAGAAACTCTTGGCCTGACTCCGTCTGGAGTTGCCGAAAGCGCAGTTCCGGGAGCGGAAGTGGACGTGCCGTGGCAGAAGACGCTGCGCCGCATTGGCCAGACCAACATTACCGAGCACGATCCGGCGGTGCTCGATGTGGAAGCGTGGGCGGACTATTGGGCGAGCGTGAAGGTTGGGGCGGTTTTTGTCAGCGTCACCGGGATTGTTGCGTTTTATCCGAGCAAGGTTCCGTTTCATCGACCCGCAAAGTACCTGAACGGTCGCGATTTCACAGGCGATTTGAACGATGCGGCGAAGAAGCGCGGGCTGCGCACGATCGCGCGCTACAGCCCTGACCTGAATTGGGGCGATGCGCTGGCTGCGCATCCCGAGTGGTTCATGCGCGATGAGCATGGACAGCCGCTTCCGTCGGCTGAGGCTCCCGAGCTCTTTCAAACGTGCATGTTTTCTGCGTACATGACCGATTATTTTCCGGCGGTGATGCGCGAAGTGAATTCCCGATACGACGTGGACGCGCACTACACGAATGGATGGCCGCCGTTCGCATTGCAGGAATGCTATTGCGATCAGTGCCGCCAGTTGCCGCCCGCAAAGACGCCCGCTTACTGGGACAAATTCAACGAACGATTCACGACGCTGTGGAAGCTCTACGATTCGATCGCGAAAGAAAAGAAGGCGTCGAGTTTCTACATTACCAATATGGGCGGAGGCTTTCACGCCACGCCGAATCTCGCGCAACTGGGCGAGTACTGCCAGTGGTTCCAAAGCGACAACCAGGGCCGCAACCGGCAGGATGCGCCGGTGTGGGGCGCGGCGCAGCAGGGGCGCGTGTGCAACGCCGTGCTCGACGGCAAGATGGCCGCCAACGTGACGGGGGCGTATACGACGGGGCCGATTCGCTGGCGCGAGGTCACAAAGTCGCCCGCTGAATCCGTGATTTGGCTCAGTCAGACGCTGGCCAGCGGGATGGTTCCCTACTATCACATTGTTGGTGGAGAGAACGGTCTTGGCGAAGATTTACGCTGGGAGAAGATCGGCCGCGACTACCTTCTGTGGACCGCGCAACACGATGCGCACTGGGTAAATAAGGAGACCGTCGCCAACATCGGCGTGGTGATGGGGCAGCGCACCCAGCTTTTCTATCAGCCGCAGCGCGACTTCTCGATGCAGCAGTATATGGATGCGCTGTATTCGGCGCTGCTCGAGGGGAGATTTCTTTTTGACTATGTACATGAAGACCGGCTGCAGTTAGAGCGGATCAAGAAATACTCGGCCCTGATTCTGCCCAATACCGCGTTGCTCAGCGATGAGCAATGCCGGCAGTTGGGCGAGTATGTGAACCAGGGCGGCTCGCTGCTGGCCACGTTCGAGACCAGCATGTACAACGAGCGGAACGTGCGCCGCGAGGATTTTGGGTTGGCGGACGTCTTCGGGATTCATGCGGCGGGGCCGGTGATCGGCAGGCTGGGAAATGCGAATCCTTATCTGGCGCGTATCGAGCGTCCGCATCCGATTCTGGATGGGTTCAGCGATACGCACTGGATTCCGGGATCGGAGTTTCGCGTGCCGCTGAAGCCGGTGGACAATCCCGTGCTTACCGTTGTGCCCGGCTACACAGCGTATCCGCCGGAGCTTTCATACCCGCCGGTTTCACAAACCAATGAGCCGGCCGTTGTGCTGCGCGAGCATGGCGCGAGCCGACTGGTGTATTTCCCGGGCGACATCGAGCCGACAATGTGGCTCTCAGGCCACACGGATCTCAGCCGCCTGCTGCAGAATGCGATTCGGTGGGTGGCGGGCGCATCGGCTCCGATGAGCGTGGAAGGCAAGGGGCTGGTGGAGATTTTTGCGTGGGAGACAGAGCCGGGATTCGCGGTTCACGTGCTGAACTACACCAACCCGAACGCGCATCATGGGTGGTTCAGCGAGTTTTATCCAATTGGGGCGCAGAAGGTCCGATTCAAGCTGCCTGCGGGCCGGCGTGTCACGCGGGTCGAATTGCTGCGCGCCGAACGCGATATTCCGTTCCATGCGGCGGGCGATTCGGTCGAGTTCACGATTCCGTCCGTTACGGATTACGAGGTTGCCGCGCTGTATTCTGCGTAGAGGGGCGCGAAAGTCATGCAGCGACGATCGGTTCTTTTCCTGACAGAGACAGCAAGTTCGCGTGCGCGTGCGCGCACGTTCGCAAGTTGGCGAGTTCGCGGGACCTTATTCGTTTGTTGGAATCGCACCAGACTTCGAGAATCCACCATCAACAGTTCGACGGAGACTATGCCATGCCTCGTTTTGCCGCCAACCTGACGATGATGTACACGGAGCACAGCTTTCTCGACCGTTTTGGCGCTGCCGCGCGCGATGGCTTCACGGCCGTCGAGTACCTTTTTCCTTACGATTATCC
>CAZANC010000237.1:0-5514 GCA_964486495.1 uncultured Occallatibacter sp.
TTCAGCTTTGGCATGGGCTCGCAATTCTTCTTCCAGATTGCAAAGCTGCGCGCTTTCCGCATGGTGTGGGCGCGCGTAATCGAGAGCTTTGGCGGAACGCGTTCGGGAGCCCGGGCACGCATTGCGGCGCGCACCTCGCGCTGGAACAAGACGGTCTACGATCCGCATGTGAATATTCTGCGCGCAACCACCGAGGCGATGGCCGCGGTGCTGGGCGGCGCGGACGCGGTGACGGTTGCGCCGTTTGACGCGTGCTACAAACAGCCCGATGAGGCGAGCCGAAGACTGGCGCGCAATACGCAACTCCTGCTGAAGCATGAGGCGTGGATGGGCCGCGTGGCCGATGCAGGAGGCGGGTCGTATTTCATTGAAGCGCTGACAGACTTTTTGGCACGCGAGGGCTGGAAGCGCATGCAGGAGATCGAGACGCGGGGCGGCTACCGGAAGGCGCAAGCAGAGGGGCTGATCGCGCGGACGTTGGGGCGCTCGATGGCTGCGAGGGAAAAGGCAGTTGCGTTGCGCCGGCGCGTGTTGGTGGGAACAAATCAATTCGCGAATCCGGCGGAGCGGGCGCTGGGCCGAGTTGAGGCCGCGCAAATGAGTGAGACGAGGCGCGGAGCGACACCGTATGAGGAGATGCGCCTGCGGACCGAGCGACACGCGGCCTTGACGGGCTTAACGCCCCGGGTATTGCTGGCTGAAGTTGGCGACGTGAAGATGCGCACAGCGCGTTCGAACTTCGCGGCGAACTTTTTTGCCTGCGCCGGATTCGAGACGGTGACACGGCGGTTCAGAAAGGCAGCGGAGATCGCCGCGGCGGAAGGTGACCTGATCGTGCTCTGCAGCGCCAATGCGGAATACGCCGCGATTACCGCGGAGCTGATGGCGAAACTGAAGGAACTGGGCCGAACGACGCCGGTGATTGTAGCGGGAACTCCCGAAGACGCCGAAAAGCTTGCGGCAAAGGGCGTTGCAGATTTTGTACACGTGCGCAGCAATCCCGTGGAAGTGTTGACAAAGTGGCAGGAACGGATGGGGATCAAAAGCTGACGATGCGACCTGACTTTACAAAGATCGATTGGACGCCGGCGACGGGAACATGCGCGCCTGGCGAGGCCGAGGCATGGATTTCGCCCGAGCGCATCGAGCTCAAGAGCTTCTACACACGGGACGATTTGGCTGGACTCGAGCACCTGGAATACGCAGCCGGCATTCCGCCTTATTTGCGCGGGCCATACGCAACGATGTATGCAATGCGCCCCTGGACGATCCGTCAGTATGCAGGGTTCTCAACCGCGGGGGAGTCGAACGCGTTCTATCGCCGCAACCTGGCTGCCGGGCAGCGCGGGCTTTCGGTGGCCTTCGATTTGGCGACGCACCGCGGCTACGACTCCGATCATGAGCGCGTAGCGGGCGACGTGGGCAAAGCGGGCGTGGCCGTCGACTCGATTCTTGACATGAAGACGCTATTCAACCGCATTCCGCTGGACCAGATGTCGGTTTCAATGACCATGAACGGCGCGGTTCTGCCGATCATGGCGTTCTATATTGTTGCCGCGGAAGAACAGGGCGTGGCGCCGGCGGCGTTGAGCGGAACCATCCAGAACGACATTCTGAAGGAGTTCATGGTCCGCAACACGTACATTTATCCACCTGCCGGATCGATGCGCATTATCGGCGACATTTTCCGCTACTGCGCGGCGAAGATGCCGAATTTCAACTGCATCAGCGTTAGCGGATACCACATGCAGGAAGCGGGGGCGACGGCCGACCTGGAGCTGGCCTACACGCTGGCCGACGGGTTGGAGTACTTGCGCGCCGGCGTTGGAGCCGGGCTCGACGTGGACGAGTTTGCGCCGCGAATTTCGTTTTTCTGGGGCGTGGGCATGAACCATTTTATGGAGATTGCCAAGATGAGGGCGGCACGGATGATTTGGGCGAAGCTGGTTAAGAGCTTCGGCGCGAAGAATCCTAAATCACTGGCGTTGCGTGCGCACTCGCAGACATCGGGATGGAGCCTGACAGCGCAGGATCCGTATAACAACGTGGTGCGCACGTGCGTCGAGGCGCTGGCCGCCGCGTTTGGGGGCACGCAATCACTGCACACGAACGGGCTCGACGAGGCGTTGGGCCTCCCCACGGATTTCTCGGCGCGGATCGCGCGCAACACGCAGCTAACCCTGCAACTGGAGACGGGGATCACGCATGTGGTGGACCCGTGGGCGGGATCGTACTACGTGGAGCGGTTGACGCACGAGCTCATGCACAAAGCCTGGGGCCTGATCGAGGAGATTGAGCGGCTGGGTGGAATGGCAAAGGCGATTGAGACGGGAGTGCCCAAGATGCGCATCGAAGAGGCTGCGGCGCGGAGGCAAGCAAGCATCGATGCGGGACGCGACGTGATTGTCGGCGTGAATGCGTACCCGGCGGCAGAGGAGCCGGAGATTCCCGTGCTCGATATCGACAACGGCGCGGTGCGGACTGCGCAGGTAAAGCGGCTTGAGCAATTGAAGCGCGAGCGCAATGCGAGCGCAGTGCGCGAGGCGCTGGAGAAGCTTGAGCATTCGGCGGAAACCGGTGATGGAAATTTACTGGATTGCGCGGTGGACGCGGCGCGCAAACGAGCAACACTGGGCGAGATTTCGATGGCTCTCGAACATGTGTGGGGGCGCTACGAGGCAACGACGCGCACCATCGCCGGCGTGTATTCCGCTGAAAGCGCCAATGGAGAGGAATTCAAGAAGGCGCGGCGCATGGTGGAAGAGTTCGAGCGAGAAGAAGGACGGCGGCCAAGAATTCTGGTGGCAAAGATGGGCCAGGACGGACACGATCGCGGAGCGAAAGTGATTGCGACGGCGTTCGCGGACATCGGATTCGATGTGGACGTGGGACCGCTTTTCCAGACGCCGCGCGAGGTGGCGCGATTTGCCATGGACAGCGACGTGCACGTGGTGGGCGTGTCGAGCCTGGCCGCGGGCCACAAGACGCTGGTGCCACAACTGATTGATGAGCTGCGCGCGCTGAGCCGGGACGACATTCTAGTGGTTGTTGGCGGCGTGATCCCCCCGCAGGACTACCGGTTCCTGTATGACGCGGGTGTAGCGGGAATCTACGGGCCGGGTACCGTGATTCCGATGGCGGCACAGAAGATTCTGGAGATGCTGTGCGCTGCTGTGATCGGCTAGAGGAATGCAATGAAGAGCGCGCTGCGTGAAGTGCCGGGATGCGGAACGCCTGAGGCGCCGAAGCCTGCGAAGAGGCCCCGGCCGCTCTCGCGTGAACAGTACCGCGACGGAATTCTGCGCGGCGACCGCACTGTGCTGGCGCGCGCCGTAACGCTGATCGAGAGCACCCGCGAGGCGGATCGCGAGGTGGCCGAGCAGGTTGTGGAAGATTGCCTGCCTCACTGCGCAGATTCGATTCGGGTGGGAATTACAGGCGTGCCCGGCGCGGGCAAGAGCAGCTTGATTGAGGCACTGGGCGGATTTCTGATCGCGGAAAAAAAGGAGAAAGTCGCGGTACTGGCGATCGACCCCAGCAGCCAGATTTCAGGCGGGAGCATTCTGGGCGACAAGACGCGAATGCCCACGCTAGCCGCGAGCGAGATGGCATTCATCCGGCCGTCGCCTTCGCGCGGCATGGCAGGCGGCGTGGCGCAGCGGACACGTGAGGCGATGCTGCTGTGCGAGGCGGCGGGCTACCGGAACATTCTGGTGGAGACAATCGGCGTAGGGCAGTCAGAGACGGCTGTGCACGAGATGGTGGATTTTTTTCTGTTGATCACGCTGGCCGGTGCGGGTGATGAGTTGCAGGGAATCAAGCGCGGCGTGATGGAGCTGGCCGACCTGGTGGCGGTGAACAAGGCCGATGGAACGAATGTGGACGCTGCGGAGCGAGCACGCGCCGAGGCGCAGAACGCGCTGCACTTTTTTCCGGCATCTGGGTCAGGATGGACGCCGCGCGCGGTGACCTGCTCCGCACTGACGGGTGCGGGAATCAGCGAACTATGGGCGCTCGTGCTTGAGTATACGGAGCTAACGCGAAGCAACGGCTGGCTTGCCGCGAGCCGGCGTGAGCAACAGCGGCGATGGATGCAGGAGATGATCGATCAGGCGCTGCGGCAGCGATTCGATGCGCA
Organism: uncultured Occallatibacter sp.; assembly: GCA_964486495.1. GTDB lineage: Bacteria > Acidobacteriota > Terriglobia > Terriglobales > Acidobacteriaceae > Telmatobacter. Next base: position 4,139 of record CAZANC010000237.1, read on the forward strand.
TTCGGCGGTGCGCGGTCAAATTGCGGCACTGGAGCGCGACGTGGCGGAGGGTCGGACGACGCCGTTTCGCGCGGCGCGGACGCTGCTTGAGGCCTATTCCGATCCCGAGCGACCCTGAAGACAAGCGATCACTTCATCCAGTGCGGACTGCCACGCCGGAAGCTCGAGACCGAAGCGGGCGTGGAGTTTGGCGTTCGACAGGACGGAGTTGCGAGGGCGCGTGGCGGGAGTGGGATAGTCCTTGGTGGCGATCGGAGTGAGGCCGGGCGCTTTCACGCCGAGCCGCTCGGACGCGCGGGCGAAGATGGCTTGAGCGAATCCGAACCAGGAGACGGAGCCGGCGCAAGTCATGTGGTAAAGGCCGGACCAGTTTTGCGGTTCCCCAAAGCGGCCAGCCAGCACACCCGTGACAATGGCATGCGTTGCGCGGGCCAGCTCGATGGATGTGGTTGGCGCGCCGACCTGGTCATCAACAATGGAGAGCCGGTCGCGCTCGCGCGCCAAGCGGAGCATGGTGAGCAAAAAATTGTTGCCGTGCGGCCCGTAAACCCAACTGGTGCGAAAGATGAGGTGGCGAGCGCTGGAGTTCTGGACGGCCTGCTCGCCGGCCAGCTTGCTGGCGCCGTAGACACTGAGCGGCGCCGGTGAATCGTCTTCCGTCCACGGCTCCTGCTTGCTGCCGTCGAAGACATAATCCGTGGAATAGTGGACGAGGAGGGCGTTGCGTTCGGCTGCTTCTTCGGCGAGGACGCGGGGAGCGAGGGCGTTGATGGCATGGGCCAGAGCCATCTCCGACTCAGCGCGATCGACGGCGGTGTAGGCAGCGGCGTTGAGAATCACGTCGGGCGCAGTGCGGCGGACAAGGTCGCGCGTCTGATCGGGATCGGCGAGATCGACGGACTCACGATCGACAGCGACGATGGGACCGACGGTTGCAAAGAGGCGCTCGAGCTCGCGGCCGAGCTGACCAGCGTTGCCAACGATGAGAATGCGCGGATTTCGCGACGGATCGGCGGCCGGAGTTTGGTTTGGCTTATCCATCATGCGAGAGAGCTCCGAAAAACGCGGGAATGCACTTCCCGCATTCTAACTAATTGACCTGGCTGGATGGGGAATCGTCAGGATTGCGAATTAACGGGCGCGGCTGAGCTGCCCTAGATCGCGCCGCAGCGCGATTCCCGTACAATTTAAGGCAGGAGTGCTTCCCCGATGCGACGGGTTTATTGCGATGCGAATGCCACCACGCCTCTGCTGCCCGAGGTGATGGAGGCGATGCGCCCGTACTGGATGGAGGAGTTTGGGAACGCTTCGTCGATTCATCTGCAGGGGCAAAAGGCGCGTACGGCCGTGGATCATGCGCGAGAGACGCTGGCGCG